>VAWS01000123.1:1528-20722 GCA_005884515.1 Actinomycetota bacterium
TCGAAGGGATCGTTGCGCGCGCGGCGGAGACCAAGACCTCGGTCACCCTCGACATGGAGGACCACCGGTACACGGAACGGACGGTCGAGACCGCGGTTCGTCTCGGACACGCCCACCCAGGGGCCGTCGCGGTCGCGCTCCAAGCCTACTTGCACCGCACGCCGGCGGATCTCGAGCGGCTCGTCGAAGCCAAAGTGGGCATCCGGCTCTGCAAAGGCGCGTACAGCGAGTCGGGGGAGATCGCGTACCGGAAGCGCGGGGAGGTGGACGCGGCGTTCGCGCGCCTGGCCAACAGGCTGCTCACATCAGCCTCCTACGCGATGATCGCGACCCACGACGAGCGGCTGATCCAGCACCTGTTGAAGCAGATCGAACGTGTCCGCAGGACTCCGGGGACGTATGAGTTCCAGATGCTCTACGGCGTGCGCCGCGAGCTGCAACGGAGGCTCGACGCAGAGGGGTATCGCCTGCGTGTGTACGTGCCGTTCGGGAGGGAGTGGTACCCGTACCTCATGCGCCGTATCGCCGAGCGGCCCGCAAACGTCCGGTTCTTCCTCGAGTCGCTCGCGCGCGGCTAGCTGAGCCGCTTCGTTCTCCAGATCGTGAACACTGCGAGCCCGATGGCGAGCGCTATGAAGATCCCGAACTCGATCCACTGGAACGTCCAGAACCGATGCGCCGGCTGAAAGACGGTCATGTCGCGCAGGCCGAGGTGTTGCACGCACGCGGTGATCGGGTCCGGCGTGCCCGGGACGGCGCCGACCGGCCCCTTTGGGAACGGGCCTTGTGCGGCGACCGCCGGACAGCGCGCTGCGAGGTAGCCGAAGTCGAATCCTCCACCCGGGGAGGCGATGTGACCCAGCCGATCGATCGTGTTCTCGCGGATGACCCAGATGCTCCCCCCCATCCGTCGCAGGGCTCCCCCTTTTCCGACGAGAGACACAGTCAGGGTCATCGCAACACCCAGCAGGACTGCGAAGATCGTGTACGCGATGGGTACGACTCCGCGAAGGTCGAAGATGCCCGGGCGGAACCGCGACGCGGACTGCGCGACGAGCGGCCGGCTCCACCACGTCACGAGGTACGCCAGCGAAACGGCTCCCGCGAGTGCCGCGCCGACGACCACGAAGAGCTTCGTGCCGAGCCAACGCGGCCTGGTTATGCCTTGCGTCCACGCGAGCCGATAGGTGCCGCTGTCAATCTCCCGCGCGATCAACGGGGCCCCGAAGAACATACCGAAGAGCACGGGCGCCATCATGAAGAGAGGGATGAGGAACGAATATCCGCGGTACTTATTATCGAACGCGTCACTCAATTGACCGCAATCAGCTCCGACGGTGGAAAGGCAACGACCCAGGCCGCTCGATGTGAAGGTGTGGGCCATGCCGAGACCGGTCGGTACCAAGAACAGTGCCATCGCGCCGACCGCGGCCGCGCCCCAGATGATCTGCATACGATGCTGCCGCCACGCTACCCAGGTCATCGGGCCACCTCCGTTCGGATGGCGTGCAGCTCGGGCTCGGGCCCATCCGTTGCCGATCGCGAGTCCAGGTACGACAGGACCACGTCCTCCAGGGATGCCTGGTTCACCATCCACGCCGGATCGATGATCGGACCGTTCGTTCGCACGAGTAGCGTCGCCTGACGATCGGTGGTGGTCTGTTGCAAGACCTGTTCAACACCCGAGATTGCGCCGGCGCGCTCGCGTGGTCCGATGAGTACCTTGTGGTTCTTGAGGATCTCGTTCGTGTCGGCGATGAGGCGGAAACGCCCACGTGCAAGCACCATCATGTGATCGCACACGCGCTCGAGATCCGTCAGCAGGTGCGACGATAGAACGACGGTCGCGCCTGAATCTGCGATCCCCTCCATCAGAATCTTGAGGAACTCTCGGCGGGCGAGTGGATCGAGGCTGGCCAGTGGCTCATCGAGCAGCAAGATGTCCGGATGCTTCGCGAACGCCAGCGCGAGTGCGAGCTGCGCGCGCTGTCCCCCGGAAAGCGAGCCGGCGCGTTGGTCGAGGGGGATCTCGAAGTGCTCCATGCGATGCCGGGCGAGCGGTAAGTCGAAAGTGACGTTGGTGTGCGCACCGAACGAGATCATCTCGTCGACGGTGAAGCTCTTGTACAAGGGCATCTCTTGGGCCACGAACCCGACTCGTGGAAGCACGCTTGCGCTGCCGGGCTGCTCGCCCAAGATCCGGATGGAACCGTTCGTTTGTTCGAGCAGCCCGACGGCGATGTGCAGGAGGGTGGTCTTGCCGGCGCCGTTCGGGCCGACGAGACCGGCGATGCTGCCGGTGGGGAGCTCGAACGAGCAGTGCTCGAGCGCCCAACGCTTCCCGTATCGCTTGCCGAGACCGGAGGCTTCAAGTGCCACGCTCACGCTATTTCCTCCTCTGCGGCTTCGCGAAAGGTTGAGTCGAACAACGCCTCGACGCTCTCGTGATCGAGGCCGGCTTCGAGTGCGTTCCGGATCCAGCGAAGGAGACTGCGCCGAAGTGCGGCATGAGCGTGTGGCGGTGGGCCGTCCAAGCCCTTCAGCACGAATGTCCCCACGCCCGGTCTTCCCTCCACCAGACCCTCGTGCTCCAGCTCGCGGTACGCCTTGAGCACCGTGTTCGGGTTGATCGCGATCGAGCCGACGACTTCCTTCACAGTGGGCAGCTGGTCGCCCGTGCGGAGCATCCCGAGGCGGAGCGCGTGCTTCACCTGCTGGACGATCTGGAGGTAGGGAGCGATACCGGAGCGGCCCTCGAGCCGAAACTCGATCATGTACTAATCCCCTATCTATCTAGGATGATAGATAAAGTACGCCCGCCCCTCCGCGAGGTCAAGACCCTGGGGGCAAGGATCTCGAGATCTCCTTCGCGATAAGGGTGCCCCGTGCGCGATGCCGTCGGTTAGCATTCGCGCAGGTGACCATGGCGAAGCTCGCGATCATCGGCGGCGGCAAGATGGGGGAGGCCCTCATCGGCGGCCTCGTTCATTCCGGCTGGGCCGAGCCCGACGAGATCCTCGTCTGCGAGATCCACGAAGAGCGCCGGGAGTTCCTCGGTAAGGAATACGGCGTTGGAACGACGGGCGACGTGGCCGAAGCCGTCAAGGAAGCGAAGACCGTCCTCGTCGCGGTCAAGCCACAGGACATCGACGACGTGCTCGCGGCGATGGCGGCAAACATCACCACGGATCACCTCGTTATGTCCATCGCAGCGGGGATCCCGATCTCGCTGATCCAGAAGCACCTCGGCCCGGGCGTTCCCATCGTGCGCGCGATGCCCAACACGCCGGCGCTCTTGCGCGAAGGTGCCGCTGCGATCGCCGGCGGCGCGCACGCGACGCCCGAGCACATGGCGCGCGCAGACGAGATCCTGTCCGCGACCTGTCGAATCGTGCATCTGCCCGAGAAGTACCTCGACGCCGTGACCGGCGTCTCCGGCACAGGACCCGCGTACGTCTTCTTCTTGGCCGAAGCGTTGATCGAAGCGGCGGTCGGCGTCGGCTTGCCCCGCGAGGTTGCGACCGAGCTCTCCGTCCAGACGTTGCTCGGGGCTGCTCGCATGCTCCGCGAGACGGGGAAACATCCCGTCGAGCTTCGCGAGGAAGTCACGTCGCCCGGCGGGACGACCGTTGCGGCGATGCGCGTGCTCGAGCGAGCCGGGGTTCGTTCCGCGTTCCTCGACGCGGTGCGCGCGGCAACCGAACGATCGCGCGAGCTTGCCGAAGGGCATAACTAGCCTCGTGGCGCGCGCATTTCCCTTCGTTACCCGCGACGGGCGGAAGGGGATCGTTCGCGAGGCGCGCTCGTCCGATGCGCGTTCATGCTTGGCGATCGTTGCTGAAGCCTCGCGCGAGCGGCCGCGCACGCTCGCCGTGCTCGAGAAAGAGCTCTGGAAACCGCGCGACTGGCGCAAGCATCGGATCCCGTGGGGCCCGCACGGTGTCTCGCTTGTCGCGGAACTGGGAGGAGAAGTCGTCGGGCACCTGAATGCGGAACGGGGTCGCCGCCTGGTGACACGTCACAGCGCGGAGTTCGGCATCACCGTCGCGGCGCGCGTACGTGACGCAGGCGTCGGGCGGGCCCTGATCACGACCCTCGAGACGTGGGCGCGCGAGTACGGCATCACGCGCATGGCGCTCGGCGTGTTTCCGGGAAATGCGCGGGCGCACGGTTTGTACCGCTCGATGGGGTATGAGGACGAGGGGATCGAGCGCGCCGGCATGGTCTTCCCCGAAGGCGATCAAGACGTCGTGCGGATGTCCAAGCGTATCTCGTCGGTATCGCCCGAGCAGCAGGCGCAGGCCACCGGAACGCGCGGCTACGATGAGGGCGACCGTCCACGAGACGGTGGAGGCTGATCATGGTCGACGAGTATCTGGACATCCTTGCGGGCGGCGAGTGGATCACCGGCCACTCGGGCGAGGTCTTGGCCTGATGCTCGAGCAACGCAAGGAAGAGCTCGCCGTGCTGATGGCGCGCGAGATGGGCAAGACGCTGAAGGAGTGCCGCGCCGACATCCAAGAAGGCATCGACTTCGCGATCTTCATGGCCGGCGAAGGCCGGCGGATGTACGGCGTGACGACGCGATCGGAGCTGCCAAACAAGTTCTCGATGACGATCCGTCACCCGATCGGCGTCGCGGGGTTGATCACGCCGTGGAACTTCCCGATCGCGATCCCGACGTGGAAGCTCTTCCCCGCGCTGATAAGCGGATGCACGGTCGTGTTCAAGCCGGCGGAAGACACGCCGTTACTGGCGCTGAAGCTCGTGGAGATGTTCGAAGAAGCGGGGCTGCCGCCGGGCGTGCTCAATTTCGTCACCGGGTTCGGTGAAGAAGCCGGCCAGCCGCTGGTCGAGCACCCGGATGTGCGCTGTATCTCGTTCACGGGGTCTCTCGAAGTCGGTCGCAAGATCAACGAGACCGGCGGCCGCATGATGAAGCGCGTATCCCTCGAGCTTGGTTCGAAGAACTGTCTCATCGTGATGCCCGATGCCGACCTCGACGTCGCCGTCGAAGCCGGTGCCTGGGGCGCGTTCGCGACGAGCGGCCAGCGGTGCACGGCGACCAGTCGCATGGCGGTTCACGGCGACATCCTCGAGGAGTTCCAGGACCGGCTGCTCGCGCGCGTTCAGAACATGAAGGTCGGTCCCGGCACCGACCCGAAGACCGAGCTTGCGGCCGTGATCAACGAGAAGCAGAAGGAGCGCATCCTCGAGTACATCGGAATCGGCCAGTCGGAAGGCGCGAAGCTCCTCACCGGCGGGCACGAGCTGAAGGACGGCGAGTACGCGAAGGGCAACTTCATCGCGCCGACGGTGTTCCGTGACGTAACGCCGAAGATGCGCATCTTCCAAGAGGAGATCTTCGGGCCGGTAACGGGATTGACCGAGGTCGGCTCGCTGGACGAGGCCATCGAGATCGCGAACGCGACGCAGTACGGGTTATCGGCGTCGATCTACACGCACGACATCACCAACACGTTCAAAGCGATCGAGCAGCTCGAATTCGGCGTCGTGTACATCAACGCCCCGACGATAGGGGCCGAGGTCCAGCTGCCGTTCGGTGGGATGAAATCGACGGGGAACGGCCACCGCGAAGCGGGACCGACGGCGCTCGACGAGTTCACGGAGTGGAAAGCCGTCAGCGTCGACTACAGCGGCAAGATCCAGAAGGCGCAAGGGCTGGATTGAGCGACCGCGTCGCGCTGGTTTGGGACGACGCGTTCGAAGCGTACGACTTCGGGCCGCAGCATCCGCTGAAGCCGATCCGGGTCGTGCTGACCGTTGCGTTGGTGCGCGCGTGCGGGCTCGATGCGCTGCCGAACGTATCCGCCGTGATCCCGCGTTCGGCGACGCGCGCGGAGCTCGAGACGATCCACGATCCTGCGTACATCGACGCGGTGGAACGCATCTCTGGCGAGGTCGGCGATCCATACGGTAACTACGGCTGGGGGATCGGCACCGGCGACGACCCGGCGTTCGCCGGCATGCACGATGCGAGCGCGCGCGTGGCCGGTGCATCGATCACGGCTGCCGACGCGGTGTGGTCGAACACGGTCGAGCACGCCTTCAATCCCGCCGGCGGCCTCCATCACGCCATGGCCGATCACGCGTCCGGCTTCTGCATCTACAACGATCCCGCGATCGCGATCCGATGGCTGCTCGATCACGGCGCGGCGGCGCCGAGGGTACGAAGGTGAACGTGTCGCTTCCCCCGTACACCTACGACGACGCATACCGGGCCGCGTTCGAGCGCGTCGTCCCGCCGCTGGTCGAGGCGTTCAAGCCCGATGTGCTGGTGACGCAGCTCGGCTGCGACACGCACGCGACCGACCCGCTCGCGCATTTCGCGCTGACGACGAAGACCTACCGGTACCTCGCGCGCGCGCTGCACGACCTGGCGCACTCGACGGCGGGGGGCAAGTGGGTCGCGACCGGTGGCGGCGGCTACCAGATCTATGCGGTGGTACCGCGCGCGTGGACGATCTATTTCGCCGAGCTGGCCGGCGGCTCGACGCCGACTGTGCTCCCGGCCGAGTGGGTCGAGCGTGCGCACGCCGAAGGGGCGCAGGAACTACCGGACTCGTTCGACGACCACGGCGTCATCCTGCCGCCGGGTCGCCGCGAAGAGGTGGACGAGCGCGCCGCGGCCGCGGCTCAAGAAACGGTTGCGCGCGTCTTCCCGTACTTCGGGCTGCGCTAGATGTCGCGGTAGGGGCCGCGGTCGGAGTCGTCCCGCTGCTGCTGGACGGCCTCGAGGATCTGCTTCCGGCGCCGCGCGCGCGGCCCGGGCCCGGAGATCGCGCGCAGGACGATCGAGCCGCCGATCAAGATCAGGATGATCGCCAGTGCCGAGAGGTGATGGTGTCCGGCGCGCAGGTCGTTCAGACCCGAGATCGAGAGGGCGAGCCCGCCGGCCCACAAGATGATGCCGGCTTCCCATCCCATCACTCGCTGGATGACGGCCGACGTGAGCAGGATCAGCCCGGCGACGAGGCTCGGCACCCCGCGGTGGAGGTCGACGATCAGCGATGCGCCGACCCAGACGAGCAACGCGCCCCACGTGAACGCTTCAATGCGGCGTTCCGCTTGGCTCTTGAAGACGTTCATCCCCTGGATTGTACGACCGTGCCCCTCCCGGGGCACCCGATAGACTTTCCTGCATGACCCCCGAGCAGCGGCGATCGTTGCGCGCGCACCTGCTGGCGAGCGGCATCGCCGGAGAGACTGCAACGACCCGGGAGAACACAGTCGCCAACGCCGAGAAGCTGGCAGAAGGTGACCCCGACAAGCACCTCGGGGTGGGCGCGCGCGGCAGGGACGCGCCCGGCGTGATGGAAGCGGTCGCCGCGCTGTGCGGTTGCTCGGCCTCCCTGGACGAGCGGGCCGGCGGGGGCGTGATCGACCCCGATCTCGTCCTGGACGCGCTCGACGCGTTGGGCGGCCGGCTGGCGCGCGCGGTCCGAGCCGGCGAGCGGTTGCTGATCGCGACGGGGCACCCAACGGGGCTGCTTCCCATGTACATGGCGCTGGGGCGCGCCCTGGTGGCCGGCGGGGTTAAGCTCCAGACGCCGCTCGACGACGGCCGGCTCGACGCCCCCAACACGGGCAACCGCCGCCGCCGGATCCGCTATCTGGATGGGGTGGCCGTCCTCATGGGAGGCGCCGACCTGCTCCACACCCACGAGTCGTGGCCGATGGACCGGCTGCTCGACGAGATCGAGGCCCCCGACCTGGTCCTCGGCGACCACGTCTGGGCCGGCGCGGCGATCATGCGAGGCATCGAGGTCGTGTGCTTCACGGACGTGAACGACCCGGCGATCGCCGTGGCCAAGGCCGACGGCCTCGTCGACATCGTCGTCCCCTGCGACGACAACCTCCCCCCGGCCTCCTACGACCCGGTGCGGGACTATCTCCTCGGCCGGCTGACCTGAACAAAACGGTCAAACCGGTACAACGAGGGGTATCGGATGCACCATTTATTAACCGTTGTTACCAGGTGTATCCTGAGCCCCTCAGCGGAAGGAGTTCGGTGGCGAGTGATTCCTCGCCCGGCGGCCCCCGGTTCCTGACTGCTTCGGAGGCCGCCGAGCGTATGCGCGTATCGAAGATGACCGTCTATCGGCTGATCCGGTCCGGGAAGATTCGGGCCGTCCAGATCGGCAAGGCTTACCGTGTCCGTGAAAGTGACCTCGAGGAGTATCTGAACTCGAGCTACGTCGACGCCGGATAGCGTTCATCCAAGGACGTCTTCGCCGCCGCCTCTGAGCCGGAGGTTTGGTATGGACGTGAGGCGGTTTACATGGATCTCTACGACAGCGTCGTCGCGCGTACCGTGGAGCGCGGCGGAACCGCAGTGGCCCTCGGTGGGCTCGACTCAGGGAAAACCTCGTTCTGCCGGATGTGCGCCGCAGTGGCGGTCCGGCTCGGTAGTACGGTCGCCTATGTAGACAGTGACGTCGGGCAGAGCACCGTCGGGCCCCCGACCACGATCGGCTTGAAGTTCATCTCGAGCGCGGACGACCTCGAGCCCGAGCGGCTCGCGCGCGCCGATGCGATCTACTTCGTCGGCTCGACCTCCCCGAAAGGGCACATGCTGCCGATGGTCATCGGTGCGATGAAGCTGGTCGAGCAGGCGCGCGCCGCCGGTGCCGACCTGATCGTTGTGGATACGACGGGCTTCATCCACGGGACCCAGGGGCAGGTCCTGAAGATCCACAAGGTCGAAGCGCTGCGGCCGGAGGCCGTGATCGGGTTCCAGCGCGGTGGCGAGCTGGAGCCGATCCTCGGGAGCGTCCGGCGCATGCTGCCCCCCGAGGTGGACGCGCTGAGCGTCGACCCGGCGGTCGAGGCGACCAGCGTGGAGGAGCGCGCGTCGCTCCGCCAGGAAGGGCTTCGCCGCTTCTTCGAGCCTCCGCTCAACCACTGGAAGGTCAAGACCAGCGTGTTCGTACCGTCGATCCCGCCCGAGCTCGACCCTGCATCGCTCGACCGCCTCCTCGTCGGTCTGGAGGACGGGAAGGGCAACTGCATCGGGCTGGGGATCCTCGAGCACCGGGAAGACGGGCTCCGGATGATCTCGACGGAGGGGGAAGGAGCAAAAGCCCTGCGTCTCGGCTCGGTCCGCGTGACGGAGGACTTCGGGACGACCGGGGTGGACCTGCGGGACATCTTCATCTCGGATTAGCCGTTCGAGCAGCCTGTTTCCGCTTCGGAAGGCCACCGGCTACACTGCGCAGGCTCGCAAACAGGAGAATCGATGGGTTCGATCGTCAAGAAGCGCCGCAAGAAGATGCGTAAACACAAGCACAAGAAGCTGCTCAAGAAGACTCGCTGGCAGCGTCGTCAGAAGACGTAGCGCGGCCGCCGGCCACGCGCCGGGACCGGGTGAGGGGGAGGCGTGGCATCGACCTTCCGGTTCATCACGTTCCTTTCCGACTACGGGCTCGAAGACGAGTTCGTCGGGGTCTGCCGGGGCGTGGTCAAACGGTTCGCACCCGAGGTTGAGATCCTAGATATCGCCCACGGGATCCCCCCGCAGGACGTCGCAGCCGGGGCAACGGTTCTCGCCCAAGCCGTTCGATACATGCCGGCAGCCGTCCACCTGGCGATCGTGGACCCGGGGGTGGGGACGCCCCGGCGCGCGGTCGTGATCGAGACCGGCTCCGGATCGCCGCTTGTCGGCCCTGATAACGGCGTCCTTTCCCTCGCGGCCGAGGCCCTCGGAGGCGCGACACGAGCGTTCGCCATAACGAACGAGTCGCTGTTCCTCGAGGCGCCGAGCCGGACGTTCCACGGCCGCGACATCTTCGCACCCGTGGCCGCCCGGATCGCGCTCGGGATGAACCTTGAAGAGGCCGGACCCGCAGTTTCGGTGGACCAACTCATCCGTATCGAGATGCCGCCGGCCAAGGTCGACGACGACCACATCCACGCACGCGTCGTGCAGATCGATCATTTCGGCAACCTCCAGCTCAACTTCGGCCGGTCCGAGCTCGAAGGGATCGGCGTCATACTCGGCGACGAGACCGAGGTTCGCTTCGGAGGCCGCTCGTTCAAAGCGCCGTACTCACAAGCGTTCAGT
Source organism: Actinomycetota bacterium (assembly GCA_005884515.1). Lineage (GTDB taxonomy): Bacteria > Actinomycetota > AC-67 > AC-67 > AC-67 > AC-67. The sequence continues at coordinate 11,613 of VAWS01000123.1, forward strand.
GAAGTGAAGGTGGGCGGGTTGATCCTGCTCGAGGATTCACATCGTCACTTGACGATCGCCGTGAACATGGGCAACGCGCGCGATGCGCTGGAAGCGCGGCGCGGCGATCCGGTGATCGTCGCGCGCGTGCAGATCGCCGGGAATTAACACGGCCGATATGTGCGGAGCGGCTCCTCCGATTATCCTGGCGCGGAAGGGTTCGGAGGGGGGAGAGTGGCCAAGCAACGCGTACTCATCACGGGGATATCCCGGTTCCTCGGCGGGCATCTCGCGCGCAGACTCGAGCAAGACCCCGACGTCGGCGAGATTTTCGGCGTCGACCTCGAGCCGCCCAGTGTCGAGCTGGCGCGCACGGAGTTCGTGCGCGCGGACATCCGAAACCCTCTGATCGTTAAGGTCCTGCAAGCGACCGAAGTCGACACCCTCGTACACGCCGCCGTTATCGCGACGCCGGGACGCGCAGGCGGACGTGCGCAGATGAAAGAGATCAACGTCACCTCGCACCCCCGGACGGGGTATGCGAAGGACGCGTGGGAGGTCGAGAACTACGCGCGCAGCTTCGGCCGCCGCCGCCCGGACGTCGGCCTCACGATCCTCCGATTCGCCAACTTCATCGGCCCGCAGATCGACACGCCGCTCACGCGTTACTTCTCGCTGCCCGTTGTGCCGACTGCGCTCGGGTTCGATCCACGGATCCAGCTGCTCCACGAGGACGACGCGATCGAAATCCTCGTGCGCGCGACCAGAGAGCAGCACCCGGGGACGTTCAACGCATCCGGCGACGGTGTCGTCTACCTTTCGCAAGCGCTCCGGATGGCGGGCAAGATCGCGGTCCCGATCGCGACGCCGTTCATGAATCTGCTCGGCAGCGCCGTCCGGCAGACGGGTCTGGTCGACTTCTCGCCCGAGCAGCTTCAATTTCTGCAGTGGGGACGCGTCGGCGACGTGCATCGCTTGAAGACGATGTTCGGCTACACGCCGCGCTACACGACGACGGAAGCGCTGCGCGACTTCATCACGCGGAGCAAGCTCGCGAAGGTGTTCTCGGAGGAGCAAGCCGAGCAGTGGGAGAAAGATCTCTACGATTTCTTGGCGCGACTCAGCCGCAGACGGAGCGCGCCGGACGCGGCGAAGGTGTAGACGATGGCAGGAGCCGAGGTCATCCGGATCCAAGACGGCCGCCGTGCCGACCCGCAGCTGTGCCGCGGTCGCACCGCGGATGGCCGTCCGTGTAGGAACCGCGCAGGTGCGTCCGGATACTGCAAGCGTCACGAGCCGGGGGCCGGGCGGGCTGCGACGCCGGCGCCGTCTCGATTCGAGGCGGACCTCGAGCGCGCGCTCGCATTCTTGCGACGACGCGTAACGGGCGCGTATGCGATCGACGACTTCGGTTTCGACCCCGACCTCACCGAGAACGTGCTGCTGCCAATCCTCCGGCCGCTCTTCGATCGCTGGTGGCGCGTGGAGCAGCGTGGGTTGGAGAACATCCCTGCGAGCGGCCCCGCTCTGCTGGTCTCGAACCACTCAGGCACGCTGCCGCTGGACGCGCTCATGATGAAGCTCGCGATCTACGAGGGAACCGGCCGACACTGCAGGCTGCTCGCCGCCGACCTGCCGTTCCGGCTCCCGTTCGTCGGTGAGATCGCGCGCAAGAGCGGCAACACGCTTGCATGCGCGGAAGACTCGACCCGGCTGCTCGACGCCGGCGAGATCGTCGGCGTGTTCCCCGAAGGCTACAAAGGCATCGGCAAGCCGTTCCGCGAGCGGTACAAGCTCCAGCGCTTCGGTCGCGGCGGGTTCGTCGAGGTCGCGCTCCGCACCGGTGCGCCGATGATCCCTGTATCGATCGTCGGTGCTGAAGAGATCTTTCCGATGATCTACAACGTTAAGCCGCTCGCGCGACTGCTCGGATTCCCCTACTTCCCCGTGACGCCGACGTTCCCGGCCCTGGGATTGCTCGGAGCGATCCCGCTGCCGTCGAAGTGGATCATCGAGTACGGCGAGCCGATCCAGACCGCACCGTTCACGCCGGACGCGGCGCTCGACCCGATGTTCGTGTTCAACCTCACCGACCAGGTGCGCGAGGCGATCCAGCAGACGCTGTACAAGAACCTGATGTCACGCCGCAGCGTCTTCTTCTAGCCTCCTAAGGCAAAGCGAAAGGGCGGCCCCTAGAGCCGCCCTTTCGAGTCTGCCGTGTTACTTGGCCAGTGCGAACCGCTTCACGAGGACGGCTGCGCCGATGAGCACGAAGGCGATCGCGAACGGCGTGCCGACGCCGGTGCGGGCCTTCGGACCGGGGAAGGTCTTGCCCAGAACCTTGGCGCCGACACCCGATGCCGCCGAGGAGTTCGGAAGCTCCAGCGAGAGCACGATGCCGGACGGCACGTACTTCACTGCGTTCAGGTTGAGCGCCGAGGCCGCAGCTGTGCCGGAGTTGAGCGAGCTGAGAAGGTCGCTCAGGACCGGGATCTGCGGCGCAACGGTGATCCTCATCGTGCCGGCCTTAGCCGAAGCGAAGGAGGCGGTCTTCACGATGCTCGTGCCGACGTTCTCGACGCTGATGCCGGCGATCTTGTAGAGCATGTTGACGGCACCGGTCAGCTGGCTGACCTGATCGGTGGGGACCCCGGCCTTTTCCAGGACACCCGTGAGGGTCTTCGACAGCGCCGTACCGTTGAGCAGGTCGGCGAGGTCCGCGTTCGAGATGTGCAGGCCGAGCAGGCCGCCGATGTCGCCACCTGTCGCGTTGCTCTTCGCCTCAGCGATCGCGTCGCTCTTGACGCCGTCGGCGAATGCCTTGGTCAGCAACGAGATCGCGTCGATGTGCGCCCAGCCGTTGCTGCTGCCGAGCTTGAGGATGTCGAGGTTCGCGATCTGAGAGTTGCTCGTCGACAGGACGCCGGTCGCGCCGCTGGCGCCGACGCTCTTGACCACGTTCGCGCCGGCGGTCAGCACCGACAGGTCGACCAGGTCGGCCTGCGTCAGGTCGGGGATCGCGTTGATGACGCCCTTGAGGGTGACGAGCTTGTTCAGCTCGTCCTGGACCGGTGCCAGCGGGGTCTGCGAGATCGTCTTCTGCAGCTGCGTGATGACCGGCGCCAGCGCGTTGTTCACCTGGCTGATGACCTGTGTGTTCAGCTGGTCGGTCAGCTGCTGGATCGCGGTCTTGACTGCAGCGAGCTGCGGCACTTGCCCGAAGAGGCCGGACAGACCGAGCTTCACGTTGACGAGACCGGTCAGGTTCTGCGTGTCGAGGAGGTTCTTCGTGATCGACTGCGCGCCGGCGATCTTGATCTCGCCGAGGCCGGCCGGGAGCGTGATGTTAAGGCCGTTTTGGAGCTGGCTCGGGAGCGGGTTCGAGCTGCTGCAGCCGGCGTTCTGCGTGCACCCAGACGTGACCGCCGTCGAGTTGACGCCGAGCGTCTTCAGGACCGGGTCCAACGTGCCCGTCAAGGGGTTGGCGAAACCGAGCGCGTGGTCGACGGCCTTCGTGACCCCGTGCATGACTTCGCCGTGGTTAAGCGAGATGACTTCGTCGAGGTTGCTCACGGTGTTGAGCAGGCTCGTCACCTGTGCCGGAAGCGCAGGAAGCGCAGAAGTCGGGACGCCGAGCACGCCGCTGAGCGTGTTCTGCAGGCCCGCCAGGGTGGGAAGCGCCAGCTTGAGGTGAAGCGCCTGCGCGTCCGCGACGCCGTTCAGAGTGTCGGGGATCGTCGGTGCGGCCTGCGCACCCGAGCCCGCCGCTACGAACGTAGCAACGGCGACGGCAAGAACTGCCGCCGACCGGCGAATGCTGTTCCTAACCTTCATGACTTGCCCCCTTGGCCCCAAAGCCGTCGACTGTACTGCTTGCGTATTCGTTCGGACGAACAGAGTTCCTTCAGATTCTTCGCGGACGCTCCGGGACAAATCGAACGGGTCTTCGGGCGGCCATTGCGAAGCGGCGATGTTCGTTCGTGTAACGATTCATCTCGTCAGAAAGCAACGCTGGCGATGCCTGTTTTCTGGTGATACGCGGCGTGCGCGCCGGCCGTTTTCTTACGGGAGCGCCGACGGCTATGGAACGGGAAGCTGGGTCGGCTGAAGCGGTGACGGCTGGATGGTCGGCAGCGGAGTGGGCGACGCTTGGAGCAGCTGATCGATGAGACCTTTTACTTGATTGTCCGCATTCGTTCCGGGGACGTCGGGCACCAGCTGATCGATCGGCGAGCTCGGGCTCGCTTGCGGCGACTGAGGTTGCGTCCCTTGCTTCGTGTTGCCGTTGCCGCTGGTCGCCGTTCCCCCGTTGCTTGTGCCGTTGGAACCCAGCTGACTGGACGCGCTGCTCGTCTGGTCGCACGTGCATTGCACAGCTTGGTTGGACGATGTCCCTGTTCCCGACTGAGGGATGAGCGGGTTCGACGGTGGATTGCACGGGCAATTGCTCAACACGCTGTTGACCGTGCGAGACACCAGCTGCAGCACGACGAGCGAGTCGCGCGCAGCGGGGATCGCGCCCGCAGGCAGCGTCAAGGAATCCATCCGGTCGAGCGTTGCGATGTACAGGTCTGCGTTCCTCGAGCCGCGCGCTTCGAGGCCTTTGATCTCGCGGAGGCGCGTGCGTGCGAACTGAAGTCTCTTGAGCCCTTCAGATTCCCCTGAAGACACGGCGAGCTGCACGGATTCGCGGAACAGCTTCACCGGGTACAGTGCGTCGCCCGGCAATGCGTTGGACGCGGCGGCAAAGGTGGCGCCGCCGCCGGCCAAGATCGCTGCCGCGAGTCCCGTCGACACGACGACGCGCAAGCTCCGGCGCATCCGCTCATTGATCGCGACGAAGCGATCGCGCGAGCGCGCTCCGAAGGAACGGTGGCCGGACGCGATGTCGAGCAGCTCGTTGCGAAGCTGGTACCGGAACGACGCGTCGGGTACCGGGAGTCGGGCCGGTTCCAGCGCCGCGGCCACGGCGACGAGCGCGCCGAGCTCACTCGGCGCTTCGATCGGCAATCCCTCGAGGAGGGCGGCGAATGTGTCCTCGTCGGATACCGAGGCGGCGGCCAGGAGCTCGTTGCGGAGGCGCGCGCGGAACTGGGGTGACGGGGAGGGCCGCTCGGCGGGTTGGAGCGCGCTTGCGAGCTTCCGAAGACGCTCGAGCTCGGGCGAAGCCTCCGCGAGCTTTCCTTCGAGGAGGTCGCTAAATCCCTTGTCCGTGGGCCGTCGGCTGGGCATGGTCTCTCACTGTGGACAACGACGCATCGCCCGGTTTGGTGATGGAAGTCCAAGGGGTGGTTTTTCAGGTGATTCGAACGGACTAGTCATCATCCACGACAACGAGCTTGTACAGGGCTTTTACCGCTCTGTACTGAAGCGCCTTGATCGCGCCCTCGCTCTTGTCCATGGCTGCGGCGGCCTCTGCGACGGAGTATCCCTGCAGGAAGCGCCAGTAGATGACTTCTTGCTGCTCGTTGCCGAGCTGCTGGATCGCGCGGTACAGGTCCGCTTGTGAAACGCGCGACAATGCGGCGTCCTCGGGATCCACAACACCTTCGCGCGTGGACTGACCCGGATCGGCCCCGATGACCTCGAGGCGGAAGCGACCGGACTTGAAGTGATCGAGCACGAGGTTCCGGGCGATCGTAACGAACCACGCGCCGACGTCTCGTCCCTGCCACGTGAAGCCCTTGATCTTGCGGAGCGCGCGCACGAACACTTCCGAGGTGATGTCCTCGGCGAGCGCGGTGTCTCCACTCACGCGATACAACACGAAGCGATAGACACGGTCGACGTACCGGTCGTAGAGGGAGGCGAATGCGTCGGGCTCGCCATCGCGCGCGCGGTCGACCAGTGCGATGACGTCATCCTCACCGACGGCGCCGCCGATCGGAAGCTCGGAAGGAACGGGTCTCATGGACATGGCTACGCTCGCGGTATCGACCCGCGCCGCTGCGTCTTTGATAGCCCGTTCGTGCCTCAGAGCCATAGTCATTTTCACCGTCGGATCACCAGCTGGAGGACTACGGCCGTGACGAGAATCAGGAGGAGCCCCGTCAGCAGGAGTGCAGTGCCTCTTCGCATGGTGACTGTGTGGGGGCCAGGATAGGGCCGCTCGAACAACGCGGTAAAGGGACGCAAGTCCCAACGAAAGGGTTGGAAGGACACGTATCCTTCTCCCGATGGAGCGGAATATCTGGTGCGGAGACGGGTCGATAACCGCCGTCCTGCCTGATGACACGAGGGTTCTCCGAGCTCCGCCCTCCCTCCCGGCGCTCGACGATCCGGAGGCGGCCGTCTATCGAGCGCTGGAGGAGCCGATCGGCCAGCAGCCGCTTCGGTCCCTCGTCGGGCCGGGTTCGAAGGTCACGATCGCGTTCGACGATCTCACGATCCCGGTCGTGCCGATGGCCGCCCCCGACTTCCGAGGCCTCATCATCCCGATCCTTCTCGAGCAGCTTTCCCTCGCCGGCGTGCGTCCCGAGGACGTGCGGCTGCTGGTCGCGAACGCGTTGCACCGGAAGTGGACTCGCACGGAGCTCGCGTCGGCGCTCGGTCCTGTGCTGTCGCTCCTACCGCCTCAGCGCCTTACGAACCACGACGCGTGCGATCCGGAGCAGCTCGTGTACCTCGGTGAGACCGAACGAGGCTTCGAAGTCGAGCTGAACCGGGCTGTAACCGAATCGGATCAGCTGATCTACGTGAACTGTACGCCGTCGCCGATGAACGGCGGGTGGAAATCGATCGTCGTCGGGCTTTCGTCGTTCCGATCGATCCGGCATCACCATCGGCCGTTCCCGTTCGCGCGCGGGCACTCGATCATGGATCCCGAGCGCAGCGCGTTCCAGAAGCTGCTCGCAGAGGTGGGTGCGGTCGTCGATACGGAGCTCGCGCGCACCGGAAAGCGCCTCTTTTCCGTAGAAACCGTGGCAACCAACGAGATCCCGGGGCGCATCGCGGCGGTCAACGCCGGTCACCCCGCCGAGGTTCATCGGACGACGCTGGAGATCCTGCGGCGCCAGCAATCGGTCGTCGTCGACGGACAGAGCGACGTCGGCGTCTGGGGGCTGCCGAACCGCGATCCGTACTCCGCGCATTCGACGATCAATCCGATCCTGGTTGCGAACCTCGCGTGCTCCTACACCTTCGGCTTGTACACGCGCCGGCCGATCGTTCGCGAGGGCGGTGTCGCGATCTTCGTGAATCCCGTCGACCAAGGCTTCGAGCGGCACCATCGCTCGTATCCGGAGCTCTTCCACGAGATCCTTCCGCGAACCACCGATCCCTTCGCGATCTGGGACGAGCACGCCGAAGACTTCGCCCACCGGCCGGAGTACGTGTACGCGTATCGCTACCAATTCTCGTTCCACGGCGCCCATCCGCTGTTCCTCTGGGGCCAAACCGCGTTCGCCAGGCGCCATCTCGGGCGCGTCATCTTCTGCGGCGGCAAAGATCCCGATCCGGTCGAGCGGATGGGCTTCACGTGGGCGCCGAGCCTTGAGGATGCGCTCTCTATGGCACGCGCGGAGCTCGGTGGGAGCCCCTCGACGACGCTCGTCGACCTCCCTCCCGTGTTCATCCCGGAGGTACGAGCAGCCGGCGAGTGAGACCGGTCGCGGACAAACCGGCAGATGGAGACCAGGCCCCGACCTGCGGAAGGTAACCAAACAGCCTCCGCGGTAGTTATGCAATCGAGGACTCGCGACCGAAAGTGTTGTGGCTCCAGGTATGAAGCCCGCCGGACACGGGCGAGGGATGACGAGCCTGGCAACTGCGCGAACCTGCAAAACGAAAACGTCCGACGCGAATTCTTCTTACGCGCGACGACAGGTTTTGCAACGTGAAGGGCGAGCACCGTGTGCTCGCCCTTCGAAGTTCTCAGACGGTTAGTGCTCGACGAGCTCCAGGCACAGCGCGGAGATCTCTCGCTCGAGCGAGGCGATGCCCTCCACCTTTCCGATGCACGCGGTCACGCCTGCTTCGCGCGCGCGCTCGGCGATCGCGTCGTCGAGGTACGCCGTGTACAGAACGATCGGAAGCGTGGGGTGATCCTGCCGGATCATGCGCGTGGCGGCGATGCCGTCCATGATCGGCATCTTGAGATCCATGATCACGATGTCGGGTGCTGCTTGCCCAAGCGCACCGATCCCTTCGGACGCGCCACCGGCGGCGCCGACGACATCGAACCCATCGAGCGTGAGCATGTGCGAGAGCATGTTCCGCACATGATCCGTGTCGTCCACGATCAGAACCCGGATGGCCACTGTGTCCTCGATCTCTCTCGCCCAGACGCGTCCGTGCCCGTCCGTAACGGACACAGGTGACGTTTAGGGGTTCGGCACCCAAACCCCAGGACTTGAGAGCTCTTCTAGCTCCGGGGCGCTAGGCCCCGGTCGGGGCCCCGAGGCGGTCGAGGCAGAACTCGCGTTGTTCCCGCAAAACCGACGCGAGCTGGGCCGGCTTGCTCGCCCACTCCCGGACGTCGAGCTCAAGCGTGATCGTTCCCGTGTAGCCGGCGGCTGCGATGCGCTTGAGCAGGGACCCGATCGGGAGCACGCCCTGGGTCAAGGGGGAGTGAGTGTCCCGCCCCGTCCCGAGGTTGTTCGAGAGGTGGATATGGACGATTCGGTCCTGGAGCTCTTCGAACGCCCGGATGATGTCGATCCCGCTGACCGCGAGGTGGCTCGTGTCCAGGGTGATCGCCGGGAACTTCTTCATGTCTTCGACGCCGAGCGACCGGTGGAACGTGAAGCCCCGCCCGCGGACCCAGACGGGGAACATGTTCTCGACGGCAACCGTCAGCCCCTCGCTGTTGTTGAACTCGGTGATGTCCTTCTCGAGCCAAGAGTTGTAGCTGAACTGCCACCGGTACGCGGGGTGGACGACGACGAGGGAGGCGCCGCAGCCGTGCGCGACGTCGGTCGAACGCTTGATCTTCTCGAGCGGATCAGTTGTGAAGACCGTGCGCGTGAGGAGGAGGAATGGAGCGTGGATCGCGGGGATGCGAACGCCGAAGTCCTCTGCGAGGGCGTTGAGGGCGGCGGGATCCTGCGAGGCCTTCTCGCTCGTCACCATCACCTCTGCGCCGTTGAAGCCCGCCCGAGAGAACGACTCGAAGACTTGGCCGATCGGCATCA
>VAWS01000001.1 GCA_005884515.1 Actinomycetota bacterium
TTGCTCGTCTTCTCGCACTTCCGATCACCGCGTCGAACGCGGCCGCAAGATCGCCCTCGACGGCCACCGGGATGTTGTCGAGGAAGACGACGGTCGCTCCCGCCGAGACGGCCGCGCGCGCCGCCACATCGACGGCCGCCGCCTTCAGCTCGGTCAGTAGCACTTCGTATCTTCCCCTTGCATCAGCCAGTTCTTGGGAGAGTCGGCTCCGATCCGCGAGCCGGTGGGTGATGCCGACGACTTCTGCGCCGTGCGCCTCTTCGAGATGGGTCCGCATCGACCGACCTGCCGTTTCGGGAGCTGTCGTGGCGACGAACACTGATCTTCCCGCGACGGATCCGACGGGAGCCGGTCGAAAGACCGTCCTTACGACGGGTACGTCTCGCGCAAGCTCGGCAGTGGAGGAAGAGAGAGCGGAGAGCGTCTCGGTCGAAAGGACCGGTTCTTCCGCCATTGTAACGAGGGCCAGATCCGCAATCAACAGTCTCAAGTAACCCAGCGGTGTCTTCATCTCCCCCGGGGGTGTCGCCCCGCCCACGACCAGCACGACTGCGTCGGCGCGCACGGGAGGGAGAGCGGTTCCGCTGCCCTCGAGGATCAAGACGTCCGGCTCTTCGCGCTCCGCAACCGCGATCGCTTCACCGACGGTGTCGAACGCGGGATCTCCGAGGAGGCCGCTCCCCGCGCGGCGCGCGCCCACCGTCGTAACGCCCGCGACCAACGCGTCTTCGTACGAGTCGCTCGCAGCGTGCTCGCCGCGCTCCGCTAACGCGAGCAACGTCGACAAGGTCGGTGGCTCGACGTCGCCGCGCGTGACGAGCGGCTTGTCCGGACCACCGCGGCCCATCGCGACGATCACCGGGCGCGCGCCGGCCGCTGCGATGTGCCGTGCGAGCGCCGCAGCCACCGCGGTCTTCCCCGTCCGCTTGCCGGTCCCGACGACCGCGATCGTGGGAACCGACGGGCGAGGATGGTGCCAGGGCTGCTCGAACGTCGCTCCTGCGCATCGATACGAGACGCCGCGCGCAGCCGTTACCGCGATCAACAGGTTGCGCGCGCGGGCGTCGAGCACCGGCTCGTCGCTGAGGTCGATCACGACCTCCGGCGCGTACACGTCGAAGCCGCGCTCCAACGCTTCGCGCTGGGACGCTCCTTCCACGATCGGAAGGTCGCCCAGCGCCAGGGGACCGCTCAGCTTCTCTCCCCCGCCGAGCATCACCGCCGCGACGACGTCGGCGTCGGCGGCAACACTCGCGAGCGCATCGAGGATGACCGGTGGGTAGTGCTCGCCGTCCACAAGGACGAGCGCGCGCGGGCGTGAGCTCACGTGGAATGCTGTTCGGTAACCAGTGGCTCGAGCTCTCGGTAGTACTGCTGCCCGGTCATGATGTTGAAGTGGGCGATCGTGTTGCCGGGACCGAACGGATGCTTCTGAACGATCCGCACCTCGCCGGCTTCGTACTCGATAACGTTGTACGCGGGCCTGGTATGCCCGCGCAGCCGCAGGCTCGAGCAGGTGCCCGCGTTCGCGATGTAGATGTTCTCCAGCCGCCAGACGTACGGGACGTGCTTGTGCCCCGTCAGCGCGAGATTGACCCCGGACCGGATCAGCACCTCTAGAAGATCACCGGCGTCGGCCACCGTGGAGCGCTCCCGGCCGGTTCCGGGCACCGGCAGCAGGTGGTGGTGGTGCGCGTAGACCTTCAGCTCGGCCGGCTCGGAGAACTGCTCCATGATCCACGGGTAGCGCTCGCGGCCCACCTGTCCGTCGTTCAGATCCGGCTCGCTCGAATCGACGCCGACGATCACGACCCCGTCTCGGAGGTTCACGCGCCAGTGACGAGGTCCGATCATCTCTTCGAAGTGCACGTACCCCACGTTCTTCGAGTCGTGGTTCCCGGGCACCGCGACGACGCGGCTCTCGATCTGCTCGAGGTACGCAGAGGCCGTCTTGAACTCGCCGCGGAATCCTTCGTTGGTGATGTCTCCGGTGCAGACGACGACGTCGGGCTTGAGCTCGTTCAGCTCGACGATCACGCGGTTCAACAGGTTCGGAACGAAGTGAACGGAACCGACGTGGAGGTCGCTGATGTGCGCGATCGTGACCAACGCTATTCCTCCATGATGACCCGGACCGAGCCTTCTTTGGAGATCATGGAGAACCCGGTCATCTCTCCTTCCCGGCGGAAGACGAGCGAGATCAACGAGTCTCCTACCCGAAGGTTCCTCAACTCTACCCAGTTCAACCATGCGGGAAGGACCGGCGAGTTGATCGTGAGCAGATTCTCGGGCGCGCGCGCGGACAGGCCGAGCATCGCCTGCAGCAACAGGAACGGAGAGCCGGCCGCCCACGCCTGCGGCGAGCATGCGACCGGGTACGAGACCGGTTGGTTCGGGGTTCGGCGCGTGAACCCGCAGAAGAGCTCCGGCAGACGCATGTAGTCGACGAACACCGCGGCGTCGAAGATCGCCGTTGCGATCCGATTCGTTTGCTTGTGGTAGCCGTACCGTTTCAGGCCCGCCGCGATCAGCGCGTTGTCGTGCGGCCACACCGTTCCGTTGTGATAGCTCAACATCCCGTGCGCGGGGTTCGACGTCACCGACCGCACCGGCCGCTTCTTGCCGTCGAGCGCGACCGCGTAGAAGGAGTCCTCCGGCACCCAGAACGCTTCGTTGAAGCGCTTCTTGAGCTCGTGCGCCTGCTCGCGGAGCGCAACGGCGTCGCGCTCGCGGTCGAAGGCGTCGTACACGTCGGCGATCCGCAGCTTCGCGAGGTACACGTACCCCTGAACCTCGCTCAGGGCGATCGGCGGCTCGGCCAGTGAGCCGTCGGCGTTCACGATCGAGTTGTACGAGTCCTTCCAGCCTTGGTTGTCGAGTCCCCGTCGCGAGCGGCGCTGGTATTCGACGAAGCCGTCTCCATCCATGTCCCCGTAGCGATCGATCCACTCGAGCGCGCGGTCGACGTGGGGCATCATCTCTTCGGCGAACGCGCGGTCGTTCGTCCACTTGAAGTACGTCCCGAACAGCATGAGGAACAGCGGCGTCGAGTCGATCGAACCGTAGTACGGCGTGTGCGGAACGATCGCCGCGTTCGCAAGTGCCCCGGTACGGATCTCATGGAGGATCTTGCCCGGCTCTTCGTCGCGCCACTCGTCCACGCGATCGCCTTGGAACCGGGCGAGGAGCCGGAGCGTGTCGCGCGCGGGCGCCGGGTTCAGCATCAAGATCTGATGGGCCGTCATCAGCGAGTCGCGCCCGAACGCAGCCACGTACCACGGGATCCCGGCCGCGATGTATCGGCCGTCGGGCGTGTCGGTGAGGAGCGCGCGCAGGTCACGCCGTCCGCGCTGGAGCAGCGTGTTGAAGACCTCGTTGTCCGTGTAGATCGACGTGCACTCGTGGTCCCACTCGTCGTACGAGCGGCGCAGCTCGTGCACGGCAACGTCGAACGCCGGGCCCTCGCGCTCGACGCCGGCGACGATCGGCTCGATCACGAAAGACAGAAGCTTGGTCTGATGGCCGACGAGGTCGAGATCGAACGACACGCGCACGGACCCGATCCCGTACTCGACCACCGACGGGGCGGTCCCGAGATCGATCGCCGTCTGCCGCAGGAGGCCGTCTTCACCTGTGTGAGCGAACGTGATCGTCTGACCCTCGACGACGGGCCGGTAGAACGTTCCCGTTCGCTCGTGGAGCAAGCCGCGGACGTGAAAGATGTCGGCGAAGTCCGAGCCGAACTCGAAGTTCACTCGAACGTGGATCCGGTGATCGTTGTAGTTCTTAAATCGGATGCGTTCGTACAAGCGATCCTTGATGACGCGCGTTCGCCGGATGTTCAGCGTTTGCGCGGGGATCTCGACGCCGCCGTCCACGAGATCGGGAGCTCGCCGCCGCGCAGGTTCCCTTCCGGGTCGGCGTATAGGAACATGTCGCCTTCCTTCGTCGCTAGGAGCGACAAAGTGTGATCCGTGAGGACGAAGGTGGCGTTCTCGTTGTAGAGCCTGGTCGCGTCGTGATCGACCTCGAAGCCGGTCGGTGGCTCGACGGGGCGTGGGCTCGCGGCTCGTGCGGCTGTGGACACTGGTGTGGTCTCCGGGAAGTCGAGCTCCGATGTCGTCGGCGGGGCGGGGAGGGTTGCCCGTTCTCAGTGTAGGTCAGCCACTACTCCCCTACAACGAACATCGGTCCCGTTCGTCCGGCTCCTTACTTCTCTCGTTCCGACACGATCCGGGCGCCCTGCGGATCGATCGATTCCAGGCGAACATCCCAACCCTCGGGCAACAGCGCGCGCGCCGTCGTCTCCCCATCCAATGCAGCCTTGTCGTCGACGAGCGCGGCAACGCTCGGCCCCGCACCCGCCAAGAACGCTGCGATCCCCTCGGCGCGCAGCGCGCGCACGAGCTCCCCTGACTCGGGCATCAGCCCGAATCGCACCGGCTGATGAAGGAGGTCCTTCGTCGCGTCCATCAACACGTCCGAGCGGCCCTGGCTCAACGCTGCGACGAGCAGTGCCGCCCGCCCGAGATTGGCGGTCGCATCGGCACGCGAGACCTCGGTCGGAAGCGCCGCACGCGCGACCTTCGTCTGCATCGCTTGCGGGGCCACGCACACCAGCGGCCGGATCGAAGCCGGCGGGTCGATCCGCAGCGTGCTCTCGGCCGTCGAGACGGTGATGCCGCCCAGCAGACACGGCGCGACGTTGTCGGCGTGTCCCTCGAACGTGACGGCACGTTCGAGCAGCTGCTCGTCCGTGTCATCGGTTCCTGCGAGCGCGCGCGCCCCAACGAGACCGCCGACAACCGCGGCTGCGCTCGAGCCGAATCCTCTCCCCATCGGTATCGCGACGATCTGATTGACGGTGATCGATCGGAGGGGGCCCATCACACTCTCGAGACTCCGGACGATGAGATTGGTCGAATCTCGCGGCAACCCGTTCGCGAGATCGCCCACGCCGGAGACGACGACAACGTCGTCTTGACGCCGCTCGATCCTCACCTCGTTGTGCCACGAGAGCGCCAGACCGATCGCGTCGAAGCCGGAGCCGAGGTTCGCGATCGTTGCCGGGACGCGGACGACGACGGTGTCCATCTACAGGCCGAGTTCCCTCGCTGCTGCGTCGGCGTCGGCGGGGACGACGGCCGGCGTCGGCGCGCCGGCGATCGCCCAGTCCGGATCCTTCAAGCCGTGCCCCGTCAACACGCAGACCACCGTCTTCCCGCCGGCGATCATCCCGTCGGCGCCGAGCGACAGCAGGCCCGCGATCGAGGCGGCCGACGCCATCTCGACGAAGATCCCTTCGCGCGCGAGCTGCCGGTACGCGTTCAGGATCTCGCGGTCGGTGACCGCGCGGATCGCGCCTTCGGAATCGCGCGCGGCTTCCTCCGCCTGTTTCCACGAGGCCGGATTGCCGATGCGGATCGCGGTCGCGATCGTCGACGGCTTCTCGATCGGATGGCCGACGACGATCGGCGCCGCACCGGCCGCTTGGAAGCCGAACATGCGGGGCAGGAACGTGATGTTGTTCGCGTCGCGCTCTTCGCGGTAGCCCTTCCAGTACGCCGTGATGTTCCCGGCGTTCCCCACCGGCATCACGTGGTAGTCGGGCGCGCGTCCCAGCGCTCCACAGATCTCGAACGCGCCCGTCTTCTGCCCTTCGATCCGGTATGGGTTCACGGAGTTCACGAGCGTGACCGGATAGTTCTCGACGAGATCGCGCGCAACGACGAGAGCTTCGTCGAAGTTCGCGTCGACCTGGATCAGCTTCGCGCCGTGCACGAGCGCCTGCGCGAGCTTGCCCAACGCGATCTTCCCCTTGGGGACGAGCACGGCGCACTCGATCCCGGCTTTCGCCGCGTATGCAGCCGCACTCGCGCTCGTGTTCCCCGTCGAGGCGCAGATGACGGCCTTCGCGCCTTCTTCCACGGCTTTCGAGATCGCGACCGTCATCCCGCGGTCCTTGAATGATCCCGTCGGGTTTGCACCTTCGTACTTCAAGTAGACGTCGGCGCCAAGCTGCTCGGAAAGACGTTCGGAATGGATGAGCGGCGTGCCGCCTTCGCAGAGCGTGACGACCGGCGTCGTCTCCGACACTGGCAAGCGGTCGCGGTACTCAGTGATGATCCCGCGCCAGAGGTGCGGGCCGTCGGAGCTCACGTCTCGCCGCCTTCGACGCGCATCACGCTCGTGACCTTCGTAACCTCCGGCAGGACGCGGAGCACGCCGAGCGTCGCTTGCAGGTCCCGCTCCAGTGCGCGGTGCGTGATCATGACGAGCTGCGCTTGATCGCCGGTCCCTTCTTGCCACACGCTGCCGATCGAGACGTTGTTGCTCCCGAACGCGCTCGCAACGCTGGCGAGCACGCCGGGCTGATCGGCGACGTTCAGCAAGATGTAGTACTGCGAATACATCGCTTCGATGTTGCGGATCGGGCTCTCCGAGTACGTCGGCATGCCGGGGCCGCGGCCCCCGCTCAACATGTTGCGCGCGATGTCGATGATGTCGCCGACGACGCTCGTTCCGGTCGGCCCGCCACCGGCACCGCGGCCGTAGAACATCAACTCGCCGACGCTTTCTCCTTCGACGAACACTGCGTTGAGATTTTCGCGCACACTGGCCAAAGGGTGCTCGTTCGGGATCATCGCCGGGTGCACGCGCACGGCGATCTCACCGTCTTGCTGTTCGGCGATCGCGAGCAGCTTCACCGTGTACCCGAGCCGTTTCGCGAACGCGATGTCTTGCGCCGTGATGTCGGCGATGCCTTCGCGATAGACGTCGCCCGAGACCACCCGGGCATTGAAGGCGATGCTCGCCAGGATCGCCGCCTTCGCCGCCGGGTCGAACCCCTCGATGTCGGCCGTCGGGTCGAGCTCCGTGTAGCCGAGGCGTTCCGCTTCGGCCAGCGCTTCGCCGAACTCCAGGCCCTCCTCGGCCATGCGCGTCAGGATGAAGTTCGTCGTCCCGTTGACGATGCCCATCACCTTCGTGACCCGCTCGCCGGCGAGCGATTCGCGGAGCGGATGGATCAGCGGGATGCCGCCGGCGACGGCGGCCTCGAAGTACAGGTCGACGCCCTTGCGCTCGGCCGCCTCGAACAGCTCCTGCCCGAGGGCCGCCAGCAGCTCCTTGTTCGCCGTGACGACGTGCTTGCCGTTGTTGATCGCTTCGAGCAGCAGGTGCCTGGCCGGCTCGATCCCGCCGATCGCTTCGACGACGATGTCGACGTCCGGGTGCCCGACGACCTCGTGCGGGTCGGTCGTGTACAGCGCCTCGGTCCCCGGGGGGACGTCACGCTCCTTGGCCAGGTGCCGGACCGCGACCGCAACGACCTCGATGCTGGCTCCGAGACGCTGCTCGATATCGGTCGCATTGCGGGCGAGCATGCGCAGCACCGCCGATCCGACGATGCCGCAGCCGAGCTGTCCGATCCGGATCGCCCTGCCCATCGCGCGCCATGATACAGGCGGGTTCTGCCTGTTCTGGGCGCTTTAGAGGCCCTCCCAGGGGTGCTTGGCTCACCAAGCACCTGCTATAATCGTCCGCGTGAAGACCCAAGAGCGTTCCTGGAAAGCCGTCGGCGAGTTCATCCGCTCGCAGCGCCGCTTGGCCGACCTGTCGTTGCGCCAGCTCTCCGCGCTCGCGCAGGTCTCGAACCCGTACCTCAGCCAGATCGAACGCGGCATCCACAAGCCGTCGGCCGACGTGCTGAAGGGCATCGCCGATGCGCTGCACATCTCCGCGGAAACGCTGTACGCGCGCGCAGGCCTGCTGAACGAGGACGACGGCAACCACCACGATACCCCGACGGTCGAGCAAGCCATCCGCATGGACGCCGGCCTTACCACCGAGCAGAAGAAAGCGCTGATCCGCGTGTACAAGAGCTTCCTGGGCTCCGCGTAAGGCCTAATCCGAAGCCCTTTCTCCGCCTGCTTGACATCCCAAGCGCTCGCTTGCTATGGTCTACCCCGTCAGTCAGACCCAGGAGGGAAAGATGGCCAAGTACACGGACCTCGCCACCAAGACCGGCGACCGCGTCCTCTCGCTGATCGGCGACGCACAGGATGCCGTCGTCAGCGCAGTTTCAAGCGTCAGCTCGTTCGTCGGCTCGGTTATCCCCGAGCTGCCCCAGATCCCCGGCACCGAGAACGTTCCGGCTCCGCGCGAGCTCGTCGACGACTACTTCTCGTTCGCAGAGAAGGCGCTCAAGCAGCAGAAGACCTACGCCAAGGACTTGGCGAAGGCCCTCGAGCCGATCAGCACCAAGATCATCCCGAACGGCAAGAAGGCAGTGAAGGCCGCTCCCAAGGCTGCCGCAACCGCGTAATACCGCTCGGCCCCCGCTCCAAAGGCGACACCACTAGGCCCCCGGCTCTGCCGGGGGCCTCGCCGTTCCCGGCGATCGTTTAGACGGCGCGCGCTTGCCCGGCGAGGCTTCGCGTCCCCAACAAGATCCACGATCCCGGCCCGGCGAGCCACGCGTCGATCGCGTTCGCTACGACGCGAGGATGCTCGAGCATCGGGACGTGGCCGCAGTCGTCGAGCATCACGTGATCCCAGTCGGGACGGATACGCGCGATCGCTTCCACCGACGCGCGCGGCACGAGGCGGTCGGAAGCGCCGCCGATGAGCAACGTGGGTGCGGAGACATCGCGGAGCGCCCCGAGGTATCGGCGTCGCCGGCCCAACGTGCCGACGAGGCTCCGCGTCTGTTGGAGGAAAGCCGCCGGCACATCGATCTCGAATGCTCTCCGTTTCGCGACCTCGAGATGCGCATCCACGATCTCCTGTGGGACACGTGACGGATCGACGGTACAGAGCGCGAGCATCCGCTCCACCATGCGCTTGGCGCCGTAGTAGCGCAGTCCGTTCACGATCAGCCGGCCGCCGATGAGCCGGCCGCCGATGGTCGGCACGATCGCCGCCGACAAGAAGCCGGCCACGGTCGAATCAAGTGAATGCCTGCCGTGTCGGGGCAACGCGGGCGCGATGAGCACCAACCCTCTGACCCAATCGGGGTCCTCGACCGCCTGTGCGATCGAAAGAGCTCCTCCCATCGAGTTCCCGATGAGGACGACCGGCGTCGCGGCCACGTCGTGGATGAAGCGCGAGATGATCGAGCGGCTGCCCGACATCGTCGCCTTGCGTCCTGCGAGCGGCGACAGGCCGAAACCGGGGAGGTCGAGCGCCAGAACGCGGCCACGCTGGGCGAGCATCGGCGCCAGCGCCAGCCAGTTCGCGTGCGAGCCGCCGAGCCCATGAACGAGAACGAATGTCGGCCCTTTAGAAGGCCCTGGAAATTCGAGGTAATACACAGGGCCGCCGAGATCTGCCGTTCGACGTTCCATCTGTTATCGGGAGGTTTTCCCGTTCTGTTATAGGGATGTTTTCCCGTTGTACAGATGTATAACGCCTAGAGGTCGCGCGAGGTGACATCCTCGTAGGTCTCGCGGGCCACGATCACGCGGGCATCGCCGTGCTCGACGGCGATAACCGCAGGTCGCGGGAAGCGGTTGTAGTTCGACGCCATCGAGTAGCCGTACGCGCCCGTGGCCGGCACGGCGAGGACGTCGCCGCGTGCCACGCTCGTCGGAAGGCTCACGTCCTTGATCAGCAGATCGCCTTGCTCGCAGTGCGCGCCGGCGATCGTGACGACGTGGTCGCTCGGAACGTCGGCCTTGTTCGCGAGCAGCGCCTCGTAGCGCGCGCCGTACAGCGCGGGCCGGATGTTGTCGCTCATCCCCCCATCGACGCTGACGTACGTGCGGATGCCTGGGATCTCCTTCACCGTCCCGACCGTGTACAGGGTCACCATCGCGTTCGCGATAAGCCAGCGCCCCGGTTCGACAGCGACGCGCGGCACCGGCAGACCGAGCCGCTGCATCTCACTCTCGAGCTTCGCGCGCACCTCGGTCGCGAAGGACTCAACGCGCGCGGGGAAATCGCCGCGTGTGTACGCGATCGCGAGCCCGCCCCCGAGGTTCAGCTCGGCCGGCGTGATGCCCGTCGCGTCACGGACGCTCGCGCAGAACTCCGACAGGATCTCCACCGTGCGGAGGAACGCCTCGACGCCTGTGATGTTCGAGCCGATGTGCGAGTGGAAGCCGATGATGTCGATGTTGGGTAGGTCGCGCGCGCGCTTCGCAGCCTCGAGCGCGACGCCGCCTTCGACCGACATCCCGAACTTCGAGTCTTCCTGCCCCGTCTGGATGTACTCGTGCGTGTGCGCTTCGACCCCGGGCGTGACGCGCAGCATCATCTGCGCGCGCCCGCCGAGCGCTCCGGCGATCGCATCCGCGCGCTCGAGCTCTTCCATCGAGTCGGCGACGATGCGACCGACGCCGGCCTTCAGTCCCATCTCGATCTCGGCGTCGCTTTTGTTGTTGCCGTGGAAGATGATCCGCTCCGGCGGGAACGACGCCTTCAGGGCCGTGAAGAGTTCGCCGCCGCTGGCGACGTCGAGACCGAGGCCTTCCTCGGCCACCATCCTGGCCATCGCGACGCAGAGGAACGCCTTGCCCGCGTAGTACACGTCGGCGTCCGGGTACGCTTCACGGTAACGGCGCGCGCGCTCGCGGAAAGTGTCCTCGCACATTACGAACAACGGCGTGCCGAACTCGCGCGCAAGGTCGACTGTGTCGGCCCCGCCGATCTCCAAGTGGCCGTTCGAGCGCAGGCGCGCGCTCGACGGAAGGACATCTTTCAACGTGTGCGGCATCTCTTGATCCCGTCCAGGGTGATCAGGACGGCAGATTATCGTCTCGAAGTCGCTTATGCGCGCCTAGAAATATGTAGAAAGGACCTGCACGGCCGGCTTGGGTGTTCCGTCGGAGCGATAGAGGCCGAAGTAGCGCTCCGGATCATGAGCCGCGAGCGACGTGAAGTCATTCTGGGTGTAGATCCCGGCCGTGCCAACGCCGACCTTGAGCGTGGCTTGCTCGACTGAAGAGATATAGGAGGCCTGATCCGATTCCTGTTCACGCCCGCTCCCGCTGCCGATCCCGAAAACACCGTTCCAGGTCTGGTAACCAGTTTCCCCGACGATGAGTGGCTTCGGCGCGGCGTTAGCAGCGTCGCCCGCGATATCGGTGGCCGCGTGAGTCTGAGCGTTGTACAGCGACGTGTAGTAGTGGAAGCTGTAGAAATCGGGTTGCTGGGCGTGAAGCTGGCCCTTTAGGTTCTTCAGCTTCCATCCTTCGTTCACTGAGATTCCAACAGGTGTTCCACGGGCAAGACTCTGGACGTACGGGATCATCTGCCTCGCCCAGTTGACCGCTCCCAGATTCGATGGGGTGATCTCATTGAAGACTTCGAACGCGGCCGCGTGCGAACTACCTGCGTACGAAGAGACGACGGCCTTCGCCCACGTTTTACTGCCGTAGACATCGCCGAACTGCTGGAAACCATCGAATAGGTTGAAGTACGTCCTCATACCTTTCTGGGCCGCCATCTGCACTACCTGCGATAGCTCGCCCATCATGTCGGTGGTCGGGTTCGGGTAGCCGAACTCTGACGGCTGAAGAAATATGCGGACCGCGGACACATGTAGCGTGGCAAGCCGCGCGAAGTCCGCGTTGATCCTGTTGGGATCCCATGGCGACCACATGGCCCGTGAATCCACGGGGAAATAGCTCACGATCTTGTACGTCTGGATCGGAGCTAGGACAGGGCCAGGTGACGGCGGAGGTGGAAAGAGCGGCAATATCAACAACGGCAGCGCGAAGAACGTTGCCGTCGCGTGCCTTGGAATCACTCTCGTCATATGGGCCACGTTGAATCGACGTTGGACGTAGTGGGAAAGTGTGAACTAAGACAAAAGGTCCTGTCAAACAGGCCTGCGCGACTCATTCTCCCCTTACATCGACTCCGGTGCGGACACGCCGAGCAGCCCGAGTGTGTTGCGCAAGCCGATCTGCGCGGCTGTGACGAGGTGCAGCCTCGCCTGCGTCAGCGCTTCATCGTCCGTGACGACACGGCAGTCCCGATAGAACGAGTGGAACAGCGATGCAAGCTCTTCCGCGTACCGTGTCATGCGGTGCGGCTCGCGCCGGCGTGCGCCAACTTCGACGGCTTCCGGCAGCTCGCCCAACTTGCGCAACAGGTCAAGCTCGCTCTCGTGTTGCAGCTCCTCCAAGGCGACGTTCTCGAGCGGGGCGATCGTGACGCCTTGTTCGCGCGCGTGCTTCACGATGGAAGAGATGCGCGCGTGCGCGTACTGCACGTAGTACACCGGGTTCTCCTGCGACTGCCGCACGACCTCTTCGAGGTCGAAGTTGAGCGACTGGTCCATCGACACGCGCAAGAAGTGATAGCGCGCGGCATCGACACCGACTTCGTCGAGCAGCTCGTCGAACGTGACCGCCTCGCCGGTGCGCTTCGACATCTTCACCGACTCGCCACCGCGCGTGAGGTGGACGAACTGGCCGATGAGGAACTCGCAGTGCTCGGGGTCCTCGCCGAGCGCGCGGATCGCGGCCTGCATCTCGCGCTTCCATCCGTGGTGGTCGGCGCCGACGAGGTAGATCAGCCGCTCGAACCCGCGGCGGAGCTTGTCCATGAAGTACGCGAGATCCGCGGCAAGGTACGCGGCCATCCGGTCGGTAGAGCGCACGATCACGCGGTCCTTGTCGTCGCCGAAGTCGGTCGTGCGCAGCCAAAGCGCGCCATCCTTCTCGTACAGGTGGCCGAGCTGCTTCAGCAGCTCCACCACGCGCTCCACCGCGCCTTCGTCGTGCAGCGACCGCTCGCTGAACCAAACGTCGAACTCGACGCCGAAGCGCTGCAGCGTCAGCCGCTGGTTGAGGAGCATCCGGCGCTGCCCCTCGACGCGCATGAACGCGACGCGCTCATCGTCGGGAACGTTCCGATACTTGTCGCCGACCTCGAGAAGGATCTCCTTCGCGATGTCGATGACGTATCGGCCTTGGTAGCCGCCCTCGGGGATCTCCACCTTCTGCCCGAGCAGCTCGAGGTAGCGGGCGGCCACCGACTGGCCGAACTTCAACATCTGCACGCCGAAGTCGTTCACGTAGAACTCGCGCTCGACCGTGTTCCCCGACGCTTCCAGCAAGCGCGCGAGCGTGTCGCCGACGGCCGCCCATCGCCCGTGCCCGAGGTGCATGGGCCCCGTCGGGTTCGCGCTGACGAACTCGACCTGGATCTTCTCGGGCGCCGTCGCGCTCGAGCGACCCCACGCCTCGCCTGCCTGCTCGACGTCCCGGACCAAGCCCGTCAGCCAATGATGAGAGAGACGGATGTTGATGAAACCTGGGCCGGCCACTTCGACGCCAGCGATGTGCTCGGCCGGATCGGCGCCGAGTGCCTTGACGATCGCGTCGGCGACGTCGCGCGGCTTCATCTTGGCTTGCTTCGCCACCTCGAGCGCGATGCTCGTCGACCAGTCGCCGTGCTCTTTGCGCGCGGGCCGCTCCATCTGGAACGGCGGGATCGGGAATGCCGGCAGATCGCCCGAGGATTGAGCCCGTTCCATGGCGGAACGAACGAGCGACGCAAGCTGCGTTTGGATCACGGTCAGCTCGACGGGAAAACGGTCTCGCCGGCCAGGACCTTCTCGACGGTCTGGAGCAGATCGACGGGGTCGAACGGCTTGGTGATGTAGGCGGACGCCCCGAGCTCGAGGCCGGAGTTCACATCCATGTCTTGCGCGCGCGCGGAGAGGAACACGACGGGGATTGCCGCGGTGGCGGGGTCGCCTTTGATCCGGCGGCAGACCTCGCGCCCGTCCAGCTTCGGCATCATCACGTCGAGCAGCACGATGTCCGGCTTGAACGAGCGGACGAGCTTCAGCGCCTCGTCGCCGTTGCTCGCGCGCTTGACGTCGTACCCCTCAAGCTCAAGATTCACTTCGAGCAGCTGCTGGATGACGCGGTCGTCGTCGACAACCAACACCTTGGCCAGACGAATCCCTCCCCTACGACCGCGTAATGATAGCGGCCGGAGACAAGGCCGCAGGCCGAAACGGCGCCGATGCTACGATTGCGCATCTCCCGGCCCTCGTAGCTCAGGGGATAGAGCGACTGCCTCCGGAGCAGTAGGCCGCAGGTTCGAATCCTGTCGAGGGCACTTGGCGGTCTGCCGACCCCATCCGACTAGCGGGCCCCGCGCTCGAGCCAACGTTTCAACTCGATCGGGGTGCGGCGGTATCGCTTCATGCCTCGCCGACGGCACACCGTTCCGCCGCGTGAAGTGGCGTTGAGCCGCATACCATCGGGACCGAGCCTGCATCCGAGCCGCCCCAACGGGACAATCGGCACGATGCCCGCCAGGAACGGAGGAAGACCATCCCGCGCGCACGCCGGGCACTCCGCAAGGAACCGAATCCGGGACCTAAGCGTCCTGGGATCGGTGATGAGATGCTGAGCACACACGCGGAAGCAACGGCGGTCCCGAGCACGAGCAGGATCGGCGAGCTGTACCTGGGTCATGCCGATTCGGCCGTTCGCCTTGCCTACCTGTTGACCGGCAACCGGGACGTCGCGGAGGATCTCGTTCAAGACGCGTTCGTCCGGCTGGCGGGACGGCTCGTTCACCTGCGCGACCCCGGCGCGTTCGACACGTACCTGCGCAAGACGGTCGTGAACCTTGCCAACTCCTACTTTCGCCGCCGTCGCGTCGAGCGGACATACGAGCTGCGCACGCGTGGCGCAGCGACGATCGGTGCTCCGGCCCATTCCGTAGAAGACCGCCAAGCGCTCGCCGCCGCGCTGCGCAAGCTTCCGCAGCGACAGCGAGCGGCCCTCGTGTTGCGCTTCTACGAAGACCAGTCCGAAGCGCAGACAGCCGACCTTATCGGTTGCCGGCCCGGAACGGTGAAGTCGCTTGTGTCGCGCGCGCTGGAGACGCTGCGAAAAGAGATCGGGAGTGAGGATCGATGAGCACCATGGACGACAAGAGGTTGCGCACGCTGCTCGGCGAGCTGGCCGACGAGGTTCCGACGCATCGAAGCGTTCCGCCTGCACTTGAGGCGCGGTTCCGCCGTCGTGTGGCGATGAACTCAGTCGTCATCGGCACGATGATCGTCGCGCTCGGCGTCGGCGCTTTCGCGACGGTGCGCGCGCTGGGGCCGAACAAGGCTTCGATCGCACCACTGACGTCGAGCAGTGCTGCCACGACGACTCCGGCGTGCACGGCGGGACAGCTGCGCGCGATCGGGTCGATGACAGGGGCGGCCGGATCTCGAGAAGGGTACATCGAGCTGCGCAACTACTCGGCTAAGACCTGCACCCTGCGGGGGACACCGATCATCGCGCTGTACGACGTCAGCACCCGCATCAGCACGAGCTTGATCTTCGACCGGACGATCGCGCAGTGGCAGGCGGACGCCGCCGCGAGACCCGCAGGGTGGCCAGTGGTCCCGCTCGGCGCTTTGGGGAGCGCTCACAACGCGGCCCAAGTGCGGATCCGCTGGACGAACTGGTGTCCTCAAGGGCGCCCGGCTCCGCTGTGGCGGGTCTCGATCCCCGGAAGCGGAATGGTCGACGTTGTCAACGGCATGGACTCGGCCGGTTCACCACCGTGCAACGGGGCTCGTCTGCCCTCGCACGTCGAGGTCGGTCCGTTCGAACCCAGCCCAGCGGCGTAAACCGGCGCGGTTCGACTTCGCTCCTCACCGCATCAAAGGGTCGGATGGTCCCGGGCAATGAGTGGAGCCTAGCGACGCCGTTACGGCAGTATCATGCGCTCGCCGATGGAATCTGGGGGACATTGATTACCGTGACCGACGTCCACGAACAGATCGCGTCCGCGCTCTGGTACCACACGATTGAAATCGCGCCCGGCCTTGTAACGCCGGGCTGGTTTGACCTACGTCCAGTCCTCCGGAAGATGCCATGGCCCGACGTCCGGGGTAAGCGATGCCTCGACATCGGAACATACGACGGATTCCTCGCATACGAGATGGAGAAGCGAGGCGCCTCAGAAGTGATCGCGATCGACATCGAGGACCACACGCAGTGGGACTGGCCAGTCGACGTACGCGCTACCGGAGGCGAGAATCTCGCCAAGCTTGCAGGCCCGGAGAAGAGCCGCGGCTTCCGCATCGCCTCAAAGGCGCTCGACTCCAAAGTTCAACTGCAGCAAGTGAATGTCTACGACCTGAGCCCCGAACGAGTGGGTACCTTCGAGGTGGTCGTGTGCGGCACGTTGATGCTCCACTTGCGCGATCCCCTCAGGGCACTAGAAGCGGTTCGGAGCATCTGCGCGGGCAAGTTCCTGTCGGCAGAGGAGATCGACCTGTCGTTAACTGTGCAACACCCCAAGAAGCCTCTCTTCAAGCTCAATGGAATCGGGGAGCTCTGTCAGTGGTTCACGCCGAATATGGCCGGTCACAGACGTATGATCGCGGCCGCCGGCTTTGAGATTGAGCACGCTACGCGGCCCTACGTCATCCCGTTCGGTGTTTCCCATCCACCCAGAGCGCGAACCCCGCGTTCTTTGTTCCACAAAGCCCTTCAACAGGCTGTATGCGGGAGCGCCGGCGTTCCCCATTCAGCGGTCTTGGCTCACCCACGCGGTGGACCCATTTAAAGGGATTTGCACGGGGGAGCGCACTTGCCGGACAGTGAGCGATCCGTTCGATTCTGGAGAGATTACTTATCCGCAGTTGAAGCGCCGCATCGCGCGATTGGACCGACGAAAGGGAAGGTTCAGCTCTGTCAACTGTTGACGATCTGATCGCAAGCGCATACTTGATCGTCTATGTAGTTCCGACGATATTCGTGGCCGTCCGCATCGCATCTCGATGGAGCGACGACGGCCTGGAGCGGTGCTTCGTGGCTCTTCTTCTCGGCACCGCGCAAGCAGTCGGGGTGCCTCTTCTGCTGTCGATGCTCCATATACTCGACAGGAATGTAGTCTTCGTTGCTCATATCGTCCTCGCTGCGGCGGTCTTTCGGTTCGTTCCCCGAGCGACGGCGCGCGGAGTCCGGACTCGCCCTTCCCTCCCCGTCCTCGCAACAACTGGGATCGTTGGCGCATTCATAACGCTAAGCGGCCTGCTAGCGCTCCGCAGCCCGAGCTTTGATTTCGACAGTCGCAACTATCATCTCCCTCAGCTCGCCGACTGGCTCCAAGGGCATTCGTTCTGGTCCCCCGGGATTGCGCAGCCCGCCTCATATCTGACTGCCTATCCGAGCAATGGAGAGTTCCTCGGAGTCTGGTTTGCTCTGCCTACACACGGCGATCAGTTGTCGTTACTCGCTCCGGTTTTATTTACCCTTCTCGGAATCCTCGCAGTCGCATTCTTGTGTCGGGAGCTTGGCGGCCAGAGCTGGGTCGGAGCCCTTGCCGGTACGGCCGTTTTCGCGACTCCGCTCATCTTTGCAACGCAGTCGCGCTCCCTGGCCACAGACACCATCGCCGCGTCCAGCCTCGTTGCCGCAGCCGCGCTCATGACCCGCGCGTTTCGCAGGTACCAGAGCCACTGGATCGTGGCCGCAGGTATCGCACTAGGTCTTGGGATGGGAAGCAAATACACCGCGATGGTGCCCGGAGTCGCACTCTTCGTCACAGCCGTCGTGCTATTTCGCCGCTCTAACCAGTGGGTGTGGCTGATTCCCGGCCTGTTGATCTTCTTCGCTCCGTGGCTCGTCCGCAACGCGGTTCACACGGGCAACCCGCTGTTCCCGCAAGAGATCAAGGTCGCCGGTGTCCGGCTGCTTAAGGGCACGAACAACCCCATAACCGCCTTCTCGACGCCAGTGATCAAGCATTTCGTGAGCGGTCATTGGTCCGTAGTCGGTCGATGGTTCGGGTACGTCGTCCGTTGGCTGGCAGTTGTTCCGCTCTTAGCGGCGATCGGATTCGTGACGGGCTTTAGGGGACGAGAATTACCAGCCGCCGCTCGAGCTATGAGCCTCGTCGCGCTCGCGGCCTTCGTGGGATATCTCTCGACTCCTTACACGGGAGGCGGCCCGACCGGAAACATCTCCTGGCTCCTC
>VAWS01000180.1:0-4795 GCA_005884515.1 Actinomycetota bacterium
AAGCGCGCGCGCATCAGCTCGTCGTGGTCGGGGTGGTTCACTTCGAGCGCGCCCAACCCGAGCGCCGCCAACTCCTCGATCAGCACGTCGGCACTTGCGCCGTGGTCGCGCTCGATCCAGATCGGGTGCGCGATGCCGCTCACCCCACCTGCCTCCGCCACCATCGCACGGTGTCTTGAGGCGTCAGCGCTTTCTTGTGCACGTTCGCGCGCCCACCTTCGCCGATCCACTCCTCGGTGAACGCGTCCGGTGTCGTGGGGACGACGCCCAGATCGACCAGCGCTTGCGCGACGTGTGGCCGGCCGATCGACTCGCCTTTCGCGTTCGCGCGCACTTGCTCGAACGTGATCGGCACGCCCAAACCCTGCAGCAGCGAAACCATCTTCTCAGCGCGCACGACGCGGTCTTCCCGGATCCACCGCAGCTCTTCGGCAAGGCGGGGATGCGACGGGTCGACGTTGTACGCGAGCATGTGCACCGACACCTCGCCCCAGCGCGCGGACACCTCGCAGCCGGTGATCACCTCGACGCCGATGGACTCCCCGGCCGCGCGCGCCGCATCAACGCCGCCCATCGAGTCGTGATCGGTAAGCGCGATGCCGTCGAGCCCCGCTTCGCTCGCGTACCGCACCACCAAAGCAGGTTCGAACGCACCGTCGGACACATCGGAATGCGTGTGGAGGTCGTACCTAGACAAAGGCGTTCTCGCCCGTGAGGTGCCGCCCGATGATCAGCTTCTGGATCTGCGACGTTCCTTCGTACAAGGTCGTCACGCGCGCGTCGCGCAAGTACCGTCCGACCGGATACTCGTCGATGTACCCGTAACCGCCGTGCACTTGGATCGCGAGGTTGGCGCACTTCACCGCCGCTTCGCTCGCGTAGAACTTCGCCACCGAGGCCTCCAGAGTGTTCCGGATCCCCTTGTCCTTGAGCGAGGCTGCTCGCCAGACGAGTAGCCGTGCAGCTTCGATCTCGACGTGCATCTCGGCGAGCATCTCTTGGATCAGCTGGAACCCCGCGATCGGCTTGCCGAACTGCTTGCGGTCCTTCGAATACCCGAGCGCCGAGTCCAAGCACGCTTGCGCAAGACCGACGCACGACGCGCCGAGACCGACGCGCCCGTTATCCAAAGCCGATAGCGCGACCTTCATCCCGTCGCCGATCCCCCCGAGCATCGCCGAGTCGGGCACGCGCACATCGGTCAGCACCAACTCCGCCGTCGACGACGCGCGCAGCCCGAGCTTCCCGTGGATCTCGTTCGCCTTGAACCCCGGCGAATCACACGGCACCAGAAACGCGGCGATCCCCTTCGCGCCCAAAGACGGATCCGTCTGCGCCATGATCAGCGCAATGCCGGCGACCGTTCCGTTCGTGATGAACATCTTAGTGCCGTTCAGCACCCAGTAGTCGCCGTCGCGCTTCGCGCGCGTCTGCAAGCTCGCCGCGTCGGATCCGCTCCCCGGCTCGGTCAGCCCGAAGCATCCCAGCGACTCGCCGCTCGCGATCCGGGGCAACCAAGAACGCTTCTGCTCCTCGGTCCCCCACTTCAGGATCGTCAACCCGACGAGCGAACAGTTCACGCTGATGATCGAGCGGACGGACGAGTCGGCGCGCGCGATCTCCTCGATGATGAGTGCGTAGCTGACGGCGTCGACCCCCATGCCACCGTACTCCTGCGGGATCGGCGCGCCGAGGAAGCCGAGCGGCTTCATCTTCTCGAGGATCGCGCGCGGAAACTCCTCTTTCCGGTCGTAATCCGCGGCGTACGGCGCGATCTCGCGCTCGGCGAAGTCGCGGGCCGTCTTCCGTATCAGCTCTTGCTCGGGTGTTAAGTCGAGATCCACGTTTCTCCTCGGCGGACCGTTGTAGGGCCTTGGTCGCCTGGGTAGGCTACAGCCCCGCCATGGTGGACGACGAGGTCCGAGCTCTCACCGAGCGCGCGCTGGATGTGGCGCGCTCGGTCGGCGCGTCCTATGCCGACGCGCGCTACCTGGCAGAGGATTCCGAGTCGATCGACGTCGAGAACGGCCGCGTCGAAGGCGTCAGCCGCGGGTCCGACGCCGGCATCGGCGTGCGCGTCTTGGTCGACGGCGCCTGGGGCTTCGCGGGGACCGCGCTCATGGACCCGAAGGAGATCGAGCGCGTCGCCGGCCTCGCCGTCGAGATCGCCCGCTCGTCCCGGCCCTTGCTGCGCACGCCGGTCGTCTTGGCGGACGAGCAGCCGGTGGAAGCCTTCTGGGAAACCCCCATCGAAGAAGACCCCTTCGCCGTCTCGCTCGACGAGAAGATCGACCTGCTACTGAAAGCGTCTGCCGAGCTGCAATCCGTGCAGGGCCTCACGATCGCGCAATCGTCGATGGACTTCTGGCGCCGCCACTCGTTCCTCGCGACGAGCGAAGGCGCGCGCATCGAGCAGATCATCACCCAATCGGGCGCCGGGATCGTCGCGCTGGCCGTCGGCGACCGCGAGGTGCAGCAGCGGTCGTTCCCCAACTCGTTCCGCGGGCACTTCGCGTGCAAGGGCTACGAGCACATCCGCTCGCTCGACTTGGCCGAGAACGCCGCGCGCATCGCGGAGGAAGCGGTCGCGCTGCACAAAGCGCCGGAGTGTCCGTCGGGCCGGACGACGATCGTCCTCGACCCGAACCAGCTCTGCCTGCAGGTGCACGAGTCGGTCGGTCATCCGCTGGAGCTCGACCGGGTGCTCGGCATGGAAGCCGCGTACGCCGGCACGTCTTTCGTGAAGCCGGACGACCGCGGTTCGCTCCGGTACGGCTCGGACCAGATCACGATCACGTGCGACTCGACGCTGCCCGGCGCGCTCGGCTCGTACGGCTACGACGACGAGGGCGTGCCGTCGCGGCGCGAGGTTCTGATCGAGAACGGCGTGTTCCAACGGTTCTTGAGCTCGCGCGAAACGGCGCCGGTCATCGGCGAGACGCGCTCGAACGGCACGATGCGTGCCGACGGCTGGGGCGTGATCCCGCTCATCCGGATGCCGAACATCAACCTCGAGCCGGGCACGTCGTCGCTCGAAGAGATGATCGGCACCACAGACGACGGGATCTTCATGTCGACGAACATCTCGTGGTCGATTGACGACAAGCGAACGAACTTCCAGTTCGGAACCGAGATCGCGTGGGAGATCAAGAAGGGCACGCTCGGCCGGATGCTGCGCAACCCCAACTACGCGGGCAAGACCGTTGAGTTCTGGTCGTCCTGCGATGCGCTCGGCGGCAAGGACGAGTGGAAGGTGTACGGCACGCCGAACTGCGGCAAGGGCCAGCCGGCGCAGGTCGCGCGCGTCGCTCACGGGACGTCGCCGGGCCGGTTCCGCGACGTGCAGGTCGGGGTCCGCGGGTGACGCTCCTCGGCCAGGACCGCTTCGAGGACGCCGCGCGCATCGCGCTCGGCGACGGCGTCGACGCGGCGCTGGTCCTGGCGTTCCACTCGGCCGGTGGCCTGACGCGCTTCGCCTCGTCGCAGATCCACCAGAACACGTGGCGCGAAACCGTGGCGATCAGCGTGATGGCCGTCGTCGACGGCAACCGCGTCGGCGTTGCGGCCGGCTCGTCGCTGGAGCCCGATGCGGTGCGCTCGACGCTGCAAGCCGCAAAAGCGATCGCAGCAGTGACGCCGGCGAACCCTGATTTCCCAGGCCTCGCCGGCCCGGCGAGCTACCCTGCCGCGAACCTTTGGGACGACGCGACGGCCGAAACGACGCCGGCCGAGCGCGCCGACGGCGTTGCGCGCGCGCTCGAGGAGTTCCCGTCGAACATCGACGCCGCCGGCTACATCGAGACCACGGCCAACGAAGTGTTCATCGCCGGGTCGACCGGACTGCGCGCGTACGCCACGTCGACGCAAGCGGGCTGCTCGGTCATGGCCATCGCGCAGAACTCATCCGGCTTCGCCGAATCCGTCGAGCGCAAGCTCGGCGCGCTCGACGTGCCGGTTTTGGCCGAGCGCGCGGTGAAGAAGGCCGAGCTTGGCCGCGATCCCGCCGACGTCGAGCCCGGCGCGTACACCGTCATCCTCGAGCCGGCTGCGACGTCGACGCTGTTGCAGTTCCTCGCGTTCCTGGGTTTCGGCGGGAAGGCGTTCCTCGAAGGCCGCTCGTTCATGACCGGCAAGATCGGCGAGAAGATCATGGAGCAAAAGATCACTATCGTCGACGACCCCATCGCCTCCGATGCACTGGGGCTGCCGTTCGACTTCGAAGGCACGCCGAGCAGCCGCGTCGTTCTCATCGACAAGGGAGTCGCGAAGGACGTCGTGTGGGATCGAACGACGGCGAAGAAAGCCGGCCGTGAGTCGACCGGCCACGGCCTCCCGCCGCCGAACACGATGGGCCCGCTGCCGCTGAACCTCCGCATGGAACCCGGCGATCAATCGCTCGAGCAGCTTGTCGCAAGCACCGACCGAGGGCTGCTCGTCACGAGGTTCCACTATTCGAACGTCGTCTCCGAGAAGGAGACCGTGCTAACCGGCATGACCCGAGACGGGACCTTCGCGATCGAGGACGGGAAACTCGCGCGCGGGGTAAAGAACCTGCGTTTCACGCAGAACGCAGTCGAAGCCCTCAGCAACGTCGAAGGCGTCGGCGACACCACCGAAACCTCGACCGAGCTGTTCTTCGGCGGGTCGCGTGCGCCGGCGATCAAGGTCCGGGACTTCAAGTTCTCCTCGGCGACAACGCATTAGTTTCGTGCATCCAGAACCGGACAAACTTTCCTCAAGGGGTGATGGCGATGCTCGTGCGCGACCTGATGGTGCCGACCGTTCTCACCGTGTC
>VAWS01000180.1:4848-5844 GCA_005884515.1 Actinomycetota bacterium
CCCGGCGGTGATCGCCCCGGGTGCGACGCTCGCCGACGCGACCCGCGTCATGACCGAGAAGGGACAGGGCTTCCTCCCGGTCGTGGACGGAGGGCTCGTCGTCGGGATCGTGTCCTTGCCGGACATCCGGAAATGGGCGCGCGAGGGCGGCGACGCCGAGAAGGACGAAGTTCAGCGCGTGCTGACGCTCGAAGTGCGCGGGTACGAGTCGCAGTCTCCGCCGACCTAGTCGTTCAGCGCGCGCAAAACCTCTTCGTGCAGCGCGCCGTTCGTCGTCAGCGCGCTGCCACCGTCGAGCCGATCGTCACCCGTGAGGGTCGTCATCTTGCCGCCGGCCTCGTCCACGATGATCTTGAGCGCGGCGAGATCCCAGAGGTTCACCTCGGGATCGAGCATGACCTCCATCGATCCCTGCGCGACCAGAACGTGACCCCAGAAATCGCCGAACCCCCGATGACGAGCAGCTTTCTTGCATAGCGCAGCGAACTTCTCCTCGAGACCGGTCTGCGCGATCGTGCCGACGCCGCCCGAGCAGATCTCGGCCAGGCTGATGTCCTTCACCTTCGAGACCGAGATTTTGTCGCCGTCGCGGAACGCGCCGCCGCCCTTGCGCGCGAACCAGCGCGTGCCGATCCCCGGCGCCGACGCGACGCCGGCGACCACACGGCCGTCATCTTCGAGCGCGATCAGCGTCGCGAAGATGGGGATGCCCCGCCGGAAGTTCTTCGTCCCATCGATGGGGTCGATGATCCATCGGCGCTCGCTCTTCGCGTCCCCGCCGGTACCACCCTCTTCGCCGACGACGGCGTCCTTGGGATAGGTCTCCTCGATGGCCTTCCGGAGGACGTGTTCGATGGCGATGTCTGCTTCCGTCACCGGCGTCCCGTCGTCCTTGTTCTTGTAGGGGACGTCGACGCGGAAGTGGTCGAGCGCGATCTTGTCCGTCGCGTCGAGCCACCCTTGCATCGCGGCAAGCTCTTGCTCGTAGGGCATATG
>VAWS01000181.1 GCA_005884515.1 Actinomycetota bacterium
TCGCCTCGGTGCTCGGGCTTTCAACATCGCTCGGCGCGTTCGTCGCGCGCCACCCCGACACCGCCGACATGCTGATCGATGCGCGCCACCTGTCGAAGGGGCGGTCGGCGCGCTCGCTGTTCGACGAGGCTCTTCGGGTCGTCGGTGAAACGGACGACCCCAACAGGGCGCTGCGCTTCTGGAAGCGCCGCGAGCTCCTCCGCATCGCGTGCCGCGACCTCGCCGGCGGCGTGAGCGTCGAGGACGTCGGTCGCGAGCTGGCCTCGCTCGCCGAGGCGGCCGTACGCGCGGCGCTGTTGTCTTTGATCGCCGACCGACCTTCACCCCAAAGCGCGCGCTTCGCGGTGATCGGGATGGGGAAGCTCGGCGGCGAAGAGTTGAACTACGCCAGCGACATCGACGTGATCTTCGTCGCCGACGGGAAGGACAAGCGGACGATCCCGTGGGCGACCGAGATCGCCGAAGGCCTGATCCAACGGCTCGCGGCGACGACGGAAGAAGGCCAGGCGTTCCGCGTGGACACCACGCTGCGACCGGAGGGTAAGAACGGCGGGCTCGTGCGCTCGATGGGCGCGTACCGCGCGTACTACGAGAGCTGGGCGCGTCCCTGGGAGTTCCAAGCGCTGCTGAAAGCGCGACCGATCGCGGGGGACGAGTCGCTCGGCGTGGAGTTCACCGAGCTGATCAAGCCGTACCTCTTCCGCAGCGAGCTGCCCCAAGAATCGTTGCGGGAGATCCGCGGGATCAAAGCGCGCATCGAACGCGAGCGCCTGGGGCCGCGCGAAGACCCCAAGACGCAGATCAAAGTCGGCGCCGGCGGGCTGATCGACGTCGAGTTCACCATCCAGCTCCTCCAGCTGATGCACGGTCACATCGACCCGCGCCTCCGCAGCGCGCACGGCACCATCCCCGCGCTGGCCGCGGCGACCACGGAAGACGGCCAAGCGTTCCGCGTCGACACCACACTGCGGCCGGAAGGGAAGGACGGCGCGCTCGTCCGTTCACTCGGCGCGTACCGTGCGTACTACGAGCGCTGGGCGCGCCCGTGGGAATTCCAAGCCTTGCTGAAAGCGCGGCCGATCGCCGGTGACGAGTCGCTCGGCGTGGAGTTCATCGATCTCGTTCGCCCGTTCGTGTATCCCGAGCGGCTTTCACCCGACGCCGTCCGCGAGATCCGGGATCTGAAGGCGCGCGCCGAGCGAGCGATCGCCGCGCGCGGCCTGCTCAACCGGGAAGTGAAGCGCGGGCCGGGCGGGCTGCGCGACATCGAGTTCGCCGTGCAGCTGCTGCAGCTCGTCCACGGTCGGCGCGACGAAGCGCTGCGGACGGCGAACACGCTCGAAGGGCTGCACGCCCTTGCGCACCGCGCCTACGTCGGAGACCAAGACGCCGCCGAGCTGACCGAGGCATATCGCTTTCTGCGCAAGATCGAGCAC
The DNA here is from genome assembly GCA_005884515.1 of Actinomycetota bacterium. Classification (GTDB taxonomy): domain Bacteria; phylum Actinomycetota; class AC-67; order AC-67; family AC-67; genus AC-67. Next base: position 1,437 of record VAWS01000181.1, read on the forward strand.
CGGCTGCAGCTCGCGCAGGAGCGCCAAACGCACACCGTCCCCGAAGACGACCGCGGCCGCCGGCGCCTGGCGCGCGCGATGCGCTTCACGGAGACCCCCGAGCGGACGTCGCTCGAGTCGTTCGACGAAGCGTGGCGAGACCAGATGCGCATCGTCCGGCGCATCCACGAGAAGCTCTTCTATCGCCCGCTGCTCGAGCGCTTCGCGCAAGCACCGGCGCTGGCGCCCGACGCCGCACAAGAGCGGCTGAACGCGCTGGGATTCCGTTCGCCGGGGCGCGCGCTGAAGTTCCTCGGGGACCTGACCGCGGGGCTCAGCCGGCGCGCGCAGCTCATGCGCGTCCTGCTTCCGGTGATGCTGGACTGGATGAGTGAGGCGCCCGACCCCGACCTCGCCGTCTCGTCGTTCCGCGACGTCGCGCTTCGCGTCGGCGGGAACCCCGCGGCGCTCGGCGCGCTTCGCGACTCGCCGCCGGTCGTCGAGCTTCTCTGCCGCGTGCTTGGGACCTCCAAGCTGCTCGGCGAATATCTCTTGCACGTGCCGGAGTTCGTCGCCGAGCTGGCCGACCCGCACACGCTCGCGAAGCGGTCACGCGAGCAGTACATCCACGAGGCGGCCGAGTATGTCGAGTGGCGCGGGGACCCCGAAGCGCGCGACGTCGCGCTCCGTCGTCTGAAGCGGCGAGCCGTTCTTCGCCTCGCGTGTCGCGACCTCGCCGGCGGCGCGAGCGGGGAGGAGGTCGGCCGGGAGCTCGCGTCCCTTGCGGAAGGCGCCGTGCGAGCGGCCCTCGACTCGCTGTTCGAAGAGAATTCGCCGCCGCACGGCGCGCGCTTCACGGTGATCGGGATGGGGAAGCTCGGCGGCGAAGAGCTGAACTACGCGAGCGACATCGACGTGATCTTCGTCGCCGACGGGAAGGACAAGCGGACGATCCCGTGGGCGACCGAGATCGCCGAAGGCCTGATCCAACGGCTCGCGGCGACGACGGAAGAAGGCCAGGCGTTCCGCGTGGACACCACGCTGCGACCGGAGGGTAAGAACGGCGGGCTCGTGCGCTCGATGGGCGCGTACCGCGCGTACTACGAGAGCTGGGCGCGTCCCTGGGAGTTCCAAGCGCTGCTGAAAGCGCGACCGATCGCGGGGGACGAGTCGCTCGGCGTGGAGTTCACCGAGCTGATCAAGCCGTACCTCTTCCGCAGCGAGCTGCCCCAAGAATCGTTGCGGGAGATCCGCGGGATCAAAGCGCGCATCGAACGCGAGCGCCTGGGGCCGCGCGAAGACCCCAAGACGCAGATCAAAGTCGGCGCCGGCGGGCTGATCGACGTCGAGTTCACCATCCAGCTCCTCCAGCTGATGCACGGTCACATCGACCCGCGCCTCCGCAGCGCGCACGGGACGATCCCGGCGCTGGCCGCGGCGACCGAGATCGGGCTGCTCGACTTGGAGAAGGGGCGCTGGATGGTCGACGCATACCGGTTCTTGAACCGCGTGCGGAACGCGCTGTACCTCATCAAAGGGCGGCCGACGGACTCGCTGCCGTCCGACGCGCAGGAGCAGGACCTGCTCGCGCGCGCGCTGCAGTATGCGTCGCCCGGCGCGCGCAACGCGTTCATCGAGGAGTACCGCCGTACCACGCGGCGTGCGCGACAAGTGTGCGAAGACGTCTTCTACGGCGGCCGGCTCGGCCGGAGTTCTGCGACGCGGTAGTGGGTATCGATCTGAGAGAGGCATCGGAGGCGTGACATGAATCCACTGCTGGAGCTTCGTGAAGCAGGACAGAGCGTGTGGCTCGACTTCCTCCGGCGGGGCTTGATCACCGGCGGCGGGCTCGAGCGACTGATCGAAGAGGACGGCCTGTCCGGGGTCACGTCCAACCCGAGCATCTTCCGCAAGGCGATCTCGGGCTCGACGGACTACGACCAGCCGGTGCGCGCGCTCGCGGAGAAGGGCACGACCGACCCGCGGGCGATCTTTTACGACCTGGCACTGGAAGACGTCCAGATGGCCGCGGATCTGTTCCGGCCGCAGTTCGATCGATCCGGCGGTGCCAAAGGCTTCGTCTCATTCGAGTTGGAAGCGGCGATCGCGCACGACACCGAAGCGTCGATCACGAAGGCAAAGGAGCTGTTCGCGCGCATCGATCGCCCGAACGTGATGATCAAGGTCCCGGGGACGGCAGAGGGTGTCCCCACCGTCGAAGCGCTTACCGCCGAAGGCATCAACGTCAACATCACGTTGCTGTTCAGCGTCGAGCGGTACGAGGAGGTTGCTGGCGCGTACATCGCGGGGCTGGAGAGGCGACTGGCCGACGGCCGCACCGACCTCCCCGCCTCCGTTGCGTCGTTCTTCGTCTCGCGTGTCGATTCCGCCGTGGACGAGAAGCTCCCGGAGGGCTCGCCGTTGCGCGGCCAGATCGCGATCGCGAACGCGAAGAAGGCGTACCAGCGGTTCCTCGACATCTTCACCAGCGACCGCTGGCAGAAGCTCGCGGCGGCGGGCGCGCGCGTGCAGCAGCCGCTGTGGGCGTCGACGAGCACGAAGAACCCTGCCTACCGCGACGTGATGTACATCGAAGAGCTGGTCGGCGCCGACACGGTGAACACCGTGCCCGAGGCCACGCTCAACGCGTTCCGCGACCACGGGGTCGTCCGGCCGGCAGCAGTGACCGAACACGTCGAAGGCGCGCTTGCGATGCTTGACGAGCTGCCCTCGCTCGGCGTCGATCTCGACGCGATCACCGCCGAGCTGCTCGACAAGGGCCTCGAGGCGTTCGACGAGGACTTCGCAGCGTTGATCGGCACGATCGAAGAGAAGATCAAAGCGAGCGGCGCGAGCGACGTGCGCGCGTCACTCGGAGGGCTCGACGGCGCGATCGACGCGCGCATCGGCGCTGCCGGCAAGGAGCGCGCGGTCGCGCGCATCTGGCGACGCGACCACACGCTGTGGAAGCCCGATCCCACCGAGATCACCGATCGGCTCGGCTGGCTGACCGTGATGGACACGATGATCGAGCAGGTTCCCGATCTCGAGTCGTTCGCGAAGAAGGCCGCATCGGACGGCCTGCGCACCGCGGTGCTGTGTGGGATGGGCGGCTCCAGCCTTGCGCCCGAGGTGTTCGCGCGGACGTTCGGCGCCGCGGACGGCGCGCTCGAGCTGGTTGTGCTGGACACGACGCACCCGGCCGCGGTCGCGCGCGTCACCGAGGAGCTGCCGCCCGACGAGACGATGTACGTCATCGCGAGCAAGTCCGGGACCACGCTGGAGACGAACTCTCACATGGAGCACTTCTGGGCGCGCACGCCGGACGGTTCGCACTTCGTGGCGATCACGGATCCCGGCACGCCGCTCGAGAAGCTGGCGCGCGAACGGAGCTTCCGCCGCGTGTTCCTCAACCCGCCGGACATCGGCGGCCGGTACTCGGCGCTATCGCTGTTCGGCTTGGTCCCGGCCGCGCTGATCGGCGCGCCGTTGCTTGAGCTGCTCGACGCCGCGCAAGAGATGGCGTGCGCGTGCGACCCGGCAGTACCGGTGGAGGAGAACCCCGGCGCGTGGCTCGGCGCCGCGATCGGGGAGGCCGCGCGCGCGGGGCGAGACAAGCTGACGATCGTGCTGCCCGAGGCGATCGCGTCGTTCGGCGACTGGGTCGAGCAGCTGATCGCCGAATCGACCGGCAAGAATGGAAAAGGGCTGATCCCGATCGTTGGCGAGCCGCTCGGACGTCCCGATGCGTACGGGCAGGATCGACTCTTCGTGTACTTGCGGCTGGACGATCGGGCCGAACGTGGCGTCGGCGAAGCAGGCGACGGCAGAGATCCTGGCCGCCGGCACGACCGAGGCCCCCGGCCTCGACGACGTCGAAGCGCTGCTCGCGCACGTCGAGCCCGGCGACTACATCGCGCTGCAAGCGTTCGTCGATCCGACCGAAGAAGCCCGCGACGACCTGCAGCGCGCGCGCCTGGCGTTGCGCGACCGCTTCGGCGTGGCGACGACGCTCGGGTTCGGGCCGCGGTACCTGCACTCGACCGGCCAGCTCCACAAGGGAGGGCCGAACAGCGGCGTGTTCATCCAGCTCGTCGACGAGGAGCGTAAGAACGACATCCCGATACCGGGGAAGCCGTTCAGCTTCGGCGCGCTGATCGACGCGCAGGCGTTGGGGGATCTCCGTTCTTTGCGAGCGGCCGGCCGCCGCGTCGGGCGCACGACGATTGCGCAGCTTCGCCGCGTCATCGATTGAGCGGTTTGCGCGCATCTTCGCACTGGACATCGCGCGCGCCGTCGTTAGCATGCGATGGGTGCCCTATTCGTACCTTCCTCCGGACGAGCTGAGGAAGCGCATAGCGCGCGCGCTCTACGCGGAAGCGCAACGCGAGCGGCCTGAGTGGATCGACGAGAAGCTGTTGCGACCCGGTCAGGTCGCGGCGCTGTTCCAAGTCAGCCGGCGCACCGTCAGCGACTGGGCGCGCGCGGGGAAGCTCGACGCGATCATCACGCCGGGAGGACACCGGCGGTTCCGCGCGACGCAGGTGCGCGCGCTGCTGGAATCGAGGATGGTTCCGGCGACGGTTCCGGCAACCGCGTGAACGTTTCCGCGGAGACGCCGATCGGGAACGGCGGGAACTTTCGCTCGACGAGATAGATCCTTGCACCTGGGTGTGGCGTTCTCGACGGCTGGAGAAGAGAAGAGCCGCCGAGATGGCGGCCCTTCACATACTGAACCAGAGCATCGCTGCTATCGCTTGAACGCGTTCGTAGCCATTTGCACGATAAACCCACTGAGGTTTCCTTATCCAACGATCGTTCTTGCGCAAGTCGTATGGACCGAGTACCCAGCCCACACCGACTGCGCGCGTGAAACGCTCTAAAGGTTCGAGCTCTGTTTGTGATATCGAAACGCAGACATAGTTGCCTGCGACGCTGAAAGAGAAGCATCCTTCTCCGTCGAAAAACCCAGCTGCCCAAGCGAGCTCTTCGCGGTCGCGAGGGGCGGTTCTGTATTCCCGCATCGATAGATACTTGCACGTGCGTGTGACACTCTCGACGCGCCGACAAGGGGAAGAGCCGCCCGAAGGCGGCCCTTCATTACAGACCAGGTTTACCGATTATCAAATATCATAATAAAGCATAAATTCCCACGGGTGCGGGCGCAGCCGCACTTGATCCAGCTCGTGCACCGTCTTGAATTCGATCCACGTCTCGATCACGTCTTCCGTGAACACGCCACCCTCGAGCAGCCAGTCGTGGTCGTTCTTCAGCGCGCCCAGCACCTCTTCCAACGACCCCGGGACCTGCTGCACCGCCGCCTTCGCGTCGGCTTCGAGGTCGTAGAGGTCCTTGTCGATCGGCGTCGGCGGCTCGATCTTGTTACGCACGCCGTCGAGACCAGCCTGCAGGCACGCCGCGAACGCGAGGTACGGGTTGCAGGACGGGTCCGGCGTGCGGAACTCGAGCCGCTTCGCCGCCGGCGACTTCGCGTACATCGGGATACGCACGCACGCCGAGCGGTTCCGCTGCGAGTACACGAGGTTGATCGGCGCCTCGTAGCCGGGCACGAGTCGCCGGTACGAGTTCGTCGTCGGGTTCGTAAACGCCAGCAGCGCCGGCGCGTGCGCGAGCAGCCCGCCGATGTAGTAGCGCCCCATGTCGGACAGACCGGCGTAACCGGCCTCGTCGTAGAACAGGTTGTCGCCGTTGCGCCACAACGACTGGTGCGTGTGCATACCCGAGCCGTTGTCCATGAAGAGCGGCTTCGGCATGAACGTCGCGGTCTTGCCCCGGCGCCACGCCACGTTCTTCACGACGTACTTGTAGTTCATGACGCGGTCGGCCGTTTCGAGCAGCGTGCCGTACCGCATGTCGATCTCCGCCTGGCCGGCGGTGCCGACCTCGTGGTGCTGCACCTCGATCGTGATGCCCATCTTCTGCATCTCGAGCACCATCTCGGTACGCAGGTCTTGGTACTGGTCCATCGGCGGGACCGGGAAATAGCCTTCCTTGTACCGGGGCCGGTAGCCGCGCGCGCCGGGCTCCCCGGAACCCCACACGCCTTCGGTGGAGTCGAT
>VAWS01000182.1 GCA_005884515.1 Actinomycetota bacterium
CGGCACCGACGCCGAGCGGCTCATCGACGCGATGGCGGAAGCGGCGACGATCGACGACCCGGTCAAGCAGCTCGAGATCTTGGCCGCCGCCGACTGTGAAGTCGTCATCCAGTAGGGAGGAGATTCACATGAAGAAGGAAGAGATCGAGCAGCTGAACGACGCGACGCTCGCAACGTGGGACGCGGGAGACGCCGATGCGTTCGCGGAGTTCCTCGCGGACGACGTCGTCTGGTACGACTGGACCCTTCCCGAGCCGCTGCACGGCAAGGCCGCCGCGAAAGCCTACTTCGCAGGGTTGACCACGGCCTTCCCGGACATGCGGACGAAGACCGTCGTCGCGGTGATCGGCGACGACGCCGTCGCGACCGAGGTCGAGTGGACCGGCACCAACACCGGCCCGCTTGCGATGGGCGGCACGGAGCTGCCCCCGACCGGTAAGACGGTCACGGGTCGGGGCTCGTACATCGCGCGCGTGCGCGACGGGAAGGTCGTCGAGTTCCGCGCGTACCAGGATGCGATCGGGTTGATGGGTCAGCTGGGGTTGTTGCCGCAAGGCTAACCCCACCGCCGGGCGCGCGCGGCCGTCGGCCGCGCGCGCTTTCGCCTCACCCGCGCGCGGTGCGAGAATCTCCTCAACCGATCGAAGGGGGGACTCCGATGGCCGCCAAGCGTTGGGAAGAGCAGATCGACGTCAAGGTGCCGGCCGACAAGGTCTGGCCGCTCGTCAGCGACTTCACCCGGCACGGCGAGTGGGCCGGTCACGGTCTCCAAGCCACCAAGACCAGCGATGGCCCGGTCGGCGTCGGCACGACCTACGCGACGACCGCCAAGCAGTTCGGCACGCAGAAGGAGCACAGCACCGTCACCGCGATGACTCCGCCGAGTCAGTTCGAGTGGGACTCAAGAGGCGCGCTCGGCATGGTCCACCACTGGTTCGCGCTGAGCGAAGCCGGCGACGTCACCACCGTGCGCAAAGGCGCCGAGATGAGCGCGCCGACGTTCCTCGCAAAGTTGACCGGTCGCCGCATCGCGAAGGACCTGCCGAAAGGCTTGCGCGCGGACCTTGAGAACATAAAGGCCAAGACAGAGGCGTAACCGTGCCGACCGGCAAGGCATACGAAGGCGACGGCATCACCGTCTACTACGACGGCAAGCGCTGCCGCCACTTCGCCGAGTGCATTCGAACGCTTCCGGCCGTCTTCAACGGCAAGGAGCGCCCGTGGATCCAGCCGAGCAACGCCGACGCGCACGCGGTGGCCGACGCCGTCCTGCGCTGCCCCAGCGGCGCGCTCCACTTCGTCGCCGAAGACAACGTCGAGCAGCCCGACGCGCCCACCACGATCGAAGTGCGCGCCGACGGCCCGGTGATGATGCGCGGCGATCTGACCCTTGCGGGGCCTGACGGCCCGATCAAAGAAACGCGCGCGGCCGTGTGTGGGTGCGGCAAGACGTCGAACGCGCCGTTCTGCGACGGGACCTGCGGCTGCTCGCCCTGATTACGAGGGCGAACCCGTCGGCTTGGTGCCGGGAGGAACCGAGATCGCCGTCTCTGGTCCCGGCGGCAGCGGACCACGCCCGTTCTTCGGCGCCGCGTTGAAGATCGAGTCGGCCGACTCGCTCTTCACCTTGTTGTAGAAGTCTTTGAACGCCGCCAGCGCCGTCGACTTCGACACGGTGCCCGGGTCGTACACATCGTCGCCGCCGATCCCCATGCCGAAGATCAACGAGCCGACGTTGAAGATCACCTTGTAGACCGTGATGTCTCCGCCTTCGGTCGGCCCGCGGGTCGGGTGAACGACTTGCCCGTCCGAGCCGGGGATCGATGGGACGACGAGGACGGTCTTGATCGAGCACTGCGGCTCGCCCGGACATTCCTCGAAGAGGTTGCCGTTCATGTACTTGAGCATCCCGCGCAAGTCCTTCCCTGGCGCGAACTGAGCGACGAAAGCGCCGGCGGTCGTGCCGGCGCCGACGAACTGCTCGGCGTACCCGCGCTGGAAGCCGTACGACTTCAACGTGTCGACGACTTGCTTGACCGGATCTTTGAAGAGGAGGCCGTGACCGACCGCATCGTCGAACGCGAACGCGTTCAGGACCGGGCTCTCGGTGCGGATACGCATGTCGCCGACATCGGCCGCGCGGAGGAGGATCCCGCTCTTCGCCGGCGAGCCGGCGGTCCCGCTCCCGCATGCGGCAAACAACAAAGCGATGGCGACGATCGAAACGTGGCGCGCGCGCAACATGGCTCCCCCCCGGGTCCGTCAGCAACCGGACCATAGCGACGCCGCTGCCGGAGAAGCAAGGACCGAGGGGCTATTTCACGGTGCCGACGGCCAGTATCGCGCCGATCACGTCTTCCGGCCGGTCGCGAAGCTGCGGCCAGGTCACGCGGAGGACCCGCCACCCCATCGCGGTGAGCGCGTTCTGGCGCGCGCGATCGTCGTCGAACGCGCGCCGCCCGGAGTGGTAGCGATACCCGTCGCACTCGATGGCAACGCGCGCGTCGACGTAAGCGAAGTCGACGCGGTAGCGGCCGATGCGGTGCTGGACGGCGGGCTTCGGCAGGCCGGCGCTCGGAGCGCGCGCAGCAGGCGCGTCTCGAGGCTGCTCTCCGGCACCCCGCCGTCGCACGCGCAGACCATCTTCGCAAGCACCCCGATGCCTCGGCGCCCGCCCGACTCCCGCAGTTGCCAGCGCATGCAGGCGAGGCTGACCAACCGTCGCCGCAAGGCGTCGTCCAGTGCCTCCTCCAGAACGTCGGCATTGACGCACCCGGCCAGATCGACGAGCGTGCGTCCGGGCGTCGTCACCGGGATCGCATCGACGACCGTTACATCCGCGCGCGGCAACGCGAGCGGTCTGTGGACGACGTGCCCGCGCGCGCGCTCGCGCTTCCGCGGCACGATGAGCTCGATCGTGCCGGGCGAGAAGCCGGGCAGCTCCCACAGAGCGGCAGCCGCTCGATGTGAGATGACCGCGCCGGTACCCCACCCGAGACAGGCGGCCAGGAGCGACTGCTTCCACGTCGCGCGCACGCCGGCGAGACGATAGATGCCGGGATACAGCCGCTCCCAAGCGGCCGAAGACACTCGCCGATCGATCGTGTCCGACGACAACCCGCACTCCATCGCTTGCGCACGCGAGAAGACGCCATGCTGCTTTTCAGCCAGCCGCGCCAAGCGCGGTCCGGATCTACCCTCATATCTGCGGGTCATCCCGGACCAAGTACCACGTCGAGCAGCTTGCGCGCGCCTACCACCGTCCGCTTCGGCGGCATCTTCACGAAAACCCCGGGGGGTACCCCCCACCCGCAAAGGCCAGCCACCACGCTCGCACAGCCATGGGGCGAGCCGTAGGCTCGCCCCATGGCTGGGGGGATGGGCCCATGACCGCCGTGCTGACGCGCGCGCGCGCAGAACTGCGCGCGCGCCGTGCCTCGATGATCGCCCTCACGCTGCTCGTGGGTATCGGGGCTGCCACGGTCATGACCCTCGCCGCCGGCGCGCGCCGCACCGACACCGCGTACCCACGCTTCGCGCGCGCCTACAAAGCCGCGGACGTGGTCGTGTACCCGAGCTTCGGCTCCGAGTTCGCGATCCTCGACTTCAACACGGTTGCTCGGCTACCGCAGGTCGAGGCGACGTCCGTGCAGCACTTCTTTGCCGCAAGGGACTCTTCTTTGCAGGTCGTCGGTAGCGATGCGGCGGGGGGAGTCAGCATCGACCGGTTCAAGATCTTGGAAGGCAAGGCGCCCAACCCGAACAGCCTCGACGAGGTCATGGTCGCATTCGACTTCGCGCGCCTCCGGCATCTTCATGTCGGCAGCCGGCTGAGCGTTACGTTCGGTGTGACGCAGAACAAGGACCTCCCGCCGATGACCCTTCGGGTCGTCGGGGTCGAAGCGTCGCCCGGTGAGTTTCCACCGCTGCTTGGTTCGAACAACTTCGGCAACGGCTGGATCCATATCACTCCGGCCTTGGCCAGCTCGCTGACCGCACAACACGTTTTCACCTTCAAATTCTTGCTCGTCAGACTCAAGCACGGGAGGGCCGACTACAACGCCTTCAACGACGAGCTCAACGCCTTGGCGACCGCGACTGCCGGAGGCAAACCACAGCTCAACCAGAGCCAAGCCCCCCAAGCGGCGAACGTTCAGCGGTCGATCCATCTCGAGGCGGTTGCCCTTTGGATCGTCGCTGCGCTTATCGCGCTCATCGCAGTCCTCATCTTCTCGCAGCTGCTTGCACGCCAAGCGGCACTCGACGCGACCGAGAGCCCGACGCTGCTCGCCCTGGGGATGACCCGCTGGCAATTGTGGCTCGCCGGCATGGGTCGGATGGCGGTGATCGGGGTCGCAGCAGCGGCCGTCGGCGTGCTCGGCGGGTTCTTCGCGTCGACGCTGATGCCGGTCGGCCTCGCGCGCAACGCGGAGCCGAGCACCGGCTTCTCGTTCGATCCTCTCCTGCTCGGCCTGATCGCAGCGGGAGTGATCGTGATGGTTCTGGCGGTTGCCGCCTGGCCGGTGTGGAAGAGCACTCGCGCCATCGCGCGCGAACCGGCGCGCTCGGAACGGCCCTCGCTGGTGTCACGAACAGCCGCAGCGCCGGGCTTTTCCCCACCGGCCAGCACCGGCATGCGTTTGGCGCTCGAAGCCGGCCGCGGCCCCACCGAGGTC
>VAWS01000002.1 GCA_005884515.1 Actinomycetota bacterium
ACGAGGACGGCGCGCACTCATGCGGCGAGTCGCTTCTCTTCAACTTGATGCACATGGGATGCACGATCCCGCCGAACGTCGACACGTATTGGGTCGGCGATGCAGGACCGGGCCCCTCGTACATCGAGGCCGGTCAGGATCACGAGTACACGAAACGCACGACGCGGTGGACGGCGCACAACCTGGTGCACATGGCACGCATCCTGAAGGCGACCCCGATCCCTGCCGAAGGCAACACGCGCGAAGGCGACGAAGAGCACACGCTGCACGCGGGCTAGACGGAGTCGTAGGTGGCGATAACGACGCCCGTCGTGGTCACGACGCTGTCCACCAGCTTCAATCGCACGACCGGCACACGGTCGGTGAAGAGGCGGCGGCCCGATCCGAGGACGATCGGGTAGATGAGAAGCAGGAACGTGTCGATGAGCTGCCGTTGCATGAGCGACTCGATGAGAACCCGCCGCGCGTATCCTCGTCGGGACGAGCGGGCGCCTGCATCACGCCGTCGAGTGAAACGTTGTTGACGACCGTGATCGTGCCCATCAGATGGAGACCAAGCCTCTACTCAACTCTGTCTTCCGGCATCTGGAGGGCTCGGAGGAGCTTAAGCACTGCATCCGCGTCGGACTCCGCTACAGAAACGTCGGCGCCTTCGACCGCGTCGATCGAGGGGTAAACGACCGATCGCGCGCGGACGACGGCGCGGAAGCCGTTCGCCGCTAACGTCGTTCGGATGAGATCGGCCGACGCGAAGGACGCAAACGTCGCAACCACAACCGAGCCGTCCTCTTGCCGTCTATAGACGGTCATGCCTCGATGCTACCGGCCGGCGCGCTCGGAGGCTCCGCGTGCGATGCATTGTCAACCACTCGGCAGGAAGGCGAGCACGATGTCGCGCGTGGGGTTGTCGACGTTCGGATCGATGATCGCGATCCGTTGCCACGTGCCGAGCGACACCTCGCCGCCGATCACGGGTAGCGTCAACGTCGGCGCGATGAACGCCGGCAGGACGTGTGCCGCACCGTGTCCGGCGCTGCCGTGGCTGTGGCGGTAGCGATGATCTCTCGGCAGCATGAACTCGAGCCGATCCCACAGATCGTCTTCGCTCCCGGATCCGAGCTCCATCAACGCGAGCCCGGCCGTTGCGTGTGGGAGCGAGACACTCACCAACCCGTCGCCTTCGCCGGAGACGAACGTCTCCACGTGATCCGTGATGTCGACGATCGCCGGCTTGCTTCCGGTCTTCACTTGGAAACTCGTCGTCTTCATGAACCGAGTCTAACGACCGGCCGGCTCAGCGATCGGCGGGAACCGGCTCTCGCAGCCACTCGGGCAGGTACACGGCGCCCGGACCGTCCTCCGCTGCTTCGTCGTGCGGGTTCGAGAGTAAGCACGTCTTCAACGAGAGGCATCCGCAGCCGATGCACGAGTCCAAGCCGTCCCGAAGCGCAACGAGGGCATCGATCTCGCTATCGAGACGCTTTCGCCACGATCGAGAGATCTTCGTCCAGTCGGCGCGCGTCGGCGTCCGCGAGGCAGGCAATCTCGAGAGCGCCGTACGCACTTCGTCAAGCGTGAGGCCCACGTGTTGCGCGGCGCGGATGAAAGCGAGGCGCCTCAGGACACTGCGCTCGTATCGGCGCTGACCACCCTCGGTCCGCCTCGCGAGGATCAGACCTTCTCGCTCGTAGAACCGCAGAGCCGAAGGGGCGAAGCCGCTTCTCGTTGCGACTTCACCAACTGTTAACAGGTCGATCCCCACGAACGAGTCCTCCGGTTCTTGACTTGAAGTTAACTTCAACTCTTAGTCTACGCCTCGAACCATCCGAATGGAATGGAGGCACTCATGAAGGTTGCGCTCATCACAGGAGCGTCCAGGGGGTTCGGAGCCGCCCTAGCAGACGAGCTGAACGCGCGCGGCTGGAGCCTCATCGTCGACGCGCGCCACGAGGACGCGCTCGCCGAGGCGGCCGCACGCTGGGAGAACGCGTTCGCGATCGCCGGAGACGTCTCCGAACCGGCGCACCTCGATGAGCTTGCGCGCGCGGTCCACCGGCTGGGACGGCTCGATCTGCTCGTCAACAATGCGAGCCTGCTCGGACCGAGCCCGCAGCCGACGCTCGACCGCTACCCCATCGGCGTGCTCGCGAGCGTCTACGACGTGAACGTCTTCGCGCCGCTCGGCGATCTTGGGCGCGGAGAACCAAAGTATCGCCGCGTACGCATTTGATCCCGGCGACATGCGCACCCAGATGCACCAGGAAGCGTTCCCCGGCGAGGACATCTCCGACCGGCCCGAGCCGGAGACCATCGTCGCCGCGCTGCTGCGCCTGATCGAAACGCGACCGAAGAGCGGCCGCTACCGCGCCGCCGACCTGATGGTGAACGCATGACGGCGACGTTCACCGTTCCCACCGAGCTTTCGGCCACCGAGCCGCCGGAGTCACGTGGATTCGCGCGCGACGAGGTCAGGCTGCTCGTCGCGAACCCCGACGGCATCCGGCACACGCGCTTCCGCGAGATCGCGAGCTTCCTCGACCCCGGCGACCTCGTCGTCGTCAACACCTCTGCGACGATCCCGGCCGCCGTCGACGGGATCCGCGCATGCGATGAGCAGATCGTTGTGCATTTCTCGTCGCCCCTCGACGATGGAGCGTGGGCGGTCGAGTTGCGCCTCGCCGACGGGTCCGGACCGGTGCCCGACGCGATCGTCGGCGAAACCGTGTACCTCGAGGGATGCGAGAGCGCGCTGCTCGTCGCGCCGTACCCGGATGCGCGCGCACTGCTCGGGTCGAGGCTGTGGCGCGCGCGCCTCTCGATCGACGGCTCGGTGCCCGGCTACCTGGCGTTGCACGGCCGCCCGATCACGTACGGCTACCTGCGCGGAACGTGGCCGCTCGCCGATTACCAAACCATCTTCGCGCGCGACCCGGGAAGCGCCGAGATGCCCAGCGCCGCACGCCCGTTCACGGACAAGCTCGTCACCGATCTTGTCGTTCGTGGCCTCGCGGTCGCACCGATCACGCTCCACGCCGGCGTCTCTTCCCTTGACGCCGGCGAAGTCCCTCTGCCCGAACGTTTCAGCGTGCCGGAGACGACCGCGCGCCTCGTGAACTTCACGAGAAAGAACGGCCGACGCGTCATCGCGCTCGGGACGACCGTCGCGCGCGCGCTCGAAAGCGTCGCGCGCGCGGACGGAACGGTGACGTCCGGCCGCGGGTGGACCGACCTCGTTCTCGGCCCCGACCGGCCGGCGCGCGCCGTGACCGGCCTCGTCACCGGCTGGCACACGCCGGAGTCGTCACACCTCGCCTTGCTCGAAGCAGTCGCCGGACGGCAGCTCGTCCAAGAGGCGTACGACGCTGCGCTCGAAGCCGGCTATTTATGGCACGAGTTCGGTGACAGTTGCTTGCTCTTGCCGAACAAAGGTCAGTAACCGCCGCCGGCGCCGCCGTGGTGGAAGGCGACGAAGTAGATGACGAGGTACGCGATTCCTCCGATGAGAAGGTAGAGACCGACCAACTTCGGCCATCTCTTCTTGTATCCGCCCTGCTTCTGCGAACCGGTGTTGGCGCGCTCGCGGGTATCCATGGTGAAGACCTCCTTCACCTACTGATACGCACGGCGCGCAAGCAGAGATTGCACCTTCCAGGACCAGGAACGTGCGTTACTAGCCGACCGAGCCGGCGTCGGCGCCGCGCGCCCGGATGTCGGCGAGCACCTTGTCGAACAGCGCTTGCGCTTCTTTCGCGATCTGCTTCAGGTCCTCAACTTCGCGCGCCGCCTCCGCCGTCGCCGACGGGTTCATGCGCGCGACCGTTTGCTCGAGCAGCTGCGCGCGCAGCCCCGCGGACACGGAAACCTCGGAAAGCTCTTGCAGCGTGATACGGAGCAGCCATCGAACTCGCCGGTCCTGCGTCTCCTTGTCGACGACGCGCGGCTCGCGCTGCTGTTGCTTCTGTTCGGGTAGCGGGACGCCTTCGCCGAAGTTCTCGCGGACGTACGCTTCGAAGCGCACACCCTTGGGAATGCCGAGCTTCCGCCGGATCGCTTGCTTGTGACTTTCGAGCGTGCCGAGTGCGATCCCCAACGCTTCGCACGCTTGGCTGGGCGCGACACCTTCGATGGCAAGGGCGATCACGCGCCACTCTTGCGGCGTGATCCTGCTCGCGCGGTCGACCATCGACTCGTCCAACCTGTACCGCCCCTTTACTCCAGCGCCTTCTGTCCCAAGAGCACTTTCAATTCGGCATAAAGCCCATTTCGCCTCTCCACACAGTATCGGTGAGGTAAGCGCAGAGTCTTAGCAGGGGTCGCCCCGGATAAGAGGCGTAGATGGACAGGAGTCGGCCCCGGATGGGACTCCAGAACGTCTTTCAGGCGCTCGACGAACGCCGGCGTGCAGGTTTCCGCAGGGACGCTCAGGACCAGGGGGGCCCCGCCGGGATCCAGGCTCGGGATGGCAATTTCTTGCGCTATGACTTTCGCCTCGTCGTCCCGCATGTCGATCTTGCCGCGCACGGTCACGATCGCGTCCGCGGCCAAAAGCGGCGCGGCCGACACGTACGAGCTCGGGAAAACGACGACCTCGACCGAACCCTGGAGATCTTCGAGCCAGAACACCGCCATCGGCTCGCCCTTCTTCGTGAACTTCTTCTGCATACGCGTAACGATGCCGCCGATGGTCACGCCGTCTTGGTCGCGCAGCCCGACGAGATCGGTGATCTTGTGCGACGACGCCTGGCGCAAGATGTCCTCCACGGCGAGCAGCGGGTGGTCCGACACGTACACCCCGAGCATCTCTTTCTCGGCCGCCAGCAGCACGTTCTTCGGGATGTCGTCGCCCGTGGGCAGCTCGAAGTCGACGTGCATCGCCGGATCGTGCGCGAAGAGGCTGAACTGGCCCTGCTCCGCCGCGCGCGCGTCCGCCACTGCGGCGTCGACGATGGACGCGACCTTCTCGTGCAGCACTACGCCCTTCTCCGCGTCCCGCTGCAGCAGCGATGTGCGATCGATCTTCAGCGAGTCGAACGCGCCGGCTTTCGCCAGCGACTCAACGACGCGCCGGTTCAGAACGATGTGGTCCACCTTCCGCGTGAAGTCGGCGAAGGAGGTGAACGCGCCTTTCTGCGTACGAGCCTTGATGATCTGTGCGACGACGCTCTCCCCCACGTTGCGCACAGCCGACAGCCCGTAGCGGATCGTTCCTTCCGGCGTCGGCGTGAAGTCGGACTCGCTCGCGTTGACGTCGGGCGGCTCGACGGTGATGTTCAGGGCGCGCGCCTCCGCGAGGTACGCCGGGCTGCGATCCGGGTTGTCCTTGACGCTCGTCAGCAGCGCGGCCATGTACTCGATCGGATGGTTCGCCCGCAGGTAGCCCGTCTGGTACGCGACGAGCCCGTAGCACGCGGCGTGCGCGCGATTGAACGAGTAACCGGCGAACGGCTCGATCAGCTTCCATAAGCTGCGGGCCTGATCCTCGGTGAGGTCTTTCGCGCGCGCGCCCTCGAGGAACCGCGGCTCCTCGGCGTCGATCACCTTCTTGATCTTCTTCCCGAGCGCTTTACGCACAAGGTCCGCTTCGCCGGCGCTGTATCCCGCGATCAGCTGCAGGATCTGCAGGATCTGCTCTTGGTAGACGATCACGCCGTGCGTATCGCGCAGCACCGGCTCGAGCGCGGGGTGGAGGTACTGGACCGACGATGAGTCGTTCTTGCCCCTGATGTACTTCGGGATCTCCTTCATCGGGCCCGGCCGGTAGAGCGCGACCATGGCCACGATGTCCTCGAACCGGTCCGGGCGCAGCTTCACGAGTGCGTCGCGCATCGGCGGCGACTCCAGCTGGAACACGCCCATCGTCTCGCCGCGGCTCAGCATCGCGTACGTCGCGGGATCGTCCATCGGGATCGCGTCGATGTCGATCGTCACGCCGCGCTTCGCCAGCAGGTCGATCGCGTCCCCGAGGATCGTAAGGTTGCGGAGCCCGAGGAAGTCCATCTTCAGGCAACCCCTCGAGGCCGCGCGCGACGTCGATCACCTGCTTCGAGTCGGGGTCCGTCTGGTACAAGGACCGCATGTCGCTCGCACCCGCGTAGGCCTGGTTCCCGCGGTCGCCGGGGGGCCACTCGAACGACTGATCGAAGCATGCGGCGAGCGGCGGGTCCTTCCCCAGGATCCCCGGTGGGTACGCGCGCGCGAGCCGGTCACCGACGACGTACGGCATGCCGAGCACACGCGCCGCGTCGCGGATCGCCTGCTTGCCCTTGATCGTTGCGAAGGTCACGATCTGCGCCACCCGCTCCTCGCCGTACTTGCGCACGGCGTACCGCAGCACCTCGCCGCGCCCGCGCACGTCGAAGTCCATGTCGATGTCCGGCATCTCCTTGCGCGCCGGGTTCAGGAAGCGCTCGAACATCAGCCGATACTTGATCGGGT
Source organism: Actinomycetota bacterium (assembly GCA_005884515.1). Taxonomy (GTDB): domain Bacteria; phylum Actinomycetota; class AC-67; order AC-67; family AC-67; genus AC-67. Next base: position 6,436 of record VAWS01000002.1, read on the forward strand.
CCATGCCGACGATCCCGAGGCAGTAGGACACGATCGAGCCGGCCGAGCTACCGCGGCCCGGGCCACAGCGCACGCCGTTCGCCTTTGCGTACGCGATCAGGTCGGCGACGATCAAGAAATACGAGGCGAACCCCATGGACGCGATCGTCGACAGCTCGAACTCGATCCGCTCACGGACCTCGTCGGTGAGCGGGTCGCCGTACCGCGCCGCAGCGCCCTCGTACGTCAGGCGTCGCAGGTACGCGTCGACGCTCTCACCGGTCGGCGTCACGAAGACCGGCAACCGCTGCACGCCCATCTCCAGCGTGACGTTGCATCGCTCCGCGATCTCGAGGGTGGCGTCGCACGCGTCCGGGTGGTCGCGGAACAGCGCGCGCATCTGCTCGGGCGACTTCAGGAAGAACTCTTCGGCGTCGAACTTGAAGCGGCCCGGCTCGTTGATCGTCGAGCCGGTCTGGATGCACAACAGGACGTCGTGAACGGGCGCATCCTGCTTGTGGGTGTAGTGGAGATCGTTCGTTGCGAGCAGCCTCGTGCCGGTCCGTCTCGCGATGTCGATCAGGTGCGGGAACACGGTGTGCTGGTCGGCGAGGCCGTGGTCCTGGAGCTCGACGAAGAAGTTATCGGGGCCGAAGATCTCGCGGTACTCGCCGACGACCTTGGTGGCCTGCTCGACCTGGCCTTGCAGCAACAGCTGTCCGACTTCGCCGGCGAGGCAGCCGCTCGTCGCGATGATGCCCTTCGCGTGCTGCGCGAGCAGCTCCTTGTCGACGCGCGGCCGGTAGTAATAGCCTTCGAGGTGCGCGAGGGAGACGAGCTTCATGAGGTTGCGATAGCCCTCGTCGGTCTCGGCGACGGCCGTCATGTGGTGGTTCGAGTCTTTCTCGCGCGAGGACTTCTCGAAGCGCGAACGGGTCGCGACGTACAGCTCCGAGCCGATGATCGGCTTCACGCCGTGCCGCCGGCCCGCTTGGTAGAAGTCGACCGCGCCGTACATGACGCCGTGGTCGGTGATCGCCATGGCCGGCATGCCTTGCTCGGCCGCGGACCGCATGAGCTCATCGATGCGGCTGGCTCCGTCCAGCATCGAGTACTCGGTATGGGTGTGAATGTGGACGAAGCTGTCGGACAAACCGCCGCCCCCGGGGAAGGCACGACTGGAAGAATTACAGAGATGTCATTCTACCGCCGCGGCCGGGGACAGCCAAGGCTTCGCCGGATTTCACGACCTCGTTCGAGCAGCCTCGAGCGCCGCCGCCAGGTCTTGAGGGAGCGGATCGTCCAGCTCGATGAGGGCGCCGGTCGAGGTCCTGCCGGTGATCGGACGCGCCTCGACGAGAGCGGTGTCTGGCAACCTCTCGAGCACCGTGATCTCCGTGACCGCCGAGCGGCCGCCGGCGACGACGGCCATCTTCTTCCGGTCCCGGGTCGAGCGGCCGATCGGCGCGTCGATCGTTGTGGTGGCGGTGTCGGGGATCCCTTCGACCAAGGCGAGATAGACCCGAGTCACCGCGCGCGCGGCGAGCGCGTCGGTCAGGGCGGCGTGGGTCGCTTCGTCCTTGGCGACGATCATCAGGCCGCTCGTGCCGGCGTCGAGCCGGTGGACGATTCCGGGGCGCTCGGCGTCTCCCCCGGCCGGCGCTCCGCCGGCGCGCGCGAGCAGCGCGTTGACGAGAGTTCCCGAGCTGTGCCCGGGGGCCGGATGGACCACGAGACCCGCCGGCTTCGAGACGACGAGAAGATGCTCGTCTTCGAAGACGACGCGGACCGGGATCTCTTCGGCTTGGGGAACGGCGCTCTCGTGTTCGGGTATCGAGACGCTGACGCGCATCGCGTCCTCGACGCGCAAGGACTTCGTCGCCGCGCGCCCGTCCACCAGCACGGAACCCGCTGCGATCAGTTTCGCTGCAGCCGCGCGCGACATGCCGGCACGCGCGCTTACGAATGCGTCGAGCCGCGTCCCGGCGTCGTCGGCCGAGACGAGGAGCTCACGCGGGGGCGCGCTCACGCTCTTTCGCGCGACGCTCGGCACGATACGACGCGATCAGCAAGAGCAGCGCTCCGATCACCACCGCCGAGTCGGCGACGTTGAACACCGGCCACCAGTGGAAGTCGATGAAGTCGATCACCCGGCCCCGGACCACGCCCGGCGGGCGCGCGATGCGGGAAGACCACCGGGAAGTGACGGAACAGACCGAACGCGGACCCGGGGTTTCGCTGCAGTGTCCACGCGAGCACGCCTCCGATCACGCGCCGCGACTCGCCCTCTCGCAGATCCGAAACGACAAGGGCCTTCGTGACCTGGTCGACGGCAACGACGACGGCGCCGGCCGCGAACAATAGGAGAGCGGTGCGGCGAGTGGGGGCGGGCGTCTCCACTTGCGAATCATATGCGCGCGCAGTGCGCGCGCCGGGTGCTCAGCGCGTGCGCTCGTCGATCTGCTTGCAGTTCAGGCAGAGCGTCGAGTACGGCAGGGCCAGCAGCCGCGCCTTGGCGATCGGGTTGCCGCAGTTCTCGCAGATCCCGTAGGTCCCCCGGTCGATCGCGTTGATCGCGTGGTTCACCTTGTCGAGCAGGTCCCGGATGTTGTTGCCGATCGAGAGCTCCTTCTCGCGCTCGAACGTGAAGCTGCCCGCGTCGGCGTACTCCTCGTCGAAGGAGACCTCGCCGGAAACCTCCGACTGCGAGACGTTGAACGCGGCGTCTTCGAGGTCGCTGAACTCGCGCGTGAAAACGTTCCGCTGCTCGACCAGCGCGGCACGGATCGTCGCGATCTCCTTCGGCGTCAGCTCGGGCTTGCGCGGCTTCTTCGGCGGCTCGGGCTTCGGTGGAGGCGCCGGCTTGGCCTGCACGACGGGCTTCGCCACCGGCGCGGGCTTGGCGACCGGGACCGGCGACTTCGGAACGGATGCTTTGGCGACGGTCTTCGGCGCTGCGACCTTCGGCGCCGGCCGGCCGGCCGGCTTGGCCGGCGGCTTCGCGACCGGCCGCTTGGTCGGCTTGGTCTTCGGCGCTGGCGACTTGGCGCGCACCGTCTTCGGGGCGGCCTTCTTCAGGGGCTTGGCCGCCTTCTTGGCCGCCGCCGGGCGGGCCGTCTTCGGGGTCCGGGCAGCCTTCGGCCGAGCCTTGGGGGCGGTGATTTTTTTCGCGGGCCGAGCCACGTGGCTCCTCCTGGAACGTGCATCAGCACTCGCCGGGGGGCCGGCGGGATGCAGCAGGGTAGCATCGCCCCTATCGACCGTCAAACGTTTCATGCGCATGTGAACGCAGGATGACGTCAATGTATTTCCGCAGGTCACGGCGTATGAAACGCGGGGGCGTCCGGAACCGGAGCGACGGTAAGATGGCGCCCGACGCCGACCCGGAGAGACCGCACCGTGCCCTTCAAACCAGTCGACAAACAACCCGACCACGTCGGGATCGAGCACGCCGTCGGCGACCGGTGGCGACACGAACGGACGTTCGAACGGCTCCGTGAGCAGAACGAAGGGAACCAGCGCTGGTCGTTCTTCGACGGGCCGATCACGGCCAACAACCCGATGGGCGTCCACCACGCCTGGGGCCGGACGCTGAAGGACATATGGCAGCGGTACCACGGGCTGCTCGGACACGACCAGCGGTACCAGAACGGCTTCGACTGCCAAGGGCTGTGGGTCGAGGTCGAGGTCGAGAAGGCACTCGGCCTCAACTCCAAGCGCGAGATCGAAGAATACGGGCTGGACAAGTTCGCGCGCGCATGCCGCGACCGCGTCGCGAAGTACGCCGGCGTGCAGACCGAGCAGTCGCGGCGTCTCGGCCAGTGGATGGACTGGGACAACTCGTACTTCACGATGACCGACACGAACATCAGCTACATCTGGGGCTTCCTTAAAGAGTGCAACGCGCGGGGCTGGCTGTACCGCGGTCACCGGTCGATGCCGTGGTGCCCGCGATGCGGGACGTCCCTCTCGCAGCACGAGCTGATGGACTCGTACAACGACATCACCCACCCCTCGCTGTACGTGCGCTTCCCGATCAAGGGTCGCGAGCGCGAGTACTTGATCGTCTGGACCACGACGCCGTGGACGCTGCCGGCCAACGTCGCCGCCGCCGTTCATCCGGACGAGGACTACGTTCGCGTCGAGACGCTCAGCGGCACCGCGATCGTGGCGAAGGCGCGTCTCGAGCACGTGCCGTTGAAAGGCAAGGTGCTGGGGACCGTCAAAGGCGCAGACCTCGTCGGTGCGCGGTACGACGGCCCGTTCGACGACCTCGAAGCGCAGAAGGATGTCGAGCACCGTGTCGTGGCGTGGGACGACGTGTCGATGGAAGAAGGCACCGGGATCGTCCACATCGCGCCGGGGTGCGGCGCCGAAGACTTCGAGCTGTCGAAGCGCGAAGGGTTGCCGGCGCTGATCCCGATCGACGAAGCGGGCGCCTTCTATAAGCAGTACGGGTGGCTGCACGGGCGCCACACCGGTGAGGTCGCGCATCAGATCATCGAGCAGCTGGGCGAGCGCGGCAGGCTGCTCGAAGCGGGCGAGCTGACGCACCGCTACCCCGTGTGCTGGCGGTGCGGGACGGAGCTCGTGTACCGGCTCGTCGACGAGTGGTTCATCTCCTCCGACGGCGTGCGGCAGCCGATGATCGACACCGCGCGCACCGTGCACTGGCAGCCGCCCCAATACGGAAAGCGCATGGAGGACTGGCTGCGCAACATGGGCGACTGGTGCATCAGCCGCAAGCGCTACTGGGGCTTGCCGCTCCCCTTCTACTTCTGCGATTCCGGTCACATGACGATCGTCGGATCGAAAGACGACCTGCTCGCGCGCGCGCTGCGCGGCACCGAGCACCTCGAAGAGCTACACCGGCCGTGGATCGACGAGATCGTCATCACCTGCGACGAGTGCGGCGAGGAAGCCGTACGTGTGAAGGACGTCGGTGACTGCTGGCTCGACGCCGGCATCGTCCCGTTCTCGACGCTCGGCTACAAGAACCCGCAGTGGATCGACCACGGCTACTCCACCGGTTCCGGCGAAAACCTGAGCCGCGCGGACCTGCCCAACCACGAGCATTGGGAGAAGTGGTTTCCGGCCGATTGGATCAGCGAATCTCGCGAGCAGATCCGGCTGTGGTTCTACTCGATGCTCTTCATGAGCGTCGTGCTGGAAGGGCGCGCGCCCTACGAGCGCGTGCTGACGTACGAGCGCGTGACCGACGAGACCGGCCGCCCGATGCACAAGTCCTGGGGCAACGCGATCTGGTTCGACGACGCGGTCGAGTCGATCGGCGCCGACGTGATGCGGTGGCTGTACGCCGCACAGGTCCCGTCGCAGAACCTCGGCTTCGGGTACGGGCCGGCGAACGAGGTCAAGCGCAGGCTGCTCACGCTGTGGAACACGTACTCGTTCTTCGTCATCTACGCGAACATCGACGGCTTCACGCCGCGGTTCGAAACGCTGTCGGCCGGGCCGCGCGCGACGAACGCGCGCCCGCTCGACCGGTGGATCCTCGCGCGCACCCAGCACGTGATCGGGGCATGCGGCGCGGCGCTGGACGACTTCGACTCACCACGTTTCGTGCGGCTCGTCGAGACGTACTGGGAGGACCTCTCGAACTGGTACGTGCGCCTCTCTCGGTCCCGTTTCTGGAAATCGGAAGACGACGCGGACAAGAAGGTCGCGTACGAGACGTTGTGGTACTGCCTCGTCCAGGCGACCCGTCTGATCGCGCCGGTCATGCCGTTCCTCGCCGACGAGATGTGGTCCAACCTCGTGGCAGGCGTCTGCGAAGACGCGCCGGCGAGCATCCACCTGGCCGGATACCCCATGGTCGATGACGCGCTCGCCGACGATGCCTTGCTCGACGAGATGGAGGCGGTGCGCGCGGTGGTCGAGCTGGGCCGCGCGGCGCGCGACAACGCCAACCTGAAGGTCCGGCAACCGCTGCGCGCGGTGATCGTCGCGACCGAAGACGACACGCGTCGCCGGCAGCTCGCGATGCACCTCGACCTGATCCGCGAAGAGCTGAACGTGAAAGACGTCGTGCTGGCCACGTCGGCCGAAGATTTCGCGCAAACCGAAGTGATGCCGAACTTCCGGCTGCTCGGGCAGAAGTATCGGAAAGACGTCGGCCGCATCCAACAGCTGCTGAAGGACGGCGCCTTCGAGCGCGCCGACGGTGAGGTCAAGGTCGGCAACTGGGTGCTGACCGCGGACGAGGTCGAGGTGCGGACGCGCGCGCGCGAAGGCTTCGCCGTCGTCGACGGCGGGGGGTTCGCGGTCGCGCTGGACACGGAGATCACGCCGGAGCTCGCGCTGGAAGGGCGCGCGCGCGACCTCATCCGTGAGATCCAAGACATGCGCAAGCAGGGTGGCCTCGAGATGACCGACCGCATCAGGATCCTGTACCCGGAGCAGCACGCCGCGACGTTCGACGCGCACGGCGAGCGGATCAAGGTCGAGACGCTGGCCCTATCAGCCGAGCAGGGCGAGAACCTCGCGATCGAACGCATATGAAGAACGTCGGGGTCGCCGGGCTTCCCGGCGCCGGTGCGAGCACGATCTTCACCGCGCTCACGTCGCTCGAAGGCGCCGCGCCTGGCAAGAGCAACCAAGCCGTCGTCCCCGTTCCCGACGAGCGCGTCGACGTCCTGACGAAGCTGCACGACTCGAAGAAGTCCGTGTACGCCACGCTCCGCTTCGTCGAGACGTCGGGCATGGTGCGCAAGGGCTCGCGCGGGGCCGGTTCGCTGTCCGCCGAGCTGCTCGGGCACCTGCGCGCGTCCGACGCGCTGCTGCTCGTCGCGCGCGCGTTCGGCGGCGCCGACCCGGCGACCGACCTCGGCGATCTGACCCTCGAGCTCATCTACGCGGACCTCGACTCGGTCGGCGCGAAGGTGCAACGGGACGCGAAAGCTGCTCGGACGGCGGACGAGAAGCGAGCGGTGGAGTCGCTGGAGCGCGCGCGCGGCATGCTCGAATCCGGCACGCCCTTACGCGACCAGACCTGGGACGACGTCGAGCTTGCCGCGTTCCAAGGGATGGCGCTGCTGACGCTGAAGCCGGTGGTAGTCGTCGCGAACGTCGACGAGGACGCGGCCGGGAAACCGCTGCCCGTGGCCATGGTGCCGGTGGCCGGCGCGCTCGAGACGGAAGTGGCCGGCATGGACCCGGTGGAAGCGGCCGAGCTGCTCGCGTCGTTCGGCCTCGAAGAGCGCGGGCTCGCGCGCGTGATCCGTGCCGTCTACGAGACGCTCGACCTTCTGACGTTCTTAACGGCCGGCGATACCGAGTCGCGCGCGTGGGAAGTCCGTCGGGGCGCGACCGCGCCGGAGGCCGCCGGCGTGATCCATTCCGACTTCCAGCGCGGCTTCATCCGCGCGGAGGTCGTCGCGTACGACGCGCTGGTCGACGCGGGATCGTGGAACGCTGCGCGCGCGAAAGGACTCGTGCGGCAGGAAGGCAAGAGCTACGTGATGCGCGAAGGCGACGTCGTCGAGTTCCGGTTCGCCGTCTGAGCGTTACCGCGCGCTGGGCTTGCGCGGCGCGGCCTTCTTCGGAGCAGCTTTCTTGGCTGTCGCATTCTTGGCCGTGGTCTTCGCCGCCGGCTTGCGCGCGGTTGCCTTCTTCGGAGCTGCTTTCTTCGCCACCGCGCTCTTCGCCGCGCTCTTCGCCGCGCTCTTGGCGGCCGCTTTCTTCGGCGCAGCTTTCTTCGCCGCCGGCTTGCGCGCGGCAGGCTTGCGCGTCGTCGTGCGCCGGACGGGCGCCGGCTCGGGAACGATGTCGTAGGACTCGGTGTCGGGAGCTCCGAAGAAGTCTTCGCGCGCTTCGTCCAGGTCGAGCGGCTCGGCGGCGGCAGACTCAGACTCGAGCGCAGGCACCGGCTCCATCTCGCGCATATCGTCCGGGAGCGCGGGCGCGACGTATGCCTCCATCTCCGGAGCAGAGACCGACAGGCCGCCGGAGGCGATCGCCGGACGCTTGCGCGAGTCGCGCATCACGCCGACGAGGAGGAGTACCGCGGCCGCAACGCTGCAGCCGATAGAGGCGCCGATCATCTGCAGCCCGGTCGAGAACACACCGACCAGGAACGTCGCTATTGCTGCGGCAAGGAAAAGGACGCTAGTGGCGATCACTGGGGAAGCACTCCTCCTGAAAACACGACCGACCTTCGACCTTCTGTAACGCGCGACCGACGGCGCGGGATACTACCCGGTGACCCAAGCCCTCGCCATAATTCCGGGAAATCGGGCCATTTACTCGGCTATTCACCTGCCCAGAAGGGCTCGCGCTGCTCGGCGACCGGGGCCTCCGGCGCGGGGGCCTGCGGCGCGTCGCGCTCGATCTTCTGGACGGTGGCCGAGGGCGTCGCCGCCTCCAGCTGCTTGATCTGCTCTTCCAGGAATCGCCTGACGCGCGTACGCACTTCGTTCTCGACGCGCTGGGGATCGTCGGTCGCTGCGTGAACCGGCCCGGGAGCGGGTGGACCCCGACCCTCACGCAGCCGTGCCACTTCCTGCTGAAGCGCCGCGATGCGCACCTTCATCTTCTGGTTGTCCTCGGCGAGCTTCGTGAACTCCTCCACGACCTCGTCGAGGAAAAGGTCCACGTCCGCCTGGTTGTAGCCGCGGAGCGCTTCGCGGAATTCCTTGCGGACGATGTCTTGGGGGTTCAGCGGCATCGGTATCAAGCCCTCAACAGCGTGCGACCGCGCCCCGCAGGAGCGCGACGATCAGGAAGACTAACAATATCGACACGTCGAGCGCACCGGAGCCGATCCTGATGGGGGGTATCAGCCGCCGGAACGGACGCAAGACCGGCTCGGTGACTGCGTTGACCGCCCGGATGATCGGATACAGCCACTCGGGAGGCCGAGTAAGCGCCACGACCCAGGACAGGATGACCGCGGCGATAAGGAAGTAGAAGAAGATCGAAAGGATGAAGTAGAGGACACCACATCCTGTGAATGCCTCGAGGATGACTGCTCCCTAGAACTCGCCGAACAGGCCGTGCTCCACCAGTCGGCGCTTCTCGTCGGCGGAAACCTCCATGTTGAACGGCGTCAGCAGGAAGACCTGCTCCCCCACCTTCTGCATCCGGCCGTTCAAGCCGTAGACCAGGCCGCTCGCGAACTGAAGGATCTTCGGAGCGTGCTTCTGCTCGGTCATGCGCAGATTGATGATGACCGGAACGCCGCCCTTGAACTGGTCGGCGAATTCCTGTGCGTCGTCGAAGATCCGGGGTTCCACGACGCGGATCTGCCGCGGCGCCGCGGTCGGGATCGAGCGGACGACGCCACCGCGGCCGGCCGGGTGCCGGTCTTCGTTGTGTGAACGCTCTTCACGACGGACGGTCCGGACCATCTGTGCTTCGTCGCGACGCGGTGTGTCTTCGTCGACGAGGCTCTCGTCGAACTCCTCTTCCTCGTCCATGAGTCCGAGGCCCACCAGCGTCTTTTTCCACATCTCACGCATCGTCTACCCCTCCCGCCCGCGCGGTTGCCCCAAGCCTAAGACACTCCGGCCCCGAACGTCGTGAACGGGGACGATCAATTTCCCGACCTCGACGCTTTTGCGCCGGGATGCGGCGCGCGCGCGCCGAATATCGCCGTCCCGATCCGCACGATCGTGGCTCCTTCTTCGATCGCGACCTCGAAATCCTCGGTCATACCCATCGACAGCTCCGTGACGTCGGGCGCGCGCTCTCGTATCGCGTCTCTCAGCTCTCGCAGCGCCCGGAACGCCCGGCGTGCCGCCGAGGGTTCGCCTTGCGGCGCGATCGTCATGAGACCGCAGAGTCGAAGTCCGTCCACATCGAGCAGCTTTGTCGCCGTTTCGAGCGCGCCGGCCGGCGAAACTCCGTGCTTCGTCGCCTCATCCCCGGTGTTCACCTCCAGCAGCACGTCCTGGGTGGCCCCTTTCACTTCGGTCCGTCGCCCGATCACCTCGCCGAGCGATGCTGAGTCCACGCTGTGGATGAGCACGATGCGCCCGACGACCTGCGCGACCTTGTTCCTTTGGAGCGTTCCGATCATGTGCCAACGAATGTCGAGGTCCGGTAGCGCTGCCTGCTTCTTCTTCAGCTCCTGGACCCGGTTCTCGCCGAGATCCGCGAGGCCGAAGGTCACCCCTTCTCTCGCCGCGTCGACGCCGACGTCCTTCGTCACCCCGACCAGCGTGATCTCACGTGGATCGCGCCCCACGCGCTGCGCCGCCGCGTCGATGCGCGCGCGAACGGCGGTCAGGTTCTCGGCGATCATGCCGCATCGATCGTCGCGAGGAGCCCTTGACGCGCGGCGTGCCCGGCGCGATGGCTGAAGAACCTATGCGGCTCGCACCGCGTGCACAGCGCGGACAGATGGATCGAGGCGACGCCGGCACGCCGGAGCGCGATGCGCGCGCCTCCCCACAGATCGACGCGCATCGTCCCGTTGCGGCGCTCTACGTCTGGGCCGAGTGCCGCGCGCGCAGGTTCGGCAACGTCGTCGCCGACCTCGTAGCAGCACGGTCCGATCGACGGGCCGATGAACGCCATCAGCGCATCGGGTGCGCCCATGGCGCGCACGGTCGCTTCGATCACGCCGCTCGTCATTCCCCGCCAGCCCGCGTGCACCGTTGCGATGCGGCGGGCGGCCGGATCGACAAGGAGGACGGGAACGCAATCGGCGATCAGAACCGCAAGGACGACGCCCGGCTCGTCGGTCCATAGAGCATCGATCCCGGGCAGCGTCGTTTCGGGAGAATCGGCGCCGGCTCCCTTGCGTTCACCATCGACGCGCACCGTTTCCGCGCCGTGAACCTGCCGGCCGCTCGTCCACGACGCCGGATCGCCGCCGATCACCGCCATCGCGCGCGCGCGGTTCGCCATCACGACGTCCGGATCGTCGCCGGAGAAAAAGGACAGGTTCAGCGACGAGAACGGGTCGCCGCTGAACCCCCCATGCCGCGTGGTGAACGCAATGCGGATGCCCGCGCTCTCGAGCGCGGGCACCGCGAGATATGCACCGGGCGAGGCGTCGCCTCGCGCGGGGAAGGCGCGCCAGGCGAACACCTCTTTACCGCCGGAGGAACGACGGGATGTCTTCGAGCTCCTCGTCGGCGTCGAACACGACGGTCCGGCGAGGCGCTTCCGTCCCGAGATCCAGCTCTTCGTCCTCTTCGAGCGCGAGCGCACCCGAAACGTCCCGGCTCGACCACCGCTCGAACCCGGCCGCGATCACCGTCACCCGGACTTCGTCGCCGAGCGAATCGTCGATCGCCGCTCCGAAGATCACGTTCGCTTCCGGGTGCGCGTGGTCGCTGATGATGCGCGCAGCTTCGTTCACCTCGTACAGCGTGAGGTCGCTGCCGCCGGTGATGTTGAGCAGGATGCCGCGCGCGCCGTCGATCGACGTCTCCAGCAACGGGCTCGACACGGCCGCGCGCGCCGCTTCAACGGCACGGTCGTCGCCGCGCGCGTGACCGACGCCCATCAACGCCGAGCCGGCGTCGGTGAGGATCGCCTTCACGTCGGCGAAGTCGAGGTTGATGAGACCCGGCGTGGTGATCAGGTCGGTGATGCCTTGCACGCCCTGGAGCAGCACCATGTCCGCCATCTTGAACGCGTCGAGGATCGTCGTGTTCTCGTCTGCGACGTCGAGCAACCGGTCGTTCGGGATGATGATGAGCGTGTCGACCTTGTTCTTCAGCTCTTGGATGCCGCGCTCGGCCTGCTCCGCACGCACCTTGCGCTCGAAGGAGAACGGACGGGTGACGACGCCGATCGTCAGAGCGCCGAGCGACTTCGCGATCTCTGCCACGACGGGCGCGCCGCCGGTCCCCGTGCCGCCGCCTTCTCCTGCGGTGACGAAGACCATGTCGGCACCTTTCAGAACTTCCTCGATCGTCTCGCGCGCCTCGCCGACGGCCGTGCGGCCCGTCTCGGGGTTGGAGCCGGCGCCGAGGCCTCGTGTGATCTCACGGCCGATGTCGAGCTTTAGGTCGGCATCTGACATCAGCAACGCTTGCGCGTCGGTGTTGATGGCGATGAACTCGACGCCCTTCAGGCCTTCTTCGATCATCCGGTTGACGGCGTTCACGCCGCCGCCGCCGATGCCGACGACCTTGATCACCGCGAGGTAGTTCTGCGGTGTCGCTGCCATACCCGTCGCCTCCTTCTCGGTCCGTCGGACCGAACGTCGAGCCATTCGTCTTCAAGCTCACCGGCATCGCCGGTGAGTGTTCGTGCCTTCCGCTTTCGCGGAAGCGCGTGCGCGCGCGGATGAAGTGCTCGTTGAACCTTCGGCCGTGTGCGCTGGGGAAGACGCGCGATCGAGGCAGATCGGGTTGTCAATGCAGGTCAGGAGCGGTGTTAACGTTCAACTTGAGGTTGAATAATCTGTAAACCTCGAGTGACGGTCGAGAATGTACAACGCGCCTCTACCTCAAGTCAACACAAAGACTACGAAAAAATCGCGGTGTCGACACTCGTAGCGCGCGAAATGAGTTAGGAGATCTGCGCGGCCGGTCGGTCGGGTGCGCGCACATCGATGCGCACGAGCCGTTTGTGGTCCGCCGCGACGCGCGCAGCAACCAACTGCACGGCGAGCAGCTTCTGGTCGATCTGATCCGCCGTTCCCAGCACCACGGTCGTCGTGCCGAGCTTGAACGCGACCGAGTGGTCGGCCAGCAGCTGGAACGAGGTCAGCTGCGCGCGCATCGAGTTCGGCATCTTTGCCCAGACCGCGAGCACGTTGTTCTCGTCGTCTTGGGTGAACTGCGCGATGTCGAAGCTGGCAGGCAGGAACACGGTTGGAACGCTTCCGCTCGGGTTCACGGAGAGCTGGACGTCGTGCTGGTCGAGGTACCACGCTTGGCCGTTCCCCCGGACTTCCAGCGCGGCCGTCCGCTCGACGACGGTGATCTTCACGCCGAGCGACCCTTCTCGCGTCACGCGCGCGTCCGCGAGTCCCGGGAGGACCCGAACCCGTGCCGCCACCGCGTTGTAATCGATCCCGAGTGCGCTCTGCCCGACGTGAAGGCCGCTCGCATCGACGATCTCTTGCTTCGAGAGCGAGACGGCTCCGACGACATCGATCTTCTGCAGGCTGAAGACGCTGGAACGCATCATGATCCACGCCCCCGACGCGATCCCCGCAACCACGATCAGGGTGATGATGATCCTGCGCCGACGGCGGCGTTTCTGCGCGCGTACTTCTCGCCGGCGCGCGGCGATCCGTGGGGATCGGACCACCCTATCCGCGGTGCGAACCATCCGGAACCTCCTCGAACTCCCCGATCAGCTTCAGTTCGGGCTCGAGCTCGACCCCCGTATCCTCGCGCACCATCCGCTGGATCCGGCGGAGCAAGGTATAGACATCGTCCGCGCGCGCGTCGTCCTCGGCCACGATGAAGTTCGCGTGAACCTCCGAGATGCGCGCGCCGCCGACGCGCATCTGCTTCCCGCAGACCTGCTCGATCAAGCGAGCGGCGTGGTCCCCCGGGGGATTCTTGAAGACGCTTCCCCCATTCGGCAGGTTGAGGGGCTGAGTGCGCCGTCGCCACTCCTTCGCTTCGTTCATACCCGCAACGATCTCTTCCGTCGTCCCCATCCGAAGCGTCAAGGACGCAGCGGTGACGATCGAGCCGGTCGGCAGATCCGACCGCCGGTACGAGAACCCGGCCTCCTCGGCTGAAAGCCGCCGCCGCGTGCCGTCGGGGAGCACGAAGATGTCAACGGACGAAAGAACCTCGGCGAGCTCGTGGCCGTGCGCGCCGGCGTTCATGCGCACCGCGCCGCCGAGGCTCGCCGGGATCGCCACCGCGAACTCGAAGCCGGCGAGCTCGTGGTGCATCGCAAGCGTCGCGAGCGCCGGCAAGGGCATCGCGCCACCGGCTTCGATCGTCCTGCCCGACGCGTTCGACCACCGGAACCCGGCGCCGAGGCGCAGCGCGACGCCGTTGAACCCGCGGTCCGACACGAGCATGTTCGAGCCGCGCCCGACGACCAACACCGGAACGCCCGCTTCCTTGATCGCCGCCGCCAGCGCCTCGAGGTCTTCGAGGCCGGCCGCGTCCAGCATCACGTCGGCCGGACCGCCCAGCCGGTACGACGTCAGCGGGGCGATCGAGCCGTTCCGTTCGACGCGGCCGTGCGCGCGCTCGGTCAAGATGCGCGCGGCAACGTCGCCGGCGGTGCTCATGAGCGTGCGCGCGCCTCGAGGCTCAGAAGGATATCGTCGCACAGCATCGTCACGTCGCCGGCGCCGATCGTCAGAACGAGGTCGCCGGGTAACGCACGTTCTGCGATGTACGGCACGATGTCGCCGCGCTTGGGCAAGTACGCGACGCGGCGACGCGGCTCGGCGTCCAACACGCCGTCGACGACGATCTTTCCGGTGATACCCGGCTGCGGATCCTCGCGGGCGCCGTACACGTCGGTGACGACGACCACGTCGGCTCCCGCGAGGGCAGCGCCCAGCTCTTTCCCCAGGTGCATCGTCCGCGAGTACAGGTGCGGCTGGAAGACGGCGACGAGCCGGCGCGGTGATTGCTCGCGCGCCGCAGCCAGCACGGCACGCACCTTCGACGGATTGTGCGCGTAGTCGTCCACCACGGTGACTCCCGCCGCAAGACCTCGGCGTTCGAACCGGCGACGCACCCCTGCATAACGCTCGAGCGCCGCCACGATCTCGGAGAATGCGAGACCCACTTCGCTGGCAACCGCGACCGCCGCCAAGGCGTTGAGAGCGTTGTGCGCACCGGGAACCGGAAGATGAAGCTCCAGGGGTTTCCCGCCGTTGCGCGAAACCATCAACGTCTGCTCGCCGTTCGACGCGATCCGCTCCGCCGTCCAGTCTCCCTCGTTCAAGCCGTACGTGACGAGGCGCCGACGGACGCGCGCGGCGAGCGCGCGCACTCCGGGGTCTTCGATGCACGCAACGATCGCGCCGTCCGGTGGGACGTTCTCCATGAACGCGAGGAACGTGTCGCGCACCTCGTTCTCGTCCTTGTAGTGATCGAGGTGGTCGGCTTCGATGCTGGTCACGACCGCGATCTCCGGGGCGAGCCACAAGAACGACCCGTCGCTCTCGTCGGCCTCGGCGACGAGCCACTCCCCCGCGCCGTCGTGCGCGTTGGTGCCGCGCTCGTTCACTTCGCCGCCCACCAGGAAGCTCGGATCGAGTCCCGCGTGCTGCAGCACGAGCGCGATCATCGACGTCGTCGTCGTCTTGCCGTGCGTACCGGCGACGGCGATGCCACGGCGGTCGCGCATCAATATCGCGAGCAGCTGCGCGCGATGCAGTACGCGAACACCGGCCTCCTCGGCGGCGCGCAGCTCCGGATTGGACGGCCGGATCGCGGACGAGACGACGACCGTCTCGGCGTCGCCGAGGTTGGCGGCATCGTGGCCGACCGCGATGCGCGCGCCCTGGACGCGCAGCGCTGCGAGGTCGGGAGACTCCTTCAAGTCCGACCCGGACACGCGCACGCCGCGCGCGAGCAACACCTTCGCGAGCGCACTCATCCCGGCTCCGCCGATGCCGATCAGATGTACGGGGCCAAGCTCGGAGACGAGGGAACGCTTCGGCTCACGCACGGCGCGCCTCCGCGAGAGACATGATCCAGCTTGCCATCGCGTCGGCGGCATCCGGCCGTGAGACCGACCGCGCCGCATCCGCCATGTGTGCGCGCGCGGCCGGCTCACCGAGGATCGGCGCGATCACGGAGTCGAGGTGGTCGGGCGTCGCGCTCGCGTCTTCCACGAGGGTGGCCGCGCCGGCGTCGACGAGCATGCGCGCGTTGGCGTGCTGCTCTTTCCGACGCGCGATCGGAAGCGGCACGAGCACCGCGGGGAGGCCGACGGGCTCGATGCGCGCACGGACGTCCGTGTCGTGCACGCTGCCGGTCACGATGATCATCTGCACATCCTCGCGCGCGCTCCAGCGCGCCGCGAGCCCGATCGCCGCTTCGTTCAGCCGGGCCGCGCCGAGGCTCCCGCCGAAAACGAGGACGGTCGTGAGCTCGGGCGAGAGTCCGAAGGATTCCAGCGCCTCGGACCGCAGCGCCTCCCGCGAGAACCGTGTGATCGCTTTGCGCATCGGCAGCCCGACCAGCCGGGGCGAGCGCCCCCGGAACAGGCGCACTGTTTCCGGGAAGGAGACTGCGATGTTGGTCGTCAGGCGCGCAGCTGCCTCGTTCGCGAGACCGGGGATCGCGTTGCCTTCGTGGATCAATGCCGGGAGGCGTGCGAGGCGCGCGGCGGTGACCACGGGCAAGCTCGGATACCCGCCCATCCCGACGACGACCGATGCACCCTCGCTGCGAAGGATGCGGCGGGCTTGCGCGGTGGCCGGAAGCATCGATGCTGCCGCAACGATCCCGCGAAGGTCGCGTTTGAACGGCGCGACCGACGTCCGGTGGATACGGTACCCGGCGGCGTTGATCAGCGTCTGGTCGAGCTCGCGGGCCGTTCCGATGAACGAGATCGTGACGCCGGGTGCGCGTTCGTCGAGCGCGGCCGCGATCGCGAGCGCGGGAACGAGGTGTCCGCCGGTCCCCCCGGCCGCGATCACGACCGAATCGGTCATCGAACGGTTCGCGAACGTGCGGGGGCTCGGCGCGTCGGCGCCTTCTTCGCCGGAGCAGAGACCGGAGCCACCTCGCGCTTCGGCGGCCACTCTTCTTGGCGTCCGATGTTGATCAAGATCCCGATCGCGGTCAGGGTGAACACCAAGGATGAGCCACCGAAGGAGACCAGCGGGAGCGGCACCCCCGTGATCGGCAAGAGACCCGTGACGGCGCCCATGTTGATCACCGCTTGCCCGACGATCCACGCGGTGACGGCGCCGGCGACGATTCGTCCGAACTTGTCCGGCGCGCGGCGTGCGATGCGCACACCTGCGTATGCGAGCAACGCGAACAGCGAGATAACGGCAAACGTGCCGAGCAGCCCGACCTCTTCACCGATGATCGAGAATATGAAGTCGGTGTGCGCGTTCGGAACGTATAGCCACTTCTGCCGCGAGGCACCGAGCCCTACGCCGAACAACCCGCCCGACCCCAGCGCGATCTGCGACTGCACCGCTTGGTAGCCGGTGTTCAGCGGGTCTTTGAATGGGTTCGTGAACGAGAAGAGGCGCGCGCGCCGATAGGCCTTGGACATCGACAGCATCACCGACGCGCCGATCCCTGCGACCCCGAGCCCGCCCAGCACCGAGATCCGGGACCCCGCGACGAACAGCACGGTGAACGCGATCCCTGCGAGGATCAACGTCGTTCCCATGTCGGGCTGGATCATGACGAGCAGCCCCACGATGCCGGCGATGATCCCGAACGGAACCACGACGTCTTTGATCGTCCACAGACGGCGGCCTTTGCGGACGCAGATGTCGGCGCCGACGAGAACGAGGGCGAGCTTCGCGAGCTCGGAGGGCTGGAACCGGATCGGGCCGAACGACAGCCACCGGCTGGACCCGCCGGCCGTCGTCCCGAACGCCGGGTGGAGCACGAGCATGAGCCCGACCAGCGCGGCCAGCATCATGAAATACGACAAACTGCGCCAGCGCCGGTAGTCGACGACGGCGGCCACGATGAGGCAGGCGATCCCGACGAACGACCACATCAGCTGGCGCATGAAGTACGTGAAGGGAGACGCGCCGGCTTCGTACGCGGAGACCCACGAGGAGGAGAGGATCATGATGAGCCCGCCGCCGAGGAGCAGCGCCGTCGTCCCGATGACGAGCGCGGCGCTCGTCGTCATGCGCGCAGTCGACCCGTTCGCCGTCTTCCTGCGCGTGCGGCCGAACCAGCCGGCCGGTGTTCGTGCGAGCTCGAGAACCGTCATTGGTCGCTCCCCTCGATCCGATGGACGGCAGCGCGGAACGCATCCCCGCGCTCTTCGTAGTTCTTGAACATGTCGAACGAGGCACACGCCGGAGAAAGAAGGACGGTGTCGCCCGCTACGGCCAGCTCGCGCGCGCGCGCTACGGCATCTTCCATCGAGCCGGCCTTCTCCGCGGGGATGCCCGCCGGTGCGAACGCCGCGTCGATCTCACCGGCCGACTCTCCGATCGCAACGACGGCGCGCAGGTGCGGCGCGGCGGCTGCGAGCTCGGACAGATCCAGACCCTTGTTGCGCCCGCCGGCGATCAGCACGACGTCGTGCATCCCTTCGAGCGCGGCCAGCGTCGCGTGCGGGTCGGTCGCCTTCGAGTCGTTCACGTACGTGACCCCCTCGACGACGGCGATCTCCTCGATCCGGTGGCGGCCGGTTTCGAACGCAGCGAGCGCCGCCCCGGCCGTTGCCGGTTCGACACCGAGCGCGCACGCTACGGCGGCTGCGGCGATCGCGTCGCTGCGGTTCGGGCGCCCGCGCGCGCGCAAGCGAGACGCTTCGACGACACGGCCCTCGGGAACGACTATCCAGCCGTCCTCGACGCCCGCGCCGCCGTGCGGCCGCTGGTCGTCGGCGAACAGCACCTGCCCCGCTTTCCCCGTCGCCAGCGCGCGGCACACCGGATCGTCGTGAACGATGGCAACGTCTTCGGATCCCTGGTTTTCGAAGATGCGGCCTTTCGCGCGGCGGTAGGCCTCGTCCGAGCCATGCCAGTCGAGGTGGTCGTGCGCGACGTTCAGCAGGACGGCCACGGGAACGCGGAACTCGTCGATACCCTGCAGCTGGAAGCTCGACAGCTCGGCGACGATCTCGGCGTCGGGCGTGAACGATACGAGCGGCGTGCCCACGTTCCCCGCCGCAACCGCGTCACGGCCGGCCGCTCGCAACGCGGCGACCGTCATCTCGGTCGTCGTCGTCTTGCCGTTCGTACCGGTGATTGCAACGAGCGGCCGCACACCAAGCCGGAAGGCAAGCTCGACCTCGCTCCACACCGGGAGACCGCGCCGGCGCGCTTCCTCGATCCACGGCGACGACCACGGAACACCCGGGCTGGCGACGACCAGCTCGGCGTCGCCGAGGTCGGCGGGGTCGGTGCGGCCGAGAACGACGCGAGCGCCGGCGATGCCATCGGCACGCTCGCGCTGCTGGTCGCCGTCTGCGGCGTCGAGCACCGTCACCGACGCGCCGGCGTCGAGCAGCGCGCGCGCGGCGGCCTCACCCGAGCGCGCCAAGCCGAGCACGACCGTCTTCTTCCCGGCGAGCGCGCTCATACCGGCGGGCCGCCCTTCGACAGGAACTCGGCATAGAACAACCCGAGGCCGAGCGCCGCTGCGAGCCCGGCGATGATCCAGAAGCGGACGATGACCGTGAATTCCGGCCAGCCGCCCAGCTCGAAGTGGTGATGCAACGGCGCCATCTTGAAGATACGCCGGCGGAAGCCCCGGAACGCGACCACCTGCATGATCACCGACGTGGTCTCGAGGACGAACAGCCCGCCCAGCACGACGAGGAGCAGCTGCGTGCTCGTCAGGATCGCCAGACCGGCGATTCCGCCGCCGAGCGCCAGCGACCCCGTGTCGCCCATGAAGATGCGCGCCGGCGCAGCGTTCCACCACAGGAATCCCGCGCACGCACCGAGACCCGCCGCCGCTACGACGGCGAGGTCGAGCGCGTCGGGGATGCCGTGGTAGCAGCCGGGCACGATCGCGCACGTCGTCGGCCCGTGACGGAACTGCCAGAACGCGATGAAGATGTACGCCGCGAACACGAGCGTGCTCGAGCCGGCCGCCAACCCGTCGAGGCCGTCGGTCAGGTTCACACCGTTCGTTGTGCCGGCCATCATCACGAACACCCAGACGACGAAGAACGGCCCGAAGTTGAGCGCGCTCTGGCGGATGAACGACAGCGTCGTCGGCGCGTTCGTGTGCGTGACGACCGCGACGGTGAACCCGACGGCCACGAGCAGCTGCCCCAGCATCTTCGCCGTCTTGTTGAGCCCGAGGCTCCGCTGCCGGCTGATCTTGATGTAGTCGTCGAGGAACCCGACGACGCCCATCGCGACCATCGTGCAGAGCACGATGCCGCCGGCCCAGCCGAAGCTGCCGCCGGCGAGGTGGGCCCCCACGTAGCCGGCGATGACGGCGATGATGATCATCACACCGCCCATCGTCGGCGTGCCGACCTTCTCGGCGTGATGCCCGATGTCGCCCCAGTCCTCGCGGAGGCGCTGCCCGAACCCCAGCCTGCGGAACGCCCGGATCAAGAACGGCGTGCCGCCGAGAGAGACCAGCAAGCTGATCATCGCGGCGAAGAGAACGGTCTTCATGGAGTTGGAACCTCGAGCGCGTGCGCGACGCGTTCCAGCCCCGCCGCGCGCGACGCCTTCACCAAGACGACGGCGTCGGGCTCCATGCGCGCGCGCAACACCGCGATCGCGTCGTCGATCGTTGCGGCGAAGATCGCTTCTCCGCCGAACATGCCTTCCAGCCGAGCAGCCTCGTGCACGGCGCGCGCATCCTCACCGACCGTCACCAGGTGCGTGACGCCCAAGCGGACGGCCAAGCGCCCGACGCGATCGTGCGCCGCGGTGGTCTCGTCGCCGAGCTCGGCCATCGGCCCCAGCACAGCCCACGAGGGTCGTCCGCGCGCCATCGCCGCGAGCGCCTTCAGCGCCGCGGCCGTCGAGTCCGGGTTCGCGTTGTACGCATCGTTCAGGATCCGCCGCCCGCCGACGTCGTGGAGCTCCATGCGCCACGCCGACCCTTCGGCGCGCGCGAGGCCGTCGGCGGCGCCGTGCAGAGACACGCCGGCTGCGCGCGCCGCCGCCGCGGCAGCAAGCGCATTGGACACCATGTGCTCCCCCGGCATCCGCAGCGTGACCCGCGCGCGCTCGTCGCCGGCGAGCAACGTGAACGTCGCGCGCGCCTCGTCGTCCAGCGAGACGCCTTCCGCACGCACGTCGGCTGAGGCTGCTCGGCCGAAGCTGACGACGTGTCCGCGCGTGCGCGCCGCGAGCGCGTCGACGCGTGGGTCATCGGCGTTGAGCACCGCCGTGCCCTCCGGCGCGAGCGCTTCGACGAGCTCGCCCTTCGCGAGCGCCGTGTTCTCGAGCGAGCCGAACATGCCGATGTGAGCCGGGCCGATGTTCGTCACGACGGCCACGTCCGGCCGGATCATCGGCGCGAGCGACGCGATGTGGCCGATGCCCCGGCTGCCGACTTCGATGACGAGGACCTCGGTGTCTTCGTCTGCGCCGAAGATCGTGAGCGGCACGCCGATCTCGTTGTTGTACGACGCATTCGCTGCGATCGTCCTGCGCTCGCTCGCGCACGCGGCGGCGGTGAGGTCCTTCGTGCCGGTCTTGCCCGACGAGCCGGTGATCGCGATCGTCGTCGCCCGCAAACGCCTACGGACGAACGCAGCGAGCGAGGACATCGCGGCGAGCGGGTCGTTCACGCGCACAGCAGCAGCGAATGCTCCGGCGTCCTCGCGCACGACCGCGGCGACGGCGCCGCCACGGACCGCGTCGTTCGCGAACGCGTGGCCGTCCGCGCGCTCACCCGCGAGCGCGAAGAAGAGCGCGCCCGCCGACGTCGCGCGCGAGTCGGTGATCACCGACGTCACGGTCGCGTCGGGATCAGCGCCGTCGACGCGGCCGCCGCACACCTCCGCGATTTCCTTCACGCTGAGAGCGATCACCGGCGGCTCCGGCTCTGCAACGCTCCGCGCGCGACGATGCGGTCGTCGAATGGGATCGTGTGATCGGCGAACTGCTGGCCGGTCTCATGGCCCTTACCGGCGATCACGATCACGTCGCCTCGCGCCGCGCCGTCGATCGCTGCTTCGATCGCCTCGCGCCGGTCTGCGATCCGCTCGAACGGGCGTCCCGTCTCGCGCGCGCCGGCTTCGATCTGCTCGATGATCGCGATCGGATCTTCCGTCCGTGGGTTATCGCTTGTGATGATCGCGCGGTCGGCGAGTGTGGCCCCAACCTTCCCCATCAACGGACGCTTGCCGCGGTCGCGGTCCCCGCCGCACCCGAACACGGCCACCAGGCGCGCGCCCGGCCGCGTGATCTCGCGCGCGGCGCGAAGCAGGCCTTCGAGCGAGTCCGGCGTGTGCGCATAGTCGACGAGCACCGTGAAGTCTTGGCCGGCCTCGATCGGCTCCATCCGGCCGGGGACACCGCGCAGCGACGCGATACCTTCGGCGACGGGACCGATCGGCAATCCCAGAGCGCGCGCAGCAGCGAGCACGCCGAGCGCATTCTCGACGTTGTACCGCGCGGGAAGGTTCACGCGGATCGGGACCGATCGGCCGCCGACGTCTGCGATGAACGAGCTGCCGGTGCGGGCCAGCTCGAGGGAATGGCCGCGAACATCCGCTTCATGATCGATCGCGAACGTCACGAGCGGCAGGTCCGTTCGGGCAGCGAGCGCGCGCCCTCGCTCGTCGTCGAGGTTCACGACCGCACGTTCGGACATCTCAGGGCGGAAGAGCAGCGCTTTCGCGCGAGGCCCTCCGACGACGCTTCCATCGCAGCGCCGCCGACCCCCGCGTCGCGCATCGTCGAAAGGAGCCGTTGCAGATCGATCGCTTCCGGGGTCGTCCGTGTCACCGGCAGAACGGTGTCGCCGATGTGCGTCTCGACGGTGCCGATTACGCCCGGCGTAATACCCAGCGCGCGGAACACCGCTTCGAACATGAACGTCGTCGTCGTCTTGCCGTTCGTTCCGGTCACGCCGACGAGCGTGAGCGCGCGCGACGGGTCGCCGAAGAACAGCGACGCGAACGGGCCCATCGCGGTGCGCACCGAAGGGACGATGGCCTGAGGAACCGGAACGTCGAGCGGCCGCTCGACCACGAGCGCCACGGCTCCTGCCTCGACTGCGCGCGCGGCGAAATCGTGTCCGTCGGCGTGCTCGCCCGGAACGCAGAAGAACAGCGTGCCCGGAGTAACGGCACGAGAGTCGTACGCGACGTCGTCGATCGGCACGCTGCCGTCTCCCTGCAGGCGCGCGCCGCGAACACCATCGACCAGGGTCTGAAGGATCATGGGCACGGCGGTCGTCCTTCCCGCCCCGGCCCGCCGCCGGAACCGGGCGGGCCGCTCGGCCGGCATGCTGGCAGACGCGAACTGTACCACGCGCTCAGGGCTGCTTCGGGGTCTTCGATTTCGTCGGCAGCACCGCAGGCGTCGCCGCGGGGGACGGCGATGCGGTCGGCGACGGCTTGGGCTTCGGCAAGGCGTGCGCGCGCATCTCGCCGATCGAGGGACCACCGGGCAGCGGTGCAGTCGGCGCGATCCCGAGATGCGCCAGTGAGTACTGCATGATCTGCTTGAAGACCGGCGCTGCCGTCGCCGCGGCGACACGCGGCGTCGGGTTGTACAGCTGCACGAGCGTGACGAGACGCGCATCGTCCGCCGGTGCCAGGCCGACGAAGGTCGTGATCAAGTTCGTCGAGTAACCACGCGCGTGCAGGTTCGGTACGCGCGCGGTTCCGGTCTTGCCGGCGACAAGGTACCCGGGGATCTGCGCGCGCGTCCCGGTTCCGTCTTCGACCACGCCGACGAGCATCCCGCGGACCTGGGCCGCGACGAAGGGGCTGACGACGCGGCGGCTCGGCGACGGCGGTGCCGGCGTCAGCGCCCCGTCGGGTTGCACCACCCCGCGGACGAGACGCGGCTGCACCTGAACACCGTCGTTCGCGATCGTCGCGTACACCATCGCCATCTGCAGCGGCGTGACGGCGATCCCTTGGCCGATCGGGATCGTCGCGAGGCTCGTCTCGTACCACTGGTCGTACGGGAGTGTGACGCCCGCCGACTCGCCCGGGAACCCGACGCCGGTCGGGCGCCCGTATCCGTACCGGTTGAGCATGTCGTAGATGCGCCGCTTCCCGACCTTGATCGCAACCTCGATCGTCCCGATGTTCGACGACTCAGCGATCGCGTCCGCGTACGTGCGGCCTCGATCGCGGCCGACGCAGTGATCACCTTGTTCACCGATCCCGGCTCGTACGCGTCTGTGACGATGCGGTTGCGCATCTCGGCCGGCGTCGCTGTGCCGAAGTTGTTCGGGTTCAGCGCCGGCCAGTTCGCCATCGCCAGCACGTCGCCGGTCTTCGCGTCCAGCACGACGGCCGTACCGTTCTGCGCTCCAGTCGCGCGCGCACCGCGCGCGAGGGCCTGCTCGGCGTAAAACTGGATGTCCCGGTCGATCGTCGTCTGGATCCCATTGCCGTTGACCGGATCGACGATGGAGTTGCGGCCTTGCGGGATCGCGCGGCCTTGCGGGTCGTGCTCGATGACCTGTTTGCCCGGGGTGCCGGAAAGGACCTTGTTGTACATCGACTCGAGCCCCGAGAGCCCGACGTTGTCGACGTTCACGAAGCCGAGCACTTGCCCGGCAAGGTCGTTCGACGGGTACGTGCGCGCCGTTTCGTCCAACGCGCCGACGTACGGGATCCGTAGGGCGAGCACCCGTTCGGCGACGTCGACCGGCACCTTGCGTGCGAGGTACACGAAGCCGGCCTGCTGGCTCAGCTTCGCCGTCAGCGTCTTCACGTCGATGCCGAGGATCGGCGAGATCTTCGTCGCGGCACCGGCCGGGTCGGTGATGCGCTGGGCGTCGGCGTAGAGCGCGCGCGCATCCGAGGAGACCGCCAGGGGGACCATGTTCCGGTCGAAGATCGCTCCCCGCTGGGCGGGAAGCTCGATCGTGCTTATCCGCTGCTGCAGGCCGAGCGAGTCGAGGGGTGCCGCCCGGACGATCTGGAGCATGACGAGCCGGACCGCGACCGACGCGAAGAGAAGCGTAAAGATGAAGAGAAGAACGACGAGCCGTAGAGCGGGCCGGGTGCCGCGACGACGCACGCGGCCCCCCTCTACCTCCCCTCCCGGGTTTGGGAGGGGCCGCTCCGAGTGGACGGTGGGGTGAGAACGACGACGCCGGGCGCCGGGACCATGCCCATCTGCTGCGCGCGCGTCGCGATCCTGTCAGGCGAGGCCAGCCTGGCGACCTCGAGCTCCAGCTGCTCGGTCGTGAGGCGCTTCGCCTGCACGGCGTTCTCGAGGCTCGACTGGCGGAATGCCGCTTGGCCGAGGAAGACCTGCGCCACGACGAGCGCGAACAGCGCCATGCCGGTCGCCGTCAGGGCCAGGACGATGAACAACGTTGGGGGGCGCCGGCCCGGCGCCGGGCGGCCGCGCACCACACGAAGGTGACGGGGTCGCTCCGGCGCCGGGACCGGTCGCCTGGGGCTTGTTGCCGTCCGTGGAGGCGTCACGCGGCGGAGCCTCCCGGCGGACCATCGGGCTCGGGCGGCGCTGCGAGCCGTTCCGCCGCGCGCAGCCGTGCCGCCGACGCGCGCGGGTTGCGCGCGATCTCCTCTTCCGAAGGGCGCTCGGGCTTCCGGGTCAGCAACCGCAGGCGGGGCGCCTCGCCGCTCGCCTCCTCGCGCATGAACCGCTTGACCAAGCGGTCTTCGCCGGAGTGGTAGGACAGCGCGACGAGGCGCCCGCCTGGAGAAAGCTCCGCGGATGCCTGCGGGAGGGAAGCTTGGATCGCCTCGAGCTCCTTGTTGACCTCAAGGCGGAGTGCTTGAAAGGTGCGGCGCGCCGGGTGCGGCCCTACCCGACGCGCCGCTGAAGGGACCGCGGCGCGGATGACCTCGACCAAATCCCCTGTGGTCGCGATCGGCCGGCGCTTCCGCGCCGCTACGATGAACTCTGCGATGCGCGACGCCCACCGCTCTTCGCCGTACGAGCGGATGACGCGCGCGAGCTGCCGCTCGTCGTAGGTGTTCACAACGTCGTAGGCGCTGAGCGGCGCCGTTGTATCCATCCGCATGTCGAGCGGAGCGTCGTGCTGGTAGCTAAAGCCGCGCTCCGGCCGGTCGACGTGCATCGAGGACAGCCCGAAGTCGTAAACGACGGCGTCGCTCGGACCCCAGCCGGACTGGGTCACGATCTCCCCCAACTCCGCGAAGTTCCCGTGCACCAGCCGAACCTGGTCCCCGAACGACGCGAGCCGATCGGCGGCCAGGCGGAGGGCATCCGGGTCGCGATCGATGCCGAGCAGCCTGCCAGTGGGCCCCAGAGCCCGGAGGAGCGCCGCCGCGTGCCCACCCGCGCCGACGGTGCAGTCGATGACGGAACGCGCACCCGGCGACGGCACGGCGTACCGGACGACGGCTTCTGCGAGGACCGGAACATGCGGCTCATCCACCCCTCCCCCGTCATCGCGTCCCGGCGAACAAGCGCACGGCGATCGCACCGAGACCGATGAACGCGCTCATGCTCGACAGCATCAGCACGATCAAGAGCAAGCTTTCGCGGAGCTCCTTCACCGGCTTGAAGCCGTCCTCGGGGACGCGGGGTTCCCCCATCGGTGCCTGCTCCACAAACGCTCCCCCTACCTAGCTGGCTTCGTTGCTGTTAGAACGGCAGGTCAGGGTTGGACTCAGAGAGGTCGGCGTAGTTCGGCAGTCCTTCCGAGAGGCGCTGGGCCCACGCGGTTCGGGACCAGATCTCCGCGAACTCCCCTCGGCCGGTCACCGTGACCTCGCGCTCGAGGCCCGCGTATTCCCGAAGGTGCTCGGGAACGGTGATCCTGCCTTGCTTGTCCGGCTCCTCCTCGACCGCCGAGGCGTACCAGATCCGAAGGAAGTCCCTCACCTGACGGTTCGACTGACTCGACTCCCGCAACCGAGCGGAAACGCTCTCCCACTCCTGCGGCGGGTACACCGCGAGACACTTGTCGAGACCGCGGGTGAGGACGCAGCCGTCTGCTAGAAGCCCGCGGAACTTCGAGGGGAGGATGATTCTCCCCTTGGCATCCAGCGAGTGCTGGTACTCCCCCAGGAACACTTCGGCGCTCTACCATCCACCACTTGGCGCCACTCTACTCCACTGATGAATCGAGCGTCAAGAGTTCCCGCACGTCGGCAATGACTAATTTAGAACAGGACTGTTAAGAACTGTTGCAGGTGGGAGTGGATAGCCCGGACGGGTGTGGCCCGCCGATCAGGCGGGGGCCGGTGCGGGGTGCGGAGCCGGGTGCGCGTGGCCGCCGTTGAGGTACGGCTCCCACTTGGGATCGACGTGGCCGACGGCGACGATGATCCAGATCTTCTCCCGCGGAGCAGCCGGCTTGCTCCGCAGCCGCATCCCCGCTTCCGACGGGAGGCGATTCTCCTTGCGCGTGTTGCACGCCTTGCACGCGGCCACGACGTTCTCCCACGTGTGCGTGCCTCCGCGCGATCGCGGGATCACGTGGTCAACGTTCTCTGCGCCCGCACCGCAGTACTGGCACTGGAACGAGTCTCGGACGAACACCGCACGCCGGGACAAGCTGGCACGAGCGCGATACGGCACCCGAACGAAGTACTTGAGCCGGATGACGGATGGGATCGGAACGGTCATGCGCTCGGAGTGATAGGACCCGCCGTCCTGATGGACGAGCTCAGCCTTGTGCTTGAGGACGAGGACCAGCGCCCGCCGCGCGCTTACGACGCAGAGCGGCTCGAACGTTGCGTTGAGGACGAGGGCTCTTCCCAACTGACGGTCCTCCCCCACGCTGCCGCATGGTTGGGAGAAGTATAGAGGAGGGGAACCACCAGCGCGCGCGACTCAGGGTGAACGGTAAGCGCGGAGGGACGGTGCTCGGCTACGCCCGCCGGCGGCGGCGCTTCGCGGGCTCCGCCTCATCGCGCAGCTCTTGCTCCGCGGCGCGAAGAGTGCGAACGAACTGGTCGCGATCCCGAAGGAATTCACTCACGCCCTGGTCGACCTCGCCGGCGAGCTCGTCGATTGCTACGAAGAAGGTCATCTGACCCTGCTGCAGGGCGTCGATGATGTCGCCGTCCGTCTTGCAGATCTTGAAGATGCTCTGTCCATCGGTGACGAGCTTGACCCCGGAGAGATGCTCGTCCAGGCCGGCGCTTCCGCGCAGGTACTCGAACGCGCGCCGCACGCGCTGCAAGGACATGCCGCCTTCGAGCAGCGAGTTGACGACCTTCAACGCGACGAGATCGCGGAACGAATACAGCCTTCGAACGCCAGGTCGGCCTCCCGTCGCTTGTACGGACGGCTTGACGAGCCCGATCTTGTCCCAATAGCGAAGCTGGTTGCCGGTGCAGGCAGTGAACCGCCCAGCCTGAAGCGAAGTGAATCCTTCCACTGGCACGATCCCTGCGCGAGTTTAAAAAAAGTTGGTTGAACGACCTGGGGGGAAGAGCCTCTGTTGTACGGCACCGGTGACCGGAAAGGCAAGACAGTGAAGAGTTTTTTTTAGGAAACTTTTTTTTCCACAAGCGCGCAGCGTTCGGCAGGACAAATGAACGCTGTAACGACGTGTTCAGCCGTCGTCGCGCTCGAAGCGCTTGCGCCAACGTTCTTCGGCGCGGCCGAAGCACGATGGGCCCTCTTGCCGGGACCTCGGGGAGACGGGACCGATGTCCCGCGACGCGCGCGCGATCACGAACAGCGCGATCAACATAACGACGAAGCCGGCGATGCCCAGCTGCTCGGTGAGAGAGGTGACGAGACCGGCGATCATGAGCACGAATCCCGCGATGAACACCAACGAGGCGCGCTTGATGCGCTTGATGGCGATGCCGCGAGGGGTCGCCGCGCTCGTCGAGCGCGCGAATTTCGGATCCTCGGCCGCGAGCCGTGCCTCGATCTCGTCGAGGATCTTCTGTTCGTGATCCGATAGGGGCATGCGATCTCCAGCAACGACCTCGCCATGAATTATAGGAGCGGCGCAATCGCCCTCACAAGGAGTATCGGCCTCAGCGCGCCTCGAAATGAGGCTCACGCTTTTGTACGCGTGCCGCTACAGCCTCGATGAAGTCCGACGACGCCAGGATACGCCGTTGCGCCGTCGCCTCGCGGTCGAGTCCCTCTCGAACCGGCGCATCGAACGCGCTGTTCATCAGCCGCTTGATGGCGGCCAGCGCGAGCGGCGGCCCCGCGGCCAGCTCGCGCGCCCACTCCGTCGCGCTCTGCAGGTGCGTCCCGGCGGCCACGACCTTATTCACAAGCCCCATCTGCAGAGCCTCGTCCGCCCCGACGCGGCGGGCAGTCATCGCCAGCTCCTTGGCTCTCCCCAGACCGATCAGGCGCGGGAGCCGCTGCGTGCCGCCGAGGTCGGGCAGGATCCCCCATCGAACCTCCATCACGCTCAGCTCCGTGTCGTCCGCGGCCACTCGGAAGTCACAGGCGATCGCAAGCTGAAGGCCGGCGCCGAACGTCGGCCCAGCGATCGCGGCGATCGTCGGCTTGGCGACCTTCTCGAAGACGGTGAACGACGACTGCAGTCCGCCGATGTCGATCCCCGACGGGCTCCCGTTGTTGCCGGAAGTGAACACGCTGGTATCGATGCCGCTCGAGAAGTTCGATCCGTCGCCCGTCACGACGACGGCGCGCACGGACCGATCCGCGCCCGCGCGCGCGCCGGCCTCGGCCAGCGCGGCGAAGACGTCCATGTCCATCGCGTTGCGCACCTTTGGGCGCGCGATCGTGACGGTCGCGACCGAGCCCGACACCTCGTACCGAACCTTCTCATTCATCTCGCGCCTCCCGTTCGTCCGGTCCTTCATCCCGTCGAGCAGCCCGTGGCCTCGGCTGTGCCACCGCAGCCCGCTCGACCGTGTCGCCGCCGTACCGTTCCCGGAGCCGGTCGACCGCACGGTCGGCCGCTCCCCACCGATCGGGTCGCTCGCCGATGCGAAGCTGCTCCGGACCCGAACCGGCGACGAGGCCGCTCGCCGCGACCCCGAGGAGCCGGATACGGGGCCGATGAAGCCGAAGCGATGCGTACAGGTCGCGCGCCGCTGCGTAGATCTTCGCCGCACCGTCGGTCGGCGCAGGCAGCGTACGCGAGCGGGTGATCGTTTTGAAATCCGAGAAGCGCACCTTGATCGTGACCGTCCGCGCCGAGTGACCACCGCTACGGAGCCGCTGCGCGACGCGATCGGACAGGCGCAACAGCTCCCGACGGATGTGCTCGAGCGCGTCGAGGTCGCGTTCGAAGGTCTGCTCGGCCGAGACCTGCTTCGCCGGCTCGTACGGGACGACGGCGCGGTCGTCCTCACCTTTCGCGAGCGCGAGCAAGTGCGCAGCCGGGCCGGGACCGAAAGCACGCTCGAGCACGCCGTCGGGCAACGCCACGATGTCGCCGACCGTCCGCACACCGAGACGGTCGAGCGCGGCCTCCGTCTGCTCGCCGACGCCCCACAGCGCGCCGCACGGAAGCGGGTCGAGGAACTCGTGGATCTTCTCGGCGGGAACGTGGACGACGCCGTCGGGCTTCGCGTGCTGGCTCGCGAGCTTCGCGAGGAACTTGTTCGGCGCGACGCCGACCGAGCACACCAACGATCGTTCGGAGCGGACGCGCGCGCGGATCTTCTCGGCGATCGCGACCGGCTCGCCGAACAGCCGCGTCGACCCGCCGACGTCGAGGAACGCTTCGTCGAGTGAGATCTGCTCGACGAGCGGCGTGAAGGAGAACAAGATCTGCAGGATCAGATCCGACTCCGCGCGGTACAGCGTGAAGTTGGGTGGAACGAAGATCAGGTTCGGGCACAGACGGCGCGCACGCACGCCGGGCATCGCTGAGTGAACGCCGAACGCGCGCGCCTCGTAGGACGCCGCCATGACGACGCCGCGCGGACCGCCGCCGCCGACGGCGACCGGCTTCCCGGCGAGCGACTGATCTTCGCGGACTTCGACCGACGCGTAGAACGCGTCCATGTCGACGTGAAGGATCGGTTCGGTGACCGTCTCCCCTCCTATGCTCCGGCCGACCCTCCGCTCGCGTGCCACAGCTTGCGCGGCGCGTCCGCGGCGCCATCCGAAGGCGCCGCGCGCGCCGGCATCGGTATCGCGCGCGCGGCGTGCTCGTGCGCGGGCACCGGCGCAGGCTTCCCGCGGTTACGACGCCGTTCGGCTTCCGCCGCCTCGATCTCTTCGACGCCTTCGGTCCACAGCGCGTCCACGTCGAGCGTCCCGTTTCGGTGCTGCTTCGCAAGATCGGCCAGGTTCCACGCGCGCTCGCAGTTGATCGACACTCCCCCGCGACCGGCTCCCGTCTTGCGCAGCGTTCCGCGGACGACGAGCAGCCACGAGTGGAACACCGTCCACGCG
Organism: Actinomycetota bacterium; assembly: GCA_005884515.1. Classification (GTDB taxonomy): domain Bacteria; phylum Actinomycetota; class AC-67; order AC-67; family AC-67; genus AC-67. The sequence goes on from VAWS01000002.1 coordinate 37,445, forward strand.
CAGTGCTCCTGCACGCTTTCGAAGATCGTCGCGTCGGACAGCGCGGTCCCGTCGTCCAGCGTCACGAAGATGATCCGCTGCCCCGAGCGAACCGCCGGCGTCTGCGACGCGACCTTCACCCCCGCGATCATCACGCGCGCGTTCTGACGGTGTCGCCGCAGGTGGTCGGCGCGCGTCACGTCCAGCGCGCGAAGCACGTCGGAGTAGAACGAGACGATGTGGCGCGAGACGTCCATCCCCGTGACCTCGACCTCCGCGCGCACCTTCTCCGCCTCGCTATACCCACGCAGCCCGAACGACGTGACCGGCTCGCGCACGCGTAGCTCCTGCTGCATCACTTCGGGCTTCGGCTCCTTCTTATCCCACAGCTCGTTGACGAACAGCAACATGTCGCGCCGTCCACCGAACTCGTCGAGCCCGCCGGCGTGGATCAGATTC
>VAWS01000158.1 GCA_005884515.1 Actinomycetota bacterium
CTCGCGAGACAGCTCGAAGATGTTCAGGTGGTCGGCGTTCTTCACGACCGGGACGAGCAGCCCTCGCTCGGTGTCCGTCGCGATGCCGATGTGGTAGACGTGCCGGACGACGATCTCGTTCGTTTCGTCATCCCACGACGAGTTCACGAGCGGGTGCTTCCGAAGCGCGGCGAGCAACGCTTTCACGATGATCGGAAGCGGCGAGATCTTCATTTCCTTGGCTTCGGGCGACGCTTGAAGGTCGGTCCGGAGCTTCATCAGCTCGCTCGCGTCCACTTGCAGCCACTCGGCGACGTGGGGGATCGTGAACGCCGACCGCACCATCTTCTCGGCGATCGAACGGCGGATCGCGCGCACCGGGATCCGCTCCTCCGTTTGATCCGGGACGGCTCTGATCTGTGCCGGCGGCGCGATCGAGATGACCTCGGCCGCCTCTTCCGCGGCAGGCTCCTTCGTGGTCGAGTCTGCAGCCGCGAGCACGTCCTCGCGTGTCACGCGGCCTTCTTTGCCCGACCCGTTCACGGCGTCGATATCGACACCGAGATCGCGCGCCAGCTTGCGCACGGGCGGCGTCGCCAGCGCGCGCGCAGGCTGCTCGGGCTGGTCCGGTGCTTCGTCTTCGCGACGGCCGATCTTGCGGTTCTTGCGCCGCTTCGATCCGCCTTCTTCCGGCCCGTACCCGACCAGGACCTCTTTGCGGCCGGTCTTCGGCGCATCGTCCGTCGTTTCGACGGTGATGATCGTCGAGCCGACGGCAACCTTCGCGCCGACCTCGCCGAAGATCTTCTCGACCGTCCCGGCGAAGGGCGACGGAATCTCGACGAGCGCCTTCTCCGTTTCGACTTCGACGATCGGCTGGTTCAGCTCGATCGTGTCGCCTTCCTTCACGAGCCACTGCACGATCTCGGCCTCGGTCAGTCCCTCGCCGAGGTCGGGCAGCTTGAAATCGCGCGCGCTCATCAGTAGTTCAATACAGCATCGACGGCGTCCAGCACACGGTCCAGGTCGGGCAAGTACAGATCCTCGACCTTCGCCGGGGGATAGGGGATGTCGTAGCCGCCGACTCGGATCACCGGAGCGTGCAGGGACAGGAAGTCGTCCTCGGCGATGCGCGCGGCAAGCTCAGCCGAGAACGAGCCCGTGATCGGTGCCTCCGTCACGACGACGGCGCGCCCCGTCTTCTTGACGCTCGTCATGATCGTTTCCAGATCAAGCGGGTTCAGCCAGCGGAGGTCGATGACCTCGCACGCTACGCCGTCTTTCGCCGCCTCTTCCGCGGCATCCTCGACCGTTCGAACACTCGGGCCGTAGGTCAGGATCGTCACGTCGGTTCCCTCGCGCACGATCCGTGCTTTCCGGCGATCGCCGTTCGTGACGGGCAGCTCGACATCTTCGCGGATCCAGTAGCGGCGCTTCGGCTCGAGGAAGATCACCGGGTCCGGATCTTCGATCACGTCGACCAAGAGTGCGAACGCGTCAGACGGCGTCGACGGCGTCACCACCTTCAGGCCGGCGGTGTGGGTGAAGTACGCCTCCAGCGACTCGGAATGGTGCTCGACCGCACCGATGCCGCCTCCATACGGGATGCGGACGACGACAGACAGCGGAAGTTTCCCCATGGTGCGCGACCGGTATTTCGCGAGGTGCGACGTGATCTGTTCGAACGCGGGGTACGTGAACCCGTCGAACTGCATCTCGCACACCGGCTTGAATCCGTAGATCGCAAGCCCGATGCCCGTTCCGACGATCCCCGACTCGGCGAGCGGCGTGTCGATGACGCGCTGTTCACCGAATTCCTGCTGCAGCTTGTCGGTGATGCGGAACACCCCGCCGGCCTTCCCCACGTCTTCGCCCATGACGACGACGCGATCGTCGCGCTGCATGCAATAGCGCAAGGCTTCGTTCAGACCTTGCGCGAGCGTGATCGTCGGCACTACTGGCCCTCCTGATCACGCTTGAACTGTGCGAACTGCTCTTCGAGGTTCGGCGTGCGTTCCGCATAAACGTGCTCGAAGAGCAGATTCGGGTCGAGCGGCCCCGCCCCAACGATCTCTTTCCGAAGCTTCGACGCAGCTTCGCGCCCCTCGGCGTCGCACTGCTCCTTGAACTCTGCCGTAAGCACGCCTTCGGTTTCGAGATATTTCTCGAAGCGCGCGATGGGGTCGAGTGCTTCCCACGTGTTGAGCTCTTCGTCGGTGCGGTAGCGGCTCGGGTCATCGGCTGTGGAGTGTGGACCGCGCCGGTACGTGACGGCTTCGATCAGTGTTGGGCCTTCGCCGCGGCGCGCGCGCCGGACCGCTTCACGCGTAACGACGTACGACGCGAGGACGTCGTTCCCGTCGACGCGAACGCCCGGGAAGCCGTACCCGAGCGCTTTCACCGCGATCGTCGGCGCCGCCGTCTGCTTCGCGAGCGGGACACTGATCGCGTACTGGTTGTTCTGACAGAAGAAGACAACGGGTGTCTTCCATACGCCGGCGAAGTTGCACGCCTCGTGGAAGTCGCCTTCCGACGTCGCGCCGTCGCCGAAGCACGTGATGGCCACGGTGTTGGTGCCGTCGATCTTCGCGCCGGTCGCGAAGCCGACCGCGTGCAACGTCTGGGTGGCGATGGGAACCGCGTACGGTGCGATGCAATACTCGCGGTAGTCGAACAGGCCGCCGTGCCACGTTCCGCGGAACAGGTGCAGGATGTGCGACGGCTGCACGCCGCGGAGCATCGCGAACCCCAGCTCGCGATAGGAAGGGAAGATCCAGTCCTGCGGCTCCAGCGCGTACGCGGCGCCGACCTGCGCTCCCTCTTGGCCGAGCGCCGGCGTGTAGACGCCGAGCTCGCCTTGTCGCTGGAGGTTCGTCGATTCTTGGTCGATCCTGCGCGTGAGGATCATCACCCGATAGATCTCGCGGAGGTCTTCCTCCTTGAGGTCGATGTCGTAGCCGTGATCGGGCACGAGCGTGCCGTCCGGCTTCAGGACCTGAACCGATTCGGTCGAGACGGAGCCGGGGTCGACGAAACCTTTCATCGGTTCCTCCTCGCCCACCGGGATCGCCGGAGGACGCTCATCGTCTCGAACGAGGCGCGGGGTTGCCGCTCCTACGTCTCATGGTCGCAGCGCCGATCCGTAGACGTCAACGAAAACACCGTCACATACGTCCGAGGACCTCTCCTCGGAGGAGATCGAGCTGGCGAAGCCGCTTCTCCATCTCTTGCCTACCCACTTGGAACGTCCGCGCAAGGTCCTCCAGATCGAGTGGCTGATGCTCGCTCTCGGCTTTCTTCACGGCGCGCGCGAGCCACGGGTCTGGCATCAGCAGCTCCGCCGCCAGCAAGTCGGCTTCGTACTCGAGCTCGTGCGTCTCCCAGGTTCCGGCGCGCAAGTGGGGGACGGCCCCGTGCAGCACGTGATGGGCGATCTCGTGCGCGAGCTTCCAACGTCCGCTGGGGCCCGATGGCTTGCCGGCCGTCTTGAATCGCGTTCGGCCACGAGCCGACCGGCCGAGCCCTTCCCACACGTCCTGCGACAGGTGCCACGGGCGCTCGTGATGGATGCGTAGGTAGGCGAGGATGCGCGCGAGGTCGGTCGGAGGTTCCTTCTGTGCGGCGTTCCGCAGGATCCCGCGCGCGATCTTCTTCGGGTCCTTGTCGATCATGCGCGTAGCCTACCTTGGGGTCCATGCTCCCCCAAGGGTGACGAAACAGAGGAGGGGATCGCTCGATCCCCTCCTCACGCTTCGAGATTCGTTACGGCGCGGTGTACGCCCATACAGCGTCGATGAACGTGTTGTTCGCGGTTCCGGGACCAGTCGAGACCCAATGCAGCTTGAATCCGTACGGGCTGCCTCCTGATCCGGGCACGACCGAATAGCCGGCGACATCAGCCGCGTTGTCTCCGCCGGCGATGTAGATACACACCTTGCCGGCTGGCGCGGTCGGGTTCGCAACGGACCCGGTGCAGGCGGCGGGGCTGCCCGATTCACTCGAGTCCAGGACCGGTTGAGTCTGTCCGGTGTCTCCGCTGACCCAGGTCGTGTTGTCAACGAGAACGTCCGCGTCGGTCAACGCCGTCCCCGCCTTGAACGGAAGGCTCGCGTAGCCCGCCCAGGAGCAGTTGTTCGGGCATTCGGTCGACGGACCGGTCGGGATCGCCGGGAAGTCTCCGCCGATGACACCGTGCTCCGTTCGGCCGCGCTGCAACCCCTGGACCTCAAGGTCGCCGCGAAGCTGCCTGCTGATGTCGACGTATTGGATCGACCGGTCCTGGATTGCGCGCGATCCGACTGCGCCCGTTTGGATGTCCGTCGCCGAAGCACGTGATGGCCACGGTGTTGGTGCCGTCGATCTTCGCGCCGGTCGCGAAGCCGACCTACCCGGTAGCGAGAAAATGAGCAAGGGATGAGCAGAAAGGTGACGGCACGATATGTCCTGGGAAAGTTTGGCTGCTAGCCGGCGGCTGCGATGCGCGACTCCGCCAGGCGGTCGGCAGCTTCGGACGGTGTGATCCCTTCCGACTCCGCGGAGCGGAAGATCTCACGCAGCGTGTCGGCGATCGATTCCGCTTTGCGGCGCGCCCGTGCAGCGTCGTAACCGTGAAGCTCGTCTGCGACGTTGATCAAGCCGCCGGCGTTGATCACGTAGTCCGGCGCGTAGAGGATGCCGTCTTCCGCGAGCCCGCGCGCCAAGGCAGGCTGCTCGAGCTGATTGTTCGCCGCTCCAGCGATCGCGGCGCACTTGAACGAACCGATCGTCTTGTCCGTCACGACGGGCCCCAGCGCGCAGGGGCACAGGACGTCGCACGGCACCTCGAGCGCTTCCGCTGCGCCGACGACGTCGGCCCCGATCTCGTCGGCAAGCGCCCGTGCGGCCTCTGCGTCGATGTCGGCAATTGTCAGGCGCGCGCCTTCTTGCTTGAGCATGCGCGCGACACCCGAGCCGACCTTTCCGACGCCTTGGATCACGACGTGCCGGCCGGTCAGGGCGGCGTCACCGAAGGCGGTTTCCGCGACGGCGCGCAGACCGTGCCAGACGCCGTGCGCCGTCACCGGAGAGGGGTCGCCCGACCCGCCGGAGGTTCCCGTCACGTAGCGAGTGGTCTCTGCGATCACGTCGAGGTCTTTCACGGTCGTCCCGACGTCGGCCGTTGTGATGTACCGGCCGCCGAGCCGCTCGACCTGACGGCCGTACGCACGCATCAGCGCATCCGTCTTGTCCCGTCGAGCGTCCCCGATGATCACGGCTTTACCGCCCCCAAGCGGAAGGTCCGCGCAGGCGGCTTTGTATGCCATCGCCTTCCCGAGACGAAGCGCGTCGGCCAGCGCGTCGTCTTCGTTCGGGTACGCCCACATCCGCGTGCCGCCGAGAGCCGGGCCGCGCGCAGTTGAATACACGGCGATGATCGTTCGCAGCCCCGCGTCGGGATCGTGGCCGAAGACGATCTGCTCGTACTCGGCCCCGAGCCGGTCGAAGACGCCCATGTGGCAATCGTACTCAGGGGTTTCAAGGGCCGTGGCTAGTCATTTGTGACTACGCGGGAGCCCGCTCGTCCTGCGTTCTGCGTGGCCGATCGCATGGCGGTTCGAGGTCGGTAGCCGTGGTGTTTAGGGTATGGAGATGGGAGGACGTCCCAGGTCAAGGGATGCCGCTATTCGGTCAAGTTGGAGAAAAGACTGCCGATAATCTGTAAATAGGACCGAACGCAGCACGCGGGCTAAACGTACGGACTGGACACGGTGGGTGGCCAGAAAACCGTCACAACGGGCCATTGGCGGCGAAGGGGTACAGGCTCGATGCTAATTGAGGAACAGTACAGACATAACGCGGCACGTCGGACACGCCGGGCCGCTTCGGAAAGGAGGAGAAGTACATGAAGCGGGACCAGTCGTCTGGCGAGACGCTTCTCACACCAGCTGAGGTCGCTGCCCTCTTCCGCGTGGATCCCAAGACGGTCACGCGTTGGGCGAAGGCAGGCAAGCTCAGCTCCATCAGGACCCTGGGCGGACACCGCCGCTACCGTGAGTCCGAAGTGATGAGCCTTCTCGAGGGTGTCGCCACCCGGAACGGTTGATACAGGGGTTCCGGGTGGTGATCCACCCAACGAAGTAGCGGTAAGGAGTCCGCGACCGCGCGCGAGCGCGGTCGTCGACGTTTCTGGGGTTCTTCGTCGGCCAGAATGTTCGGCAAGAAAAGTGGCCAGGGACGGGATCGAACCGCCGACACCGGGTTCTTCAGACCCGTGCTCTTCCAACTGAGCTACCTGGCCGGAGCGACGGACAGGATAGCAAGGGCCGGCCGAGTGGACGGCGGTGCGCGCGCGGCCGTTGAGCTTGGTACGGGGCTCCCGACTGCTCAACCCGATGGATCCCTCTGATCCAGTTGAAGACCGTCTGATGCGAGAGTCCGAGCACGCGCGCAATCTCGCGCAGGCTTGCACCCGCTTCGTGCATCTTCAGTGCGTCCCGTTGGTGCGCACGGCGGAGCGCGCGGCGTTCGGCTTCACGGATGAGCTGTTTGAGGCGGCGGATCTCGCGTTTCGTGGGGCGCTTGGGGGTGGGGTTGTGAAGGAACTTCGCCGAACCGGCGCGCCCATGATCGTCCGCCCGCATTTGGCACGATCGGCAGAGTGCGATGAGGTTTTCGAGCGAGTTGTCGCCGGAGAACCGAAATGATTGCATGTGGTGAACGTCGAGCGCGCGCCCGTTGTGTTCAGGGGTTTTCCCGCAAGCACGGCAGACCTGATCACGCTCGCGCACTTCAGTCTTGATGGTTTTCCAGCCTGATCCGTACGAGAGAACGCGGCCGCCACGCCACCGAGGGTTCAGTGCGCCGACGAAATGGGCCCTGTTGTAGGCGCTGCGCGAACAGGATCGCGAACAGTAGGTGGGAACTCGTTTCCAAGTCGCCGGCACGAAAAACTCTTGATCGCAATTCGGGCATCGTTTCGGCGCTCGGGCTAAATCGTAAAGCAGTCCTCGAAAGCATCGGGTGCAACACCATGGGTCAGGCGATCGGTTCATCCGTCCGCAGTATGTATTTCACCAGCTCAGGCCCCTATGCGCCCACGACCGGCTTCGATCCGGCGACCTTCACCTTGACAGGGTGACGAGCACTCCAGGCTGCTCCACGTGGGCTTGTGCGCCGTAGTGTAACCGACCGGATCGAGGCCACTACAAGTTGTTGAGCTAGATCTTCGTCGCGCGCCCTTCCCAGTACGGCGCGCGCAGATCTCTCTTCCGGACCTTGCCGTTCGGCTCGCGGGGCAGCCGCTCGACAAGATCCACCGTCCGCGGGCACTTGTAGTGCGCGAGGCGTGCGCGGCAGAACTCGATGAGCTCCGACGCGTCGACGGGCGCGCGCGGCTCGACGATCGCTTTCACGGCTTCGCCCCACTCGGGGTCGGGGATCCCGATCACTGCGACGTCTGCGACCGCAGGATGCAGGTGCAATACCGCCTCGACTTCAGCCGGATACACGTTCGAGCCGCCCGAGATGATCATGTCTTGGTGCCGGTCGGTCAGGAAGAGGTACCCATCGGTGTCCACGTAGCCCATGTCCCCGACGCTGAAGAAATCGCCGTTCCAGACCTCTGCGGTTTTCCTCGGAGCGCCTGCGTACGTGAACCGGCCGCCCGTCGACACGTAGATGAGTCCGGTCTCGCCGGGCGGCTGCTCCCGTCCGGCTTCGTCCAAGATCTTCACGCGCGCGCCGGGCATCGGCCGGCCGACGCTGCCCGGCTTCCGGAGCCACTCCTCGGCGGTGATGACGGTCGCTCGCCCTTCGGTCATCCCGTAGAACTCCCACACGACGTCGTCGCCGAACATCTCGATGATCCGACGCTTCACGTCGGGTGGGCACGGAGCAGCGGCGTGGATGATCCGTCGCATCGATGTGATGTCGTAGTGCGCGCCCACATCTACCGGAAGCGCGAGCAGCCGCACGAAATGGATCGGCACCATCATCGACCACGTCGCATGCTCGGCGTCGATCAGACGGAGGAACTCTTCCGGGTCGAACCGCTCCATCAGCACGACGGTTTGACCCATCAGCAGCGCGTAGTCACTGAACCCCAGCGGCGCACTGTGGTACAGCGGCCCGCAGCACAGGTGGATCTCT
>VAWS01000159.1 GCA_005884515.1 Actinomycetota bacterium
CGCGCGTGCGCGAAGGGGAAGCGGCCGCGGTTTCCGGCGCGCGCGCGATGATCGACGTCTCCGACGGGCTGCTCGCCGATGCGGGACATCTCAGCGAACGTTCGGGTGTTGGTCTTTTGATCGACGGGCACGCCGTGCCGCTCGCGGCCGGCGTCGAGGACGTGGAGGAGTGGAGCGGCTCGCCCTGGCTGGCCCTCGCCGGCGGTGACGATTACGAGCTGTGCTTCGCGATCGCACCGGAAGAGGTGAACGCGGTAACGCGCGCGATCTCGCCGACGAGCGTCACCGTGGTCGGACGTTTCGTGGACGGTGCGGGCGTGGAGGTCTCGGGGGCGGCCGCTCCGCCCGCGAGCGGGTGGGACAGCTTCCGGTGACCGACCGCATGACGGGGCGCATAACCGGGCGCGCGCTCACCATCGCCGGCTCCGATCCGACCGGCGGCGCGGGGATCCAGCAGGACCTGAAGACGTTCGCCGCTCTCGGCGTCTGGGGCCTCAGCGCGATCACGGCCGTCACCGTTCAGGACACCACCGGCGTTCGCCGGTGGGAACCGATCGGCCCCGAGCTCGTGCGCGCGCAGGTCGACGCCGTGATGGCCGACGTCGGGTGCGATGCGGCCAAGACCGGGATGCTCGGAACGATCGAAACCGTCGATGCGGTCGCGCGCGCGGTCACCGATCACGTGATCGGTCCGCTCGTCGTCGACCCGGTCTTGCACGCGGGAAGCGGAGAGGCGCTTTCGCGCGACGATCTCGCAGGGGCGATACGGGAGTCATTGCTGCCGAACGCCGCGCTCATCACCCCGAACGTGCCGGAGGCGGCAACGTTGTCGGGACTGGAGATCGCGACGCTGGATGATCAGAAGGAAGCTGCCGTGGCGCTCGCGGCAGACGGGCCGGTGGCAGTCCTCGTAACCGGGGGACACCTCGACGGCGATCGCGTTACCGACGTCTTGTTCGTCGACGGCGAGCTCCACGAGATCGTGGGGCGGCGTCTCGACGCAGGCGACGTTCACGGCACCGGGTGCGCGCTGTCTGCGGCGATCACGGCGTTCCTTGCCCGGGGCGAGAAGCTTGAGACGGCCGTCCGGGGCGCGCACGATCTGGTGGCGGACGCGATCGCGCGCGCGCTGAAGCTGGGACAAGGCGCGAGGGTGCTCGAGGTGCGTGCTTAGATCGCGCGCTGGATCTTGCCGGCTTTGATGCAGCGCGTGCACACGTTCATGCGCTTGGCGTGACCCTTGACCAGGGCGCGCACGCGCTGGACGTTGGGATCCCAACGGCGCGACGAACGGCGGTGCGAGTGGGATACCTGCATCCCGAACCTCGGACCGCGGCCACAGACGTCGCAAACGGCTGCCATAGCGGGGGCGGATTGTATCGGCCGAGGCAGGCGGCCACAACACCATCCCCGCCGCCGGAACGCGGTTTCGTGTTCGTTTCCGCTGCTAGAGTGGCCGCGTGAGCCCGGTTCTCGACGCCGGCGCGCTCCGGCGAGCCGTCGTTGCGTCGCTCGATGATCTGCGCGCGGCGCGGGCGTCTATCGACGCCGCCAACGTCTTCCCCGTCGCGGACTCGGACACCGGGACCAACCTCGTGATGACGATGGAAGCCGTCGTCGCGGCGCTCGACCGCTCGTCGTCCGAGCCCCCCGCCGTCGCGCGCGCGGTCCGCAGCGGATCGCTCGTCGGCGCGCGCGGGAACTCCGGGGTCATCTTGGCGCAGATCATGCGCGCGTTCGCCGATGCCGTCGAGGCGGGGCCCGCCGACGTCGACCAGGTTGCGAGCGCGTTCAAGCGAGCGACCGAGCTCGCGTACGACGCGGTCCTCGAGCCGGCCGAGGGGACGATCCTGAGCGTCGTGTCCGCGGCGGCCGACGCGGCGCAAGGCTCCCACAACGATGTCGCCGAACAGCTGGTCGCCGCCGCGGGCGCCGCGGCGGACGCGCTGGAGCGAACGCCCGAGCAGATGCCGGCGCTGGCGGCCGCCGGTGTCGTCGACGCAGGCGGCATGGGTCTGGTCGTGGTCCTCGAAGCGTTGGCGCGCGCATCCGGCGGCGACGTCGGACGCCCGCGACCCCGCGCGACGGCCGGCGAAACGTTGCCGCCGGTCCGTGACGAGACCTCCGCTACCTACGCGTACGAGGTGCAGTACCTCCTCCATTCCAATGCGTCCAACCTGGACCCGCTGCGGAAGCTGCTCGGGGAGATCGGCGATTCGGTCGCGGTCATCGGCGGCGAGGGAATGTGGCGCGTGCACGTCCACACCGATGAGCGCGCGCGCGCCGTGTCGCTCGGGGAAGCCTTCGGCAAACCGGCCGACGTCGAGGTCGTCGACTTCGCGGAGCAGATCCGCGCAACCAACGAGCGCACCCTGGAAGCGAAGGTGTCAACGTCCGAGCAGACCGCGCGCGGGGTGCGTGGGATCCCGCTCGCTCGGAGCGAGCACGCGGCTGCGCTCATCGCGGTCGTCTCCGGGGCCGGCGTGGCGAAGCTGTTCGAAGAGCTCGGCGCGATAACACTCGACGGCGCCATGCGAGGGACGACGACCGAGGAAGCGCTTCGCGCTGCGATCGAGTCGGCACCGACGCAAGATGTGATCGTGCTGCCCAACAACGAAGACGTCTACCAGCGGCTGCTCGCGATGAAAGACACGTTCACGCATCGGGTCGTCATCCTGCGATCGGCCGACATCGCGCACGGCCTCGCAGCGGCCATCGCGTACGGGGACGCGCGCGACACCGACGCGGCGATCCGCGACATGGAGGCGGCGCTGCTGCGTGTGAAGACCGGCATCGTGCTCGTCGCCACGGACCCGCTCGAGACGCCGGCCGGCACCGCCGAGCCCGGCCACGCCGTGGGCATCGCCGAAGGAGCCGTCGTCACGGTGGGCGAGAACATCATCGAGGTCGCAACCGGCGTCGCATCCGCGCTCGTCGCGGAGCTCCGCGAGCTCTTGACCGTTCTGACCGGCGAGGGCGTGTCGGTCGAAGAACGCGAGCAGCTGCGCGCGGCGCTCGCAACCGAGCTCCCGCGCACGACGACCGAGATCTACGACGGTGGCCAGCCCTTCCACCGGTACGTGATGGCGGCCGAGTGAGCGAACACATCGGCAACGAGCTGCCCCGGGCGCCGGGCCCGCTCGACCAGCCGCTGGCGGGGGCCGGTATCGCAGGTCTTTCCGCCGCCGTGGCGACGAGGCTCGCGAAAGGCCTTGGGGTTCGCACGGTTCGGGACCTCCTCGAGCACGTCCCTCGGCGGTACATCGACCTTTCAACGACGAAGAAGATCCGGGATCTCAAGATCGGGGAGGAGGCAACGACGCAGGGCACCGTCACGCGAGTGGACGGCCGCTACGTTCGATCGAAACGGCATCTGCTGACCGTCACCATCAAGGACGAGACCGGCTCGCTCTCCCTCGTGTGGTGGAACCAAGCCTTCCGCACGAAGACGTTCGTGACCGGCCAGCGTCTGGTCGTCGCCGGACGGTTGGATCGGAACCGCGGGCAGCTCGTGATCACGAACCCGTTCTACGAGCCGCTGAAGGGAGGCGGCGATCAGGTCCACACCGGTCGCGTCATACCGATCCACTCCACGACCCAAGGTGTCAGCACCACGCAGATCCGTCGGTTCGTTCACACGGCGCTGCAACGCTACGGCTCGCTTGTGGCCGATCCGCTTCCCGGCTCGCTCGTGGAAGCCCGGGGGTTGAGGTCGCGCGAAGCGGCGATCCGCGAGGTGCATTTCCCGACGTCGGAGAAACAGATGCGCGCCGCGCGGCATCGGCTGGTGTTCGAGGAGCTCTTCGTGCTGTCGTCGGGCCTCGCGATCCGCAAGCGCCGCCTCGAGCGCGAGGTCGGCAGCGGCAAGACGGTCGTGGCGGTTGCGGCCGCCTTGATCGCCCACGCGTCTGGATCCCAAACCGCGTTCATGGCTCCGACGGAGGTTCTCGCCGAGCAGCACTACGCGACCGTGAAGCAGCTGCTCGAGCCGCTCGCAGATCGCGCCCCGGTGGATACGGGGAAGCTGTTCGGTGACGGTTTCGACGTCGTCCTGCTGACCGGCTCGGTCACCGGCAAGGACCGGAAGCGAGCGCTGGAGAAAGCCGCCTCGGGCGAGGCGATGATCTTGGTCGGCACGCACGCGCTCATCCAAGAGGGTGTCGAGTTCCACCGCCTCGGTCTCGCGATCGTCGACGAGCAGCATCGCTTCGGCGTGCACCAACGGATCGCGCTTCGCGCGAAGGGGGTCGCAGGCGCACAGCCGGACACGTTGATCATGACCGCGACGCCCATCCCGCGGACGCTCTCGCTGACGCTCTACGGCGACCTCGACGTCGGCACGCTCGACGAGATGCCGCCCGGCCGGATTCCGGTGACGACGGCGGTCGCGCGCGACGAGTTCTCACGCGCCAGGGCGTACCGGATGATCCGCACCGAGGTCGCGCGGGGGCGTCAAGCCTTCATCATCTGCCCTCTGGTTGAGGACTCGGCCTCATTGGAGGTGAAGGCGGCGGAATCCGAGTTCGAGCGGATCCGCTCCGAGGTGTTCCCGGAACTCCGGGTCGGACTGGTGCACGGACGGATGAACGCTGCGGCGAAAGAGGCGGTCATGACCTCCGTCCGGCGCGGCGAGCTCGATGTGCTGGTGGCCACGACCGTGATCGAGGTCGGGGTCGACATCCCGAACGCGACGGTGATGATCGTCGAAGATGCGGATCGTTTCGGTCTGAGCCAGCTGCATCAGCTTCGCGGCCGCGTCGGGCGCGGAACGGACCCCGCGACCTGCTTCCTCTTCACGGCGATCGATCCGCTTGCCGAAGAGGCGCGCGCGGACGCGATGACCCGGCTGAACGCGATGGCGTCGACGAACGACGGCCTCAAGCTCGCCGAGCTCGACCTCGAGCTGCGCGGTGGGGGACAGCTCTTCGGCCGCGGGTCCGTGGAGGAAGGCAAAGGCGCGCCGGCCCAAGTCGGCCGCGGCGATCTCCGCTTCGCGAACCTGACGCGCGACCTTGACGTGCTCGTCGAAGCGCGGCGTGAGGCGTTCTCGCTCGTCGACGACGACCCGACGCTGGCGTCGCCGTCGAACGGTGCGCTCCTCGGCGAGGTGCGCCGCCGCTTCGCCGATCGGCTCGACTGGCTGTTCGCGTCGTAGATGCGCGTCATCAGCGGTACCGCGAAAGGCCGCCGGCTTCGCGCCACGAAATCGCCGGAGATGCGGCCGACGACGGACATGGCACGACAGACCATCTTCGATGTGCTCGGTGATGCGCCGAACGACGCGCGCGTCCTCGACCTGTGCGCCGGCGCCGGAACGCTCGGCATCGAAGCGTTGTCGCGCGGCGCGCGCGAAGCCGTCTTCGTCGAGCAAGAGCGCGAAGCGTGCGCCATCATCCTGCAGAACCTCGAGGCGACCGGCTTGCGCTCGGCGGCGCACATCCGGCGCGCCGACGTCCTCCGGTTCCTCGCGCGACCGCCCCGCATGGCCTTTGACCTGGTGTTTCTTGACCCTCCTTACGCGCGTGGCCTAGGATTCGTGTCTCGCGTCCTGGGGAAGATCGCCGCCGGTGCCTGGATGAGCTCCGGCGCGACGGTGGTCGTTGAAGCACCGGAGGGTGACGTCGAATGGCCGCGGAGCATGCGCGAGATCAAGACCCGCCGGTTCGGGCGGACACGAGTGAGTTGGGCGATCGTGGGTGAGCATGAAGGCGATCTATCCGGGCACGTTTGATCCGATCACCAACGGTCACATCGACATCATCGAGCGGGCCCATCGCCGCTTCCAGACGGTCGTCGTCGCGGTGTCGCAGAACCCGGGAAAGATGCCCCTCTTCACGTTAGAGGAACGCATTGGGATGGTGAAAGAGGTTGTTGCGGGCCGGGAGGGAGTCGAGGTCGATTCCTTCGAAGGGTTGCTCGTCGACTACGCGAAGGGCCGGGAGATCGGGATCCTCGTGAAGGGGCTCCGCGCGGTGACGGACTTCGACTACGAGCTCCAGATGGCCCAGATGAATCACAAGCTCGCGGAAGTTGAGACGCTGTTCATGGTTGCGACGCCATCGCACAGCTTCCTTTCGTCGAGCCTTGTCAAGGAGATCGCGCGGTTCGGGGGAGACGTTTCGGCGTTCGTCCCCGCCGAGGTCGCGCGCAAGATGAAGGAGCGGTTCCGTGGCGAAGCGTGAACAGCAGACCGACACCGGCCCCATCCCGGTCACTCCGACGAAGACCGCGGTCCGGAAAAATGAGCCGGCTGTGCCGGCGATCCCGATCGGTCAGATGTCGGTCCTCGAGGACCTGGTGCGTCAGATCGAAGACGCGATCAAATCTGCGCGCACGATGCCGCTTTCCTCCTCGGCGCTGGTGGACCGGAAAGAGGTCCTCGATCTGATCGAGCTGCTGAAGCGCTCGATCCCGGAGGAGATCGCCCGCGCGCGCGCGGTGATCCGGGACCGTGACGAAGTGGTCGAGCGGGCCCGGACCCAGGCGGAACGCGTGCTCGAGCGCGCGCAAACCGAGCGTGAGCAGCAGCTTTCCAAGACGGAGATCGTGCAGGCCGCCTCGCGCGAGGCCGACCGGATGATCGCCGAGGCCGAGGCCGTTTCCCGCCGGATCAAGGCGGAAGCCGAGTCCTACGTGGAAGGCAAGCTGGCCACGTTCGAGGTCGTCCTTCAGAAGACCCTCGCCGCGGTCGAGCGCGGGCGCGCGCGCCTCGGAGGGCGGCTCGAGCAAGATGAGCTTTCGACCGACGAGCTCGACCTCGCGACGAGGGCCCCGGCCGACCGATAATCGGTAATGCTGGGACCCCTGTAGGGCCTCATTTCCCCTGCTCAGAGCGGCTTTTCGACTGCTGTGCTATCTTGTCGGCCAGATGGCCCAAGGTGCTCTGATCGCTGTGCGCAACCTCCCGTCACTTTCAGTAGATGTCGCGGAGCTGCTGCGTCGTCCCGGCGCGTCCGAATCGGTGGAAACCGACGAGGTCCTCGGAGGGATCGCGGTTCCGCTGGCGCGGATCCCAGACGAATCTCCCCTCCGGCTCGACCTCCGGCTTGAGGCGTTGGTCGACGGGATCCACGTCTCCGGCACCATCCGGGTGGCCGCAGCGGTCGAGTGCCGTCGCTGCCTGAAGGTCACCGAGGCGCCGCTGCACCTGGATCTGGAGGAGACCTTTTTGTACCCGGGCGAAGGCGAGGCGGACGAGCCCTACCGTGTCGTCGACGAGCAGATCGATCTCGAGCCTGCGGTTCGGGACGCGGTCATGCTCGCCCTTCCCCTCAACCCGTTGTGCACCGACGCGTGCCGCGGGTTGTGCACGACCTGTGGCGCCGACCTGAACGAGGTCGACTGCGGCCACTCCCAAGACCCCGTCGACATCCGTTGGGCGGGGTTGGAACAGCTGCGCCGATCGTTGGAGGAATAGATGCCGGTCCCGAAGAGGAAGAAGCCGCGGACGAGAACACGCTCGCGGAAAGCGCAATGGTTCAACAGCGCGCGGACGCCCGCGTATGCGACCTGTCCCCAGTGTAAGAAGCCGAAGCTGCCCCACCACGCGTGCGCGAACTGCGGCACGTACGACGGACGTCAGGTCCTGACCGTCGACTAAGCGGATGGCACGCCCGCGTCTCGCTCGCCGCGGGTCTGCACTCGAACGGCGGCTGGGCGCGATCCTCCGCGACCGGGAGCTGTGGGAGCAGGCCTTGACTCATCGCTCCTACGCGTACGAACGAGGGGGGCTGCCGACGAACGAACGGCTCGAGTTCCTGGGCGACGCGGTTCTCGGCATCGTCGTGACGGATCAGCTGTACAAGGAATTCCCGAACCAACCGGAAGGAGATCTCGCAAAGATGCGCGCGGCACTCGTGAACATGACGGTGCTGGCCGACGTCGCCCGTGAGATCGGGCTGGGCGACGCCGTGAAGCTCGGTCGAGGAGAAGAGCTGACGGGCGGCAAAGACAAGAGCTCGATCTTGGCCGACACGCTCGAGGCGGTCTTCGGTGCGATCTATCTCGACCGGGGGATCCGTAAGGCTCGCCGCGTGATCCTCGACCTGTTCATCCCGCGGATCAGAGGCCAGGTCGAAGGTGGCGTCGTCCACGACTACAAGACGACGCTGCAAGAGCTCGCCGCGGCCCAACTGAGCACCTTGCCCGAATACAGCCTGTCGGAGTCGGGCCCGGATCACGCGAAGCGGTTCAAGGCCGTCGTGTCGCTGTCGGGGATCTCGTACGGCAGCGGAGCAGGCCGCTCGAAGAAGG
>VAWS01000160.1 GCA_005884515.1 Actinomycetota bacterium
CCGCAGCTGGGGAAGCGGCAGCCTCCGTCGCGCGCGATCAGCGCGTTACGGAGCCGTGAGGTGATCGGCGAGGAGGCGTCTCCAACGGCGACCGGGCGAGCTCCGTCGAAGACGACCGGCACGACGCTTGCATCGCACATCAATGCTTCCGTTGCGACGGGAGTGAGGCGCGGTGCGCGACCGACCAGCGACCAGAGGACGCGCGCGCTGTCGGACCGGCCGTCTCGCGCCAAGGCGTTCACATCCACCGTTGCGATCAAGCGGGGTCGCGGGCGTGTCTGCTCACGGTGGCCGCCGTTCAGCGAGTACTCGCACATATGGATGAGAGCGTCCAAGCG
>VAWS01000161.1 GCA_005884515.1 Actinomycetota bacterium
ACGGCGTCGTCGACGCGCGCGAGCAGCTCATCGGGATCCATCTGTCTGAGGCGCGCGGCGTGCCCCCGCACGATTTCATCGATCCTCAAGCGGCCTGCGACCTCGACCGTCCGGACGGAGCAAACGATCGCGCGCACTTGGCTCCAGGAAAGGTCACCGCGCGCGAATGCATCAGCAGTCGCGGGCATATCACGGAGAACCGAAGCAGCGTTGGCCAACATGCGCGCATCACCACCGGTGCGGCGCGCGCCCAGAACCAGCAACATCTCGGCCGGCAAACCAGTCGATGCTTCGATATCGATCCGGCTGATGATCGAAAGCGCGTCCGCAGTCAAACGGTCGGCTTCAATCAATGCGTCGCACGCGTCCTGGATGGTGGTACGAACGGCGAACATGAAGCGAATCTAACAAAGGGGTGTGACAATAACGTCCGCGCACGACGCGTTCGCGCGGAGGTTCTCGAAACAAATCTGAACGCGCGCGCTTACCCCAGTGCGACCCGACGCTTCTTACCCGGTCTCAGCTCGTAGCGGATCTGGCCGAACGCGATCCTGATCGCCTCGAGGTACGTGTTCGGATGATCGAAGAGGAAGGCGCGCGCCGCGAGATCCTCTTCCATCTCGTCTAGCCGGTCGATCATCGTCTCCATCGTTCACCTCCTGCGCACGACGGTAACGCGCTGAGATTGCACATGGATGTCGATGTTGTGACGGCTGTGTGAACAGTACGTTTCGAGAGCGTCAGCCTTCGCCACCCTTGCCGTGATGGTGCTTGGGCGAGGGTGTTGGGTGCGGAGGACCAGCGAGGACGATGTAAACCGGCTGACCCGCCGTCAGATGCTGTCCGGGAGAAGGGTACTGCGACACGACGGTCCCATCCGGGGTGCCAGGCGTGATCTGATAAGCAACCGAGCCGAGCACGAGGCCGATGCCGTCGAGCGCCTTCTGCGCATCTGCTTGCTTCATCCCGGTCAGGTCCGGAACAGAGCAGCAAGGGCGAGCGCCGCTCGAAATGGTCAAGGTCACTACCGCGCCGTTCTTGAGGACGGTCCCCGGCGTCAAGGACTGCCGCATCACGATGTTCGGTGCGATCGTGTTGCTCGGCGCGGACTGGGTGTGCAGAACGAGGCGGTCTCGCTTCGCCATCGATTGCGCGCTAGACAAACTGACGCCGACGAACTGCGGCACTTTCGTCGTCGTCGGGCCCGCCGTCGCAGCCACCAAGCCCCACGCCAGCAGCGCGATCAAGATCAATGGTACGAGCACCTTCGCCACTCGCTTCCCGAACCACGCCGGCGGCACCGCGTCGCCAACCGTGCCGCGCCGCGGCGGCTTCAATGCCTCCGGCGCGCGCCCCAAGACCATCGTCTCGTCCGGGTCGATCGGGAGCACGCCCGTCGCCTCCAGCGGTGAGCCGAATGCAGCGTCGAGCGCTCCTCGCATTTCCGCTGCCGACGTGTATCGATCGAGGGGGTCGCGCGCGAGCGCGCGCATCACCACAGCGTCGAGCGTCTCTGGTATCGATTCTCGAAGTAGCCGAGGATGCGGCGGGTCATCCGTCAGCCGCGCCATCGCTACTGCGATCGGCGTGTCGCCGGTGAAGGGCCGCTCGCCCGTGAGCATCTCGTACAGCACGACGCCGACCGAGTACACGTCGGTCGCCGGGGTGGCGCTTTCGCCGCGCACCTGCTCGGGCGCGCTGTAGTGCGCCGTCCCCATCACGGTGCCGGTCTGCGTCAGCGAGGCGTCGCTCAGCGTGCGCGCGATGCCGAAATCGGTGACCTTCACGTCGCCCGTGGGCGTCAGCAAGATGTTCGCCGGCTTGATGTCCCGGTGGACGATCCCCGCTCCGTGCGCCCGGTCGAGCGCGGAAAGCACGTCGTCGGCGATACGAACTGCTTCGGCGATCGGCATCCGCTTCTGCGCCAAGTGCTGCGCGAGTGTCTGGCTCGGCACGTATTCCATGACGATGCCCGGCGTGCCGTCTTCCTCGATGTAGTCGAAGACGTTGGCCATGTTGGGGTGCGAGATCTGGGCGGCGGTCAGCGCCTCGCGCCGGAACCGCTCGGCGGCCTTGTCGTCCCCCGCGAGGGAGTCGTGAAGCAGCTTGACCGCGACCGGACGCTGCAGGACCTCATCCCGCGCGCGCCAAACTTCGCCCATCCCCCCGGCAGCGATCTGTTCTTCCAGGAGGTAGCGGCCGGCCAGGAGGTGCTTCACCATGAACATGGCAGTGTCGGAGTGAAAGTACCCACGGCGCAAACTCCAGAAACAACCAGCGGCTCAGTCGTTATCAACACGCGGCTTCTGTCGCGCGCGCTTCACCTCGGAGCGCTGCTTCTTCTGTTTTATCCTCTTTTCGACGGAGCCTTTCGACGGCTTCGTGGCCCGGCGCGCGCGCGGCGGGGGCCGCAGGGCGTCGGCCAGCAATCCCTGGAGCCTAGCCAGGGCGAGCACCCTGTTCTCGGCTTGGGTGCGGCCGCTCGACGAAACGACGTGGATCCGTCCGCGCGCGTCGACCCGGCCGCCGAGGCGCTCAAGCGCCAGCGCGCGTTGCCGGTCGCTGAGCGCGCGCGATGTGGTAACGGGGAAGCTGATCTCGGCGCGCGTGCTGCGCTTGTTGACGTTCTGACCGCCGGGGCCGCTCGACCGGGTGAAACGAACCTTCAGCTCGTCGCCGGGGATCGTGACCGAACCAATACGCAGATCGTCCATCTACGCATGCCAATTCAAGCGTATTGGCCCTGGAGCACTTCGAACGACCACACCTCACTCTCCGACGACACCGGACCCTGCTGCGAGTGCTGGCGGTGCCCTTCAGAGAAGTACGTGGACTTCATCCAGGCCTCGAAGTCTTCTTGCGCGCGCCAGCGGGTGTAGACGAGGTACCGCGTTCCGTCGGAGGGGCGCAACAGCTCGAACGCTTCGAAGCCCGGCGCTTGTGAGACCTGCCCGGCACGCTTGGCGAAGCGCTCTTCGAACTCGCCTGCGCGTTCGGCGGGAACGGTGACGGCGTTGACTACGACGATCGACACAGAAAGACCTCCCGGCTCGACCGGGCCAGTCTATTGGGCCGGCTGCTCGGCCGAAGCGCCTCGCCTGATCGTCCGCATCGCTGCCGCGATGACGAAGGCGATGCCGAGCATCAGGAAGATGTCGCCGATGCTGACGACCTGGTGGAAAATACGGACGGGGATGACGTCCCCCAGCGCGCGGAGCTTGGTGCGCGGCCCCGCGACCACGGCGCGGTAGAAGCCTCCGGTGCCTTGCGTGATCGCCTCGGTCTGGCCCGAGCGCGCGTACGCCCACCGCGACAGTGGCATACCGCGGTTCAGCGCGATCACGGTGAAGTTCAACGCCCAACCGAGCGTTATGACGAGCATCCCTGCGCGCATCTCACCACGTATCGTCAAGATATTGACGATTAGAAAAACGAGGACCCCTGCCATCGCACCCAAGAGCAGCACCCGCCGGTGCTTGTTGATGGCGTCGCTGAACAGCGGAAGGATCGCAACGATCAAAGCCACGAACAAGAGCCAGATCAGCTTGAAATGGATCTCTTTCAAACCGGCGAGCGTGCCTCGCGCCAGGAATCCGGCGATGAGCCCGAGCCCGATCATCGACGTAAGCATCAGTAGCACGGGGTTGCCTTCTTCGAGTGTGTGTGCGGTACTGATACCACCTTGGGGGAGGAAGGTCTCGTTACCGGGTCCTTCAACCTTCTCCGGCGAGAATGGCGACGTGAACGTCTGTCCCGTCATCGTTGGTCGCGACGCGGAGATGTACGCCCTCATCGCCTCGCTGGCGGAGGGCGGCCTCGTCCTCGTTGCGGGAGAGGCTGGGATCGGGAAGAGCCGATTGTTGCGCGAGTTCGCCGTTCGCGCGGAAGAGGCGGGGCACACCGTCGTGTGGGCGACGAGGCGCGCGACCTCGCCGAAACGATCACCGAGCCGGCGGGCAAGGGCACCGAGCCGCCCGCGCGCAAGATCGCGGCCCGCCTCCGGGGGATCTTCGCCCAGCTCGGCACCCGGCCCGTCGTCATGATCGAGGACCTGCAAGGCGCCGACGAGCTCTCGCACGCCGTCCTCGCGCACCTCGCGCGGTCCGCGCAGGACGATGGGGTGCTGATCGTCGGCACGTACCGCACGGAGGAAGCGAACGTCGACCCGTTGGGACGCCTGCTCGACATCGTCACCCGCGACCGCATCGCCACCGAGCTGACGTTGCAACCGCTCGGCGAGGACGCGACCGCGCAGATGGTCGAAGCGATGTGGGACGCGCGTCCGACCGCGTCCGAGCTCTCCGCGATCGAGCGGCTGGGCGAAGGCATCCCGTTCTTCATCGAGGAGCTGGCCGCCGCGCGCGCGACGGGGGAGAGCGTGGTGCCGGCCAGCATCGCGCGCGCGGTGCAGATCCGCCTCAACCGTCTGAGCCCGCAGGGGATCGCGATCGTGCGCACCGCGTCTTTGACTATCGGGCCGATCGATCCGGGGGTTCTGGCCGATGCGTGCGGCCTGTCCGAGGAACAGGTACCCCAGCACCTCGTCGCCGCAGTTGTTGCCGGCCTGCTCGCAGAGCAAGAGGGCCGGCTGGTGTTCAGGCACGCGCTCGTCCGCGAAGCGATCGAAGCGAGCATCGTGTCGCTCGAGCGCGCGGAGATCCACGAGCGGCTCGCGATCGCGATCGAGAAGCGGCACCCTGGGCAGCTCGATCAGCACGCGCACGCGCTTGCGCGGCACCACACCGAAGCCGGCGATCCTGCAGCCGCCGCGCTGTACTGGGTGATGGCCGGGCGGCGGTCCCTCGATGTCTCGGCGCTGGAGGAAGCGCGCGCGGCTTTCACAGTGGCGATCGACCTCGCGCGCGACGACCACACGCGCCGCTCCGCCATGTCGGGGATGGCGGATGTGCGCGTGCGTTTGCGCGAGTTCGACGCCGCAGCCGATCTGCTACGTGAGGTTGCCGAGGCGGCGCGCGAAACGGGCGAGATCGCCGAAGCCGCGCGCGCGCTCGGTTCACTGTCGCAGGTGTACCTCTCTTTCGGCGAGCATGCTGCGATCGAAGTCTTGGACGAAGCATTGACGTTGCTTGCCGACGAGCCCGACGACGGGTTGGTATGCGAGCTGCTGATCGAGAAGGGGTACGCGCTCGCGCGCGTGTTCGAGGATCCGATCCAAGGCGAGGCGCTGTTGCAGGAGGGCGCGCGCCGCGCGGAAGCGCTGAACGACGTTGCGTTGCGCGCACAGGCACTTGAAGGGCTGGCGTGGATCAGCGAGCTGAAAGGTCGTGCCGACGAAGCGAACGCACGCGGCGAGGAAGCGTGCCGCCTCGCGATGGAGTCGGGCCGGGACGCGCTCGTCGGCAAGACGTTCAGCAACCAGGCGGTGCGTCTGGCCCTGCACGGGCATTGCGGTGAAGCGTTGAAGCGGCTCGACCAGGCGCGAGAAGAGCTGTCGGCGCGGATGGGGAGCGGATTTATCGCGTCGCTGGACCACCTACGTGCGTGGGTGCTGTGGCGCATGGGCGCGCCTGCGGAAGCCGAGCGGTACGCGAGCCGGTTGGAAGCGAGCTCGATGGCGCAACAGTACGGGCGCGTGATCCGCTCGTGGGCCGCCGTCGAGAGAGGGGATGTCCGCCTCGCGCGTTCGATCGTGGGCTCGTGGTGGCGCGAGCTCGGCAACGATCAGTACCGGCGGGACAGTGCGCTCCACCCCGAGGGGGTCGCCGACGGCTCACCGTCGCTGTTCGCAATCCTTGCCGAGCTGGTCGTCCGGATCTCGATCGAAGACGTCGACGACTTCACGCTCGAGATGGCGGGCGCGTACCACGAGTTCTGCCGCGTGAGCACGCACGAGGTCAGCGCGCAGACTGCGATCCTGCACGCGCGCGCCCGGATCCTGCGGGGAGACCTCGATCTCGCCGAGGCGATCCTCGACGACGCGGAGGCGTACTTACGCTCGCACCGGTACCCGCTCCACGCCGCCGGTGTTGCGGAGGTGCGCGGGCTGCTCGCAGTCGCGCGCGGCGATATCGCGAAGGCGAGCAAGCTGTTCGAGCTCGGCACGACGCTGTACGGCGACGCTGAGAACATGTCGGATCGCGCGCGATGCACGCGCTTGTGGTCGTCGGCTCTGCTGGCGATGGGGGAGCGGGCGGAAGCGGCATCGCGTCTGGCGGAGGCGCGCGACCTCGCCGGCGAGGCCGGGGCAGTTGCCGAGATGAACCGGATCGAGTCGGGCATGCGGGTGCTCGGCGCCCGGCCACGCGCCGGGAGGCCGAAGGGTCCGAAGCGCCCCGAAGGCAGCCTGAGCGCGCGCGAGGAGGAGGTCGTCGCCTTGGTCGCGGCCGGCGCCTCGAACGCCGAGGTTGCGGCGCGCCTCTTTATCTCAGAGAGGACCGTTCAAGACCACATCGCCAATGCCCAGCGGCGACTCGGTCTGAACGGGCGGGCGGCCCTCGCGGCCTGGGCGGCGAAGCAAGGACTGGTCTGAGCGAGCCGAAGCCTCAAAATCGGCACGTCTTGGACACAGATAGTCACTCTGAGTGGTCGAATAGTACCCGGCCCGGTCATGCAGCAAGGCTATTGGCGCCCCGATGTTGTGAGTGTTGCTGAACAACGTAGGAGAGTGAAAGACGATGATCGAGACGATCCTGACGGCGCTGGAGAACAGCACTCCTGCGCTGCGCCAGAGATACCTCGTCCGGATCCGCTCCGTTGGAACGGCGGAAGCGCGAGCGATCGAGGAGCGGTTGGTCGACCTCATCCAGCGCGACCGTGAGCTAACAAGCGCCTGACCAGCACATAAAAACTTAGAAGCCTCTCCCCCCGCGGATCGGCGGAACCCCTAGGGCTCCGCCGATCTGCCATATTCGGCCCTGTCCGAATCGTCCGTTAGACCTATCCATTATTTATCCGGGTTTTCCACGGTTTTTCGTTCCCGCCCCTGCCCATACCTTTCCTGGCGTCACAGCAGCCTAGGGGGGTAGATGGGACGCGAAGTAGCGAACAGCCGTGGTGAGGCGGCTCTCGCGGGACGTAACCCTCGGCACCTTCAGCCGAGCGTGCCGGCTTGGGACCAGGCCGGGCCTCCGCTTCCATGGTGGGAGACCGTCTCGCCCATCCCATCGTCTTCTCGGCGCATACGCCTCGAGACAGCTGTTGACGACCAAAAGCCATCCTTCTCGCCTGACGGCGAGGCGGGGACGGGGGAGAGGGGGTGGGCCCCTATGGAGCGCATCTTTCTCGCACTTGC
>VAWS01000162.1:0-5060 GCA_005884515.1 Actinomycetota bacterium
GGGATCGTGCTCGGCGTCGTCGCGGCGAAGTACATGCCGGGCGCGATCGAAACCCTGCGCGGGTCAAGGCGCGCCAAACGTCAGGTCGGAGCCGGATCCTCCGCGGCCCTCGGCTTCATGGGCCTCGTTCTCGCGGTCGGCGGGCTCGGCATCGTCCTGGCCGCAAGTTTCCCACGGTCGAACGACTTCAAGGACATCGTGAACAAGACATATCCGGTCGCGGCGATCGACGCACTGAAGGTTCCCGGCGTCCGCCTGTTCGTGTTCGACGTCTGGTCGGGGATGGTCATCGATCGCGCGTGGCCCGAAGCGCGCGTATACGCGGACCTCCGCACCGACATGTACGGGCTGGCGCTCTCCCAGAAATATCAGCGGGCGATCGCCGCCTTCCCGGACGCGACGAAGATCCTCGACGATGCGTGCACGACCGACGCGTTGATCCGCTCGAGGGATGCGCTCGCACAGCTGCTCGTAAACGATCCACAGTGGGAGCTCGTGCGGTCGGATCGGCTGTCGGTGACGTATCAGCGACGGTCGCCCGCGCCGGGGTGCGACGCCTACCCGATCCCTCGGCTGAAGGGGACTTAGTACTTCGTGCGCAGAGACTGAAGTGCGCGCGCGAGCGCCAGGCCGGGCCCCGCTTCGCGCGCTAAGACGTCCATCCGATCCAGGTCCGCGTCGCTGAAGTCGTTGCGACCGATGACCAGAGCAGCGATGCACTCGCCGTCCACGTGAACGGGTCCGACCATCAATGCTTCCGTGCGCGCACCGGCCACGCCCGCCACAAGGCCGCGCGCTAGATCGACCGGCGCGATCAGAACGGGGTCGCTCGAAAGGAGGACCTGAGCGAAAAGCGGGTGCGCATCCTGGACGATGAGGCCCTGCTCGACCCTGCTCAAACCGTGCGACGCAACGATCCGGAACGAACCCGGTTCGTGCCAGTACACGGACGCGATCTGAGGAGAGAACGCCGTCACCGCCTCAGAGAGGAAGGCCTGCGCCATCGCGAGAACCTCTGCCACCTGGGGCAGCTCTTCGATCAACCGCTCGATATCGCGAGCAGCCGTCGCGCCGGTCCGGAGCCGTTGGATGAACGGCGACTCGGCCGCCGCGGCCTCGGCGGCCGCGCGTCGCCCGAAGCCGCGGCGGCGGCTCGGAGCCGGTTCGGGTGCGCGGCGAGCCTCCTTCGCAGGAGCCTCAGTGGTTCGAGCCGGCAGGTGCGGGCGCGGTGTCGTGAGACGCTTGCGCAACTCGTTCCGTTCATCTTCGCTTGGAACCTCTGCCGGCTGCTCCTTTCGCGCCGGTCGAGGCGCGGCCGGAGGAGGGGTAACCGGGGCCTGCTGAGCTCGAGGTGCTTGTTCCGGGGCGGCCTTCCCGGCCGGCGTTTCGGACGTCGGTTCCGCCTTCGCGTCGACAGGCGTTTCCACGGGGAGCGAGGCATCCTTCGGCCGAAGCTCCAGAACGACTGCATCCGGTTCTTCTGCGTGCTCTTCGTGCGGCTCCGGCACGCGTGCGGGCGGAGGCGCGGGGGCGCTCGACGCAACCGGCGCTCCTTCGATCGCGGAAGCGACCGCGCTTCGGAGATCGTCGAGGGAAAAGGGGCGGAGCACGACCGGCGAGAAGGGCGACGAGGGGACGGGTCCCTCCCCCACGACCAACGCCGGGATCGTCACCCCGCGCGAGTGGATCTGTTGCGCGATGTCGAGTCCTTCTTCGGTCCCGCCGACGCCGATGAGCACGATCTGAGCACCGCGCGCGACGTCGACGACCCCGTCGACGTCACGTGCCGAGGTGATCTCCCAGTCGTCGAGCATGTTAAGGGCGGCCCCGAGCGAGGGGTCGAGAGTGAGGGCAACGACGCGCACGGCGCTTATTTCTTTGCGTGCTTGAAAGCGTTGTAGATCGAGATCATCGCCGGGCCGAGGAGGACGACGAACAACGAGGGGAAGATGCACGTCAGGAGCGGGAAGACGATCTTCACCGGGACCTTCTGTGCTTGCTCTTCTGCGCGTTGCCTGCGCTTCGTGCGCATCTCGGCAGCTTGCACGTGAAGCACCTTGGCGATGGAGATACCGAAGATGTCGGCCTGGATCATCGCCAAGACGAACGACTTGAACTCGGGGATGCTCGTTCGGTCACCCAGGTCGCGCAGCGAGTCGGCGCGGCTCTTGCCGAGCTGCATCTCCTGAAGCACGCGGTGCAGCTCCTCGCCCAGCGGCCCGCCTTCCTGGCGCGCGACGCGTGCGAGCGCTGCGTCGAAGCCGAGGCCTGCCTCAACCGTGATCGAAAGGAGGTCGAGCGCGTCCGGGAGTGAACGTCGCATCGTGCCTTGGCGCTTGCCGGACCTCGAACGGAGCACCCACTCGGGGAAGTACCACCCGAGGTACACACCGAAGAGGATCAGGAAGAGCCCACGGAACGCGTGGAAATGGATCGCTTTCGCAACGAAGATCATCCCGATGGCCGCCGCGGCAGTCGTAGCGAACTTGATCGCCAAGACCCGTTCGCCGTCCCAACCGACGGGGCTGCCAGCGTAGATCACTTCCTTATTCAGCCGCTCGGTGACGCTGGGCAGCGTGAACTTACGGCCGAAACTCCCAAGGCCCCGCAGTGCGGGAACCAAGAGGCGGCGGGTGAAGGGCGTCGCGAGCTCGCGTCGCCGGAGGTCCGTCGGCATGATCTCGATCTGGCGGACCGAGCGCAGAGACTTGAAGATCTCGTTGCGCTCCAGCACGAAGTCGCCAACGGCGATGAGAACTACCGCGACTGCCGCGAATGCCAGAACACTGCCGAGGAGCAACATGGTTACCTCACACGTCGATCTTGATGATCTTGCGCATCCAAAGAGATCCGATGCCGATCAGAACGAGCGCGATCATGATCGCGATCTTGCCGACCGTCGCAGACGTCAGCTGGTGCAAGTAGCTCGGGTTGACGACCGAGAGGTATCCGACCAGGGCGAAGGGCAGGATGACAAGGATGATCGCCGAAAGGCGGCCTTCCGCCGAAAGCACCTTGATCTGACGGCGGACCTGCTCGCGCTCGCGAAGGGTATTGGCAACCGTCGTGAGCAGCGTTGCAAGGTTGCCGCCGACCTGTCGCTGGATGTTGATCGCCATGACGACCCAGCGGAAGTCCTCGCCGCCGACTCGGTCGGCCATCGCCTCGAGCGCATCCTCGACCGGCATGCCCAGGCGCGACTCGGAGAGGACGCGCGCAAACTCGGTCGATGTCGGCTCGATCGCTTCCTTCGCGCACGTGTCTAGCGCCTGCATGAAACCGTAACCCGCTTGAAGCGATCCGGCCAGCAGCTGCAGCGTGTCCGGCAGCTGGGACAGGAACTCCGCGGTTCGCTTCGAGATGCGGTTCGAAAGGATCACCCGTGGCGCAAGGGCTCCCAGAACGAAGAACACCACGCCGAGCCAGGGCCGAGCGAGCAATCCCCAGCCGAGCGCCAAGCCAACGATGGCGCCGCCGACCTGCAGGAGGATGAACTCCGTGGATCGGAAGAGCCAGCCGGCCTGGTCGAGCTCCTTCTGGAGCTTCTCGTCGAACTGCTTGGACCGCGGGACGCGGTCGGCGAGCTCGACGGCTCGACGACCGATCGCGGTTCCTCCCAGCACGCCTTCTTGCTGCTCTTTCTCCTTCTTCTTGTCGCGTCCGCGAGTGTAGAGACGCAAGCGGCGCTGAAGCATCCGCTCCGCTTCGGCTCCCGCGGGTCTATACAGGAGCATCGCGAAGAAGATCAGAACGCCGATGAAAGCGGCCGCGGCACCGAGGTATAGGCCGGTCTTCCCCCCGAACGCGCCGACGATCGGTTTGTCGGGAGCCACGGTAGGGATCCCACCTCCGACCCCGGGGTTCGAGCGTTCGTTCAGAACGGTGCTCTGGTCTGTTGCCGAGACGCCGCCGACTTTCGCCGACACGGCGATGTTGAGCTGGCTCGGGGTGGTGGCAGCGCTCGGATAGGAAAGGACGTACTGCGACGCGATCGACTGCGCGGCCTGAGCGAAGCTCGACGCAAGCTGGTTGCGGTCGGAGACCTGCAGGAACTTCCCGCCCTTGACGGTGTCCGTGATCGAGCGCAGAGCGGTGGGGTCGACCTGGGTCGTGTTCAAAAGGACGCCGGTCGTCGGAGCGTCGGCCGATTGGATGGCGGCTTGCGCCCCGGCAAGGGTCGCTTTGCTGGAGGTATCGGCCCCGTCGGTGAAGACGACGATGTTGTGCTGGCCGTTCACCTGACTGCGCTTCAGACCGTCACGTTGGTGCTGAACGAGATCAGCTCGACCTGAACCGTGGGCGGCAATGAAGCGAGGAACTGCTTCGCCGCCGCTTGCGCGGCCGCGTGCGCGGCGCCGCCGGTGCTGCCGCTGATGTCCATGATCAAGACGACCGACACGGCGAGTGTCTGGCCCTGGAAAAGCGGCTTTACGGTGAGGCTCGAAACCGGCTTCCCGTTTTCCGTCACGGTGAAGTCGGACGCGTCCAGCGGTGTCGCGCCGACCGCGCTGCCGGTGACCGACACGGTGATGTGCGTGTTGCCGCTGTTGTCGAAGCTGACCTGGCGCGTGCGCACGGCCAACGCAGAGGTCTGCGCGAACGCCGACGTGCCGGCGAACGCCAGCATCGTCACAACCGCAGCGGCGATGAACCCCTTTCGACCCATTCCCTACCTCACCGAGCGTCTCGAGCGAACGGCTCCGGTTCGAAGATCTCGACGTCGAGCTTCAGGCCTGCGTCCTCGAGCTTCTCGAGGAACCGAGGCCGGAGGCCCATCGACTTGATGTGACCGCGCGAGCGGCCGGCCTCGTCCATGCCCATACCGAAGTCGTACAGGAACAGGTCCTGGAGGGTGATGACGTCGCCTTCCATGCCGACGACCTCGGTCACGTGCGTGATGCGGCGCGTGCCGTCCTTGAGGCGGGCCTGATGGATGATGAGCTGGACGGCGCTCGCCATCTGCTCGCGGATCGCGCGCACCGGCAGGTCCATCCCGGCCATCAAGCACATCGTCTCGACGCGCGCGAGCACATCGCGCGGCGAGTTCGCGTGGACGGTCG
>VAWS01000162.1:5144-7958 GCA_005884515.1 Actinomycetota bacterium
CGATCGTGATGATGCGCTCGTTCGACGGCAGGAACGACGAGAGCACGTTCAGCGTGGTCGTCTTGCCGGCACCCGTTCCACCGGAGACGAGGATGTTGATGCGCCCGGCAACAGCCGCCTCGCAGAACCGAGCCACTTTGCTCGACATCGTTCCGAACGAGATCAGGTCCTCGGCCTGGTACGGATCGCGCGCGAACTTTCTGATCGTGAGGCACGGCCCGTCGATAGAGATCGGCGGGATCGCTGCGTTCACACGAGATCCGTCGGGAAGACGCGCATCGACGTACGGCGAAGATTCGTCGATGCGGCGACCGACCTGCCCGACGATCTTGTCGATCGTCCGGCGCAAGTGCGAATCGTCGAGGAACCGGCCGTTCGTCGGGTGCAGCTTTCCGTCGCGCTCGATGTAGACCGTCGTGAAGTTGTTCACCATGATCTCAGTCACGGAGTCGTCTCGAAGGAACGGCTCGAGCGGCCCGTAGCCGAGGATGTCGTCGGTCGTTTCGCTGATGAGCCGGTTGCGGTCGGCCGCCGAAAGCGGCGTCTCATCGTCTGCGAGGACTTCGCTCAGCTTCTGCCGTACGCGGAATTCCAGCTGCTCGGCCGTCATGTTCATGTCGTAGAGCTTCGGGCCAAGCGCTTGGACGAGGCTTTGGTGGATCTTCTTCTTCAGCGCGTCGAGCGGATCGGCTTGCCGTGGCGCCGGGGAATCGGCGGTAACGAGACCATCCCCCGTTGCGGACTCCGCCTCCTCCGTCCCTCGCGCCTTTGAAAGTCGCTCGTAGAGGCTCATTACTCATTCCCTCCCACACTCTTTGCTTTGCGTTTGAACCAGCCTCTGGATTCGTCACCCTTCGGCTCTGCCGCTTCCGACCCGAGGGCGCCCGCCGGCTCCGGCGGTCCTCCGACGATCTCGAGCAACCGGTACACCGACGCCACCACGGGAGACTTCGGGTTGTCTAGGACCAGTGGCGTTCCACGATTGATCGAGACCGAGACATCCCTGCTCGACGGGATAGAGACGTCAACAGTTGTCCCCAGTGTCTTCTCTACCGCTTGCACCGTCAACCCCACTTTGCTATCGGCACGATTCAGGACAAGCCTGATCCGATCGCGTCCGAAGCCCAACAGTTGAAGCGTCTGCAGCGACAGCTTCATGTTCTTGATACTGGGGACGTCCATGCTGGTCATCAGGACGCACTCGTCACTCTCGTCGAGCGCCGCCAGAACGTGGTCGGTGAAGGAGGGAGGGGTATCCACCACCACGAATTTGAACAGCTCCTTTAGCAGCCGGATTATCTGCGCCACCGCATCCGCCGAGATGGTTTCGGACAAACCGGGCTCGAGCGGAGCAGCGAGAAGGAACACTTTGCCCCGGTGTGGCGTGAGGTATCCGCGGAGCGCTTCCGCGTCCAGACGATCGAGGCTCTGCGCTGCGTCAAAGATCGTCCGGGCTGGGAAGAGTTGGAGCATGATCGCCAAGTCGCCGAACTGGAGGTCTAGATCGATCATGGCGACTTCGTCGCCGGTTGCGCCGGCGAGCGCAACGGCGAGGTTCGAAGAGAGGAAGCTCTTTCCGCACCCACCCTTCGAGCTGAACACCGTGATGACTTTGTGATCGGTGGTCTTCGCCGTGACCGCCGAAGAAACGGCGCCACGGATCTGCGCGCTGAGCGCATCGGCACGGGAGACGGCGTCGCCCAGCTGGGCAGCCGTGAACGCAGCCGGGAGCACGTCCCGGATGCCGCTCCGCATCGCCTGCTGAAACACTTCTGCCGTCAGCGCGTTCGCAACGAGGATGACGCTGACGTCCTGCGACGACGTCTGCATCCGGCGGCCGACCCCGTACGACTCCTCGATCGGGAGGTTCGGCCCCAAGATCACGACGTTGACCCGTCCGCCCCTATCGTGAAGCGTCTTCTCGAGCCTGGGGATGCTGTCGACGAGGACGAGCTCGTTGCCTTGGCCGATGTGGTCCGACACGCGCGACTGGAAGCGCGTGTCGGGATCCACAAGGACGATCATCTTCGGTCTGCTCCTCTTCTATCTCGTGAACTCGTTCGAAGTCGTACGACCCGGCGTGTTCGCCGGCTTCCCAGGCTGGGCCGGAAGGAGCGCGAAGTACAGCTGACCTTGCAGGTTCGCGAGGACCAACTTCTCAGCCTGCACGGGCGTCACGGCCAACGTCAGCAGAACCTGACCTGCCGTTTGCTGGGTCGTGCTCGCCGTGCTCCCGTTCGTCGCCGTTGTGACGGTGAACTGTCCGACGGCCAGAACCTTCACGTTCTGAAGAAGATACTTCACCGTCGGAGTCGTCGCAGCCGCCGTCGCGCCCGTCTTAGGGACGGCCACTTGAGCGATGACGGACACCATGTCGTTAGTTTTGATAAACCCGGCGACACCGGGCGGGATGGCAACCTGAACGGACACGGCCTCGAAACCGGCCGGGATCGCAAGCGTGTTGCCTGCCGTGCCCGGCGCAACGAAACGAGACGTCAGGATCTGTTCGTTCTTCTGGATGTCAACGGCGGCCACTTCTCCCTTGATCTCCTGGAGGGAGCCAATCGCACCGTCGACCCGGGCGAGCTGCGGAACTTTGATCTGCGTGATCAGACCCTGCGAGATCGCCGTGTCCCCGCTCGTTCCTTGGGGGATGACGTCCTTCGCCACGAACACCGCGACGAGCGTCTTTTGCACTTCCTTCGAGTTCCCCCTGCTTTGAACGTACGAGATCAGGGCGACCGTCGCGACGGCCGCAAGAACGATCGCCGCGACGAGCGCGATCGTCCGTCTGCTCATGGATACGCCTGCCAA
>VAWS01000019.1 GCA_005884515.1 Actinomycetota bacterium
AAGCCGTAGAAAGGCACTGGACCCAGATCGTGTCCGCCGGCCGTGAAGACCGGCGCCCCCGACCATCGGATCCCCAAGAAGATCTGCCACGCGATGTACGCGGCGATTGGAACGAGCGCGCACGACAAGAGCGCGCGCCATTCGACAGAGCGCCGACGCAGGTACGCCGCCACTAAGAGGCCCAGGGCGAATACCAACGTCGTCTCGCGCGCAAAGACAGCAAGAGTCAAAGCGATGACCGCCCAGCAATGATGCCCCCGCCGGAACAGCGTCAGGAAGCACAGCGACAACAGGATCGCGAGGACCTCGGAGGTGTCGTGCGTCAGGCTCACCAGCGCGCCCGGCACCAACGCGAACGCAAGACCCCACCACGGCGACCGGCCCATCGTGCGCACCAGCGCCGTCCCCACCCACGCGATCAGCACCAGACCGATCGCGTTGATCATGATGAGCGCCCACAGGACGGCGCTCGCGTTCCCGCCTCCGCTGACGATCCACGCGAGCAGCGGGTACAGGATCCGTTGCTGGCGACGCCCGGGCTTGTCCAGGGTGATCCCGAACTTGGTTCGCGCGCCGCTGAACGGATCCAGCGCCAGGCGGTAGTAGAACTGCCCGTCGTACCCGATCCCGTGGATCACGCTGAGGCTCTTCGGCGTCTGCGCGGGATCCCCGTACACGTTGCCCGCGCGCACGAACATCGAGGCGTCCCAGTCCGACGTCGCGAAGCGCACGGTGACGACGGCCGACGACAACAAGGCTGCGCTCAAAACGACTAATGCAACGGTTCTGCGACCGCTCAACCGACTGCGCGCACGAAGGCTCCGTCCTGCAGGATCGGGACGGTCTGGCTGACATCGATCTCGGCGGCCAGCTCGACGTCCCGGGTGAAGCCGCGCGCGCCGACCTCACGGCCGCTCGAGCTGTTCATCAACCGCTGCAGCATGTCGTCGCGCGCGTCCCGGAACGCGGCAAGGGCGCCGTCGGCCTCCGGCGAGCGGCCCTCGAGCGGCGCCAGTATCGCTCCCGCGCCGGCCTGATCCTCCAGCGCCGGCCGCAACGAGTCGTCGGACATGAACCAGCGCTCGCCGGCGGCGACGACGGTGATCGTTTCGCCCAGCGCGCGCGCCGCGCGCGCGACGGCCGACGCGTTGCGCAGGCATCCGGCCAACACGGGCTTGCCGACGGCGGACGCGGCCAGCGCGATCGTCGCTCCGTTGGGCGAAGGCAGGACGATGCTCTCGCCGGGCTTCGCCTTCAGGAACGTGCCGGGGGAGAGCGAGTAGGGATGCTCGTCGTTCACGCCCTCGCGGTGGACCGCGAGGGATGCTCCCAATGACTTCGCGTAGTCGGCGGCCGACGCGTCCTTGAAGCGGTAGGGGTAGATGCGCGCGCCCTGCTCGCAGCCGATCGTGATGCATGTGGTCGAGGAGATGACGTCGACCACGACGATCACATCGGAGGAATCTGCGAGAAGGCGCGCGCCTTCAGGTCCCCACTCGAACCGCGTGGCGAAGCCGTGCTGATCCCAGAACTCCACGAGAGGGAAGGCTATTGCAGCCCACTTGCTCCCTGCAGGATATGGCAGATAGGATATAAGAGGAGGCATGAACTACCAGCGCAACGCGCTATTGACATATCAGTTACGATATAAGCATGACGAAAGCTGAGATTGGACTGGCGCTTCGGAGGGCTCGAACGAACGCGGGCCTGACGCAGGCTGCTCTTGCGAGGAAGGTGGGGACTTCTCAGCCTGCGCTTGCTCGGGCCGAATCGGGCCTCGTCGAGCCATCCCTGGACTTGATCGAACGGATCACTGCTGCGACGGGCGAGACGATCCGCATGGGCTCGATCGCTGTGGTTCCCACAGGTCGGCTCACGGTAGCGAGAGATGAGCGATTGGCTCGAGCCATCGGCGACTACCGCTTCGATCCCTGGGACAGGGATCCCACGCCTGCAGAGCAGCGTTCCCTCCGGAGGGAGGAGATGAAGCGTGAAGGCCGAGGAAGCAAGACGGCTGCTGCGGGCCGCACGAGCCGAACCCGATCGTAATCGCCAGTTCCTTCTAGTCGGAGCGGCCATAACTCAGATCCTTTCGACCGAGCCGGTCGTGGTAGGCGGTACCGCTCAGGACTACTACACCGCGCCGCTGTACAGACCGACGGATCTAGACCTCTGCGCGCCCGTCACGGGTCGAGACGCCGATGAGCTCCGCAAGCTTGGATTCGTTCGTTCTGGACGCCACTGGGTTCACGACCGGACGAACGTTGCAGTTGAGTTCCCGGAGGCGGCGATCGATGGTGACCCAGAAAGGACCACGATTTTCGAGATAGCTGCTGCACGCGTCAGGATCATCGGGGTCGACGACCTGTATCTCGATCGAGTGCGCCAAGCGACCGCGACGGAGTCGGAAAGTGACCAGGCGTTCCAAGGCGCTGTAGTGATCGCAGTCGCGCGGTACGAAGAGATCGATTGGCTCTACGTCAAGAAAGTAGTCGACGCCACAAGAACCGCGCACCGCACTCTGGGTGAAGCGATGGCTCGCATCAACCGCAAGGTGAGACGAAGGGCCAAAGCTGCGATCTGATCGTTCTTCAGACCGCGAGTGTTCGCAGTGCGTTCGCGTCCGCTACTAGGGTGGTGCCAGTGTCTGGGACATAGCGGAGGTCTGCCCAGCGCCTCCGCCCTCTTACCCGCCGGCGTCCTCGGCCGCGACGGCCTCTTCGCGCTCTTCGAGGTAGAGGTATTTGAAGCTGATCTTGATGATCGCCGCCGCCGGCAGCGCGAGCAGGGCGCCCACCAGACCCGCCAGGCTTCCACCGATCAGCAACGACACGATCACCGCAGCCGCGCTCATCTCGACCGCCTTCTTCATCACGCGCGGGGCAATCAGATAGTTCTCGACCTGTTGGTACACGATGAAGTAGATGATCACGAATATCAGTTGCGGGATACCGGTGAAGATCGCGACGACGCCGGCGACGACCGCGCCCAGGATCGCGCCCACCGTCGGGATGAGGTCGGTCAACGCGACCCAGAACGCCAACGCAGCCGGGTACGGCACTCCGATGATGAGCAGGAACACGAAGCACGCGAACCCGGCGATGATGCTGATGACGATGTTCCCGATGATGTAGCCGCCGACGCGCTGCGTCGACTCTGCGAGGATCAGCTCGAAGCGTTCCCGTTCCCGTCGTGTGAGCAGCCTCGCGACGCCTGCTCGGATGCGCGGCAAAGCGGACGTGAAGTACAGCGTCAAGATCAACACCGTCAGTGTGTTGAACACGAATGAGCCGAAGGTCTTGAAGAGATTCAGCGCGGTCGACGGCGCTTTGCCGGCGAGGTCGTGCAGCTTGGTTGTGAGATCGAAGCGCTGGTTCAGGTCGCTGATGAAGCTGTTGCCGTTTTGCGCGCGCCTGACGTAGTCGGGTGCCTTGTCGATCAGCTCGCGTACCTGATGGATGATCGTCGGCACCACAAGGGCGATGAACCCACCGATCACGACGAGCGCGCTCAGCGCCATGATCGCGACGGCGAGACCTCGCTTGACGCCCTTGCGTTCGAACCACGCGATCGTCGGCTGGAAGCCGATCGCCAGGATCATCGAGACGCCCATCAGGATGAGGACTTGCCTCAGGATGACGACCGCCTTTGCGAGCGCGACGAGAGCGATGACGCCGAGGGTGACCTTCAGCCAGTAGGAAACGGGCGGCCACTCGCGGGCAGCAGAATCAGAGGCGCGCGCCCTCGCCATGGGAGAAGGATAAATGGAGAGCTGAGTGTTGGCCTGGAACCGCGGCTAGTAGACGTAGATCGTGAATGGCCTCGTTGCAGTCGTGACGAACCCGTAGCTCCCCGGGATCTCAACTCGATAGCGCTGATAACCCCTGCTCGGTGGATGCGCTGTGAGATAGAAGCGCCCACTCGAATGAACTGGCGCTTGCGCAACCGTCTTCCAAACGCCGGACACGAGCCGCTGGAGTTCGGCGACCGATGCAGCGGCCGGGGCAACCGAGCCATACACAGTCGTCGTCGAGCCGAGGCGCAGGCGAGAGGCGGATGGCTTTGCCCACACCGCCCACCACATGCGCGACACTTTCCAGTTCGAGACGACGAAGAAGCGTCTTTGCAGAGTGTCCGCCGAAGGTCCTAAGACGGTTGCGCCGATATTCAGTGGGATCTGGTTGTTGGTGAGCGTGACACCCCAGTAGCCGTTGGAATCGGTCGTCGCCGTCTTGACGACCGGACAGCAGAAGTCCGGGCGATGCGTCCCAGTGATGGAGAAATGCGGATCGAAGCCGCTCGAGGCCGGATCACCTTGAAGAAGGTTGTACTGCGTGTCGTATGCCTCAACAAAGGCCGCGTGCATCTCCCCGTTGTAATGCGAGGGGACGTAAACATTCCCTTGCCACCAGCCGTCGTAAATTGTTCCGGATGCAAGCGTGAGGAACGCGATCTGACTGTCGTCGACCCCCAGAGGGGGCGCGATGTGTTGAATAGTGATGAACGGGGTTGGCAGAAGGCTGTTTGCATCGTTGACGGAGTCGTCCACGCCGTCGCCGTCCGTCAGGTGCACGGATACCTTCACGGTTGCGACATTCAGGCCGAAGACCGAGACGGATGACGTGTCGAACTGAAGGCCTTTGATCTGCGGTGCACCGTCGATGGAAGCCGCGCGCGCAGGGATGCTCGACAGACCGAGTGAGATGAGAGCGATGCTGAGGGTGACAGCTGCGCGCCTCATCCGGTAAACCTAGCTCGCGCAAAGTACAAGGCGGTATGTACTTTCGGGCAGTGGAACGGTTTCCCTAAGCGTTTGTCGAGGTGTTCGACGCGGTAGGCGAGCCGCTCGGCTCCGGCGTTTCGTCGTTCTTGTGGTTGTGGCCCCAGTACTTCTGCCGCAGGCTCTGCACTTTCGTCGCGTCGACGATCTCTTTTGCCGCGTTCCCAACCGCGAGCACGCGCACTGTGTCGCCGTTCGCCACATCCGCGATGCCGTTGTTACCGGCAGCAACGAGCGTGTTGTTGTCCACGCTGTACGTGTGCGTGTACCCGTCCTCGCTCTTCACGGTGATCGACGAGCCGCTTACCGACTCCACGGTTCCCCGCTGCACCAGGATCGTTTGGAAGCCGCCGTTCGGCGCTGGTGCGGTGAACTGTCCGTGAAGCGCGCCACCGAAGCCGAAGCCTTTGTGGCCGAAACCGTGACCGAATCCGCGATACAGCTTGCCCTTCGCACTCGGCGATGGCGTCTGCGCGCCCGCGACGTTCAGCTGTGAGATCACCAGGCCCGCAATGAGACCGGCGGCGAAGATGCCTGCGACGACGAACCAAGGCGTGCGCGCCCCCCCGCGCGGCGCCGGCGGAACCGGATTCCCCCGGCTCAGGTCCATCGAGCCCATTCAGTGAACCACACGAACCTAAGAAACACCTGGGAGATCGATAGGAGCGACGTCGCCGGGTACCGGAATGCCCGGATCCCATAGGCCGACGAGGTCCCGGTACAGCGTCGACCGCTCGAGCAGCTCGGCGTGTGAGCCCACGTCCATCGTTTCGCCGTCGAGCACGACGATCCGCTTGGCGCGCATCGCCGAGCTGATCCGGTGCGCGACGACGATGAGCGTGCCGCCCCGGTTGCGGAACGCCTGCTCGACACGGGCTTCGGTACCCGGATCGAGATGGCACGTCGCCTCGTCCAGGACGATCGTCGGCGGGCGCGAAACGTGCGCGCGCGCGAGCGTGATCAGTTGGCGCTCTCCCCCCGACAACGTTGAGGGATCGAGGGTCGCGTCGTAGCCACCGAGCCGGGTGACGAGGGATCGCACGCCGAGGGCGTTCACGGACGCGTCGAGATCCTCGTCCGAGCAATCGTCCCGCAGATACGTGAGGTTCTCGCGGAGTGTCCCGGAGAAGACGTATGCCTCCTGCGGGATCAACACACGTCGGGACGCCAATGCCGCAGGATCGGCACGTGCGGTCGGCATCCCGTCGACGAGCACCATGCCCTCCTGCGGCACCAGCACCCCGGTGATCAGGTCGGCGAGCGTCGACTTGCCGATGCCGCTCGGGCCGACGATCGCGATGTGGTCACCCGGGTCGATCCTCAGATCTGCCGCGCGGATCACCGGCATCGCGTGCGGGCCGTACGCGAAGGTCACGTTCGACAGCCTGATGCCGATGGTCGCTGCCGCCAACGTTTCGACCATGGGTTCCGCGCGCTCTTCGGGCGTCGTCGTCTGGATGATCCGCCGCAGCGTCACCATCAGCCACAGCCCCGTGTTCGCGAGGCCACGCACCAACGTTTGCAGCGCCGAGTGCACGCCCTGCGACACATAGGTCAGCGCGCCGATGATCACGCCAGGCGTCGCGCCGTGCGCGCGCAACCACGAGCCGCTCGCGAGGATGAGCATCACCGGCAGCCACCCTCCGATCGCGACGATCGCCGTTCGCGCTGCCGTCAGCTTGGCGAGCGCGACCGTTGCGCGCGCTTGCTCGTCGATGTGGCGGCCAATGGCGCCGGCGACGACGTCCTCCGCGCCGGAGGCGGCGACGTCGCGCAGGCCGCTCGAGAACGTTGCAGCGGTTTCGGCGATGCCCTCATCCGCGAGGATCGATTCACGCTGGCGCGCGGCCATCGGGCCGAGCGCGAACGCGAACACCGTCAGGGCCACGACGAGCGGCGGCACAACGAGCACCAGGATGATCGACATCAACGTCAGGAGGCCGAGCAGCGCGCTGACCGTCGTGACGAGGAACCCCTGCACAACGATGAGGACGTTGGCGAACGCTTCGCGCGCGATCTCGACATGCTGCGTGAGGCGCGCGACGGCTGCCGTGTCGGCCCCGGCGCCACGCACGACCGACCGCTCGAGCGCACCCCGGACCGCGCGCCCGACGAGCTCGTCCCGGAACGGCTCGACGATCGCCGCGAGGCGGCTCAGCGATTGGCGCGTTCCCCACGCACCGGCGACGACGCCGACTCCGAGCAATGCGAGCCACGCGATCCCGGTTGCCGGCCGGTGGCGCAAGAACCCGTGGTCGATCGACGTCGCGATCAAGCGGCCGGACAGGAACGCCGGAAGCGCTTGGACGAGCGACCAGATCGCCAGCCACGTCACGTCGCGCGCGCGCCCGCGCAACGACTCGCGCAGGATGCGGCGCACGGCCTTCCGTTCGGACGTCATGCCGAACCGTCCTGTGCGGGGGCGAGGTGCTCGAACACGGCGCGATACTCGGGATCGGTCCACAGCTCTCGGTGCGGGGCGACGGCGCGGACCCGGCCGTCCTCGAGCCAGATCACGAGGTCGGCGCGCGCGGCCGTCGACACGCGCTGCGCCACGATCAAGCGCGTGCGACCGGCCAGCTCTTCGGTAAGCACGCGTCCGATGTGGTGCTCGGTGACTGTGTCGAGGCTCGCCGCGACG
>VAWS01000020.1 GCA_005884515.1 Actinomycetota bacterium
TTCGATGATAGTCACGTTCGCTTGACCGCCGCCTTCGCACATCGTCTGCAAGCCGTAGCGCGTGCCGGTTCGCTCGAGCTCGTGCAGCAGCGTCGTCATCAAGCGGCCGCCGGTCGCGCCGATCGGGTGCCCGAGCGCGATCGCGCCGCCGTTGACGTTCACCTTGTTCAGGTCGGCGCCCGTCTCCTTCTGCCACGCCAGCACCACCGGCGCGAACGCTTCGTTGATCTCGACCAGGTCGATGTCGTCGAGCGACATGCCGGTCTTCTTCAGCGCGTACTCGGTCGCGTTGATCGGCCCGGTCAGCATGTAGATCGGATCGGCGCCTCGCACGCTGACATGGTGGATGCGCGCGCGCGGCTTGAGGCCGTGCTCCTTGACCGCTTTCTCGGACGCGATCAGCAACGCCGACGCCGCGTCGTTCGTCGGCGACGACACAGCGGCCGTCAAGTATTTCGCGCCCTCGAGCAGCGGCAACGACGCCATCTTCTCCAAGGAGGTGTCACGCGGGCCTTCGTCGACCTTGAAGTCGCCGAGCGGAGCGATCTCTCGCTCGAAGCGGCCTTCCGTTTGCGCTTGGCGCGCGCGCCGGTGTGATTCCAAAGCGAACACTTCCATGTCCTCGCGGCTGATGTTCCACTTCTCGGCGATCAACTCGGCG
Source organism: Actinomycetota bacterium (assembly GCA_005884515.1). Lineage (GTDB taxonomy): Bacteria > Actinomycetota > AC-67 > AC-67 > AC-67 > AC-67. The sequence goes on from VAWS01000020.1 coordinate 662, forward strand.
CCGTGGAACTGCGAGACCGGCTCGGTGCCGTACCGCTTCACCCAGCCGGGCGAGTCGTGGAACGCCGACGGGAAGCCCATCTGTTTGCCCGCGCGCCCGGCGGAGCCGATCGGGATCGTCGACATGTTCTGCACGCCTCCGGCGATGACGATGTCCTGCGTGCCGCTCATCACGCCTTGCGCGGCGAAGTGGATCGCTTGCTGCGACGAGCCGCACTGCCGGTCGATCGTCACGCCGGGGATGTCTTCGGAGAAACCGGCGACGAGCCACGCCGTGCGCGCGATGTCGCCCGCTTGCATCCCGAGCTGGTCGATGCAGCCGAAGATCACGTCCTCGACTGCGTTCGGGTCGACACCCGACCGCTCGACGACAGCCTTCAAGACGTGCGCGCCGAGGTCCGCGGAGTGAACCTGCGACAGCGAGCCGCCGCGCTTCCCGACTGCGGTCCTGCACGCTTCGACGATGTATGCCTCAGCCATCGGTCCTCATTTCGTCAGGATCACGGACGAGCCGTGACCGAAGAGCCCCTGGTTGATAGTTAGTCCAACGTTCGCGTCCTCGACCTGTCTTCCCTGCGCGCGCCCCTGCAACTGCCACGTGACCTCGCAGACCTGCGCGATCGCCTGTGCCGGCACGGCTTCTCCGAAGCATGCGAGCCCGCCCGAAGGATTGACTGGGATGCGCCCGCCGAGCGTCGTGTCGCCGTCGCGGATCAGCCGCTCGGCCTCGCCTTCCTTGCACAGGCCGATGTTCTCGTACCAGTCCAGCTCCAAGGCGGTCGAGAGGTCGTACACCTCGGCGAGGTCGAGGTCTTCGGGTCCGAGATCGGCCTCCTCGTACGCCGCGGCCGCGATGGAATCTCGGAACGTTAGCTCCGGCGGTGCGGCCGCAGCGGCAGAGTCGGTCGCGATGTCGGGAAGATCGATAACGGTCTTGGGGAACCTTGGCGTCACGGTCGATACGGCGCTGACCTTCACCGGATCGCTGATGCCCTTCTTGCGCGCGTATTCGAGACTCGTCAATAGCACCGCGGCGCCGCCGTCCGACGTCGTGCAGATATTGAGCAGCCGCAGCGGCTCGCTCACCATCGCCGACGCGAGGATCTCTTCCTCGGTCACCTCTTTGCGGTAGCGCGCGTTCGGGTTGCTCAACCCGTGGCGAGCGTTCTTGATCTTGACCGCGGCCCAGTCCTTCTCGGTCGAGCCGTACAGCTCCATCCGCCGGCGCGCGTAGAACGCGAAGTACGTTGGGTTCGTGGCGCCGAGCAAGAAGAACCGCAACCAGTCGGGGTCTTGCGTGCGCGTGCCCCCGCTCGGTGCGAGGAAGCCTTTGGGCGTCGTGTCGGCACCTACCACCAGCGCGACGTCGCACAAGCCCGCCAGGATGCGCGCGCGCGCGATGTCGATGGCCGACGCGCCCGACGCGCACGCGGCGTACGCCGTTGCGACGCGCGCGCCCGACCACCCGAGCGCTTGCGCGATCGACGACCCGGCCACGTAACCCGCGTAGCCGTTGCGCACCGTCTCGCCGCCGGCGATGAACTGCACGTCTTGCCAGTCGACGCCGGCGTCGGCCAGCGCTGCGCGCGCGGCGTGGACGCCGTACTCGACGAAGTTGCGCCCCCACTTGCCCCAAGGGTGCATGCCGGCGCCGAGAACCGCGACGTCTTTGCTCATGCGACGGGCTTCCATTTCCAGATCAGTGTCTCGCCGTCGACGTGTGGTTCGACCAACAGCTCGACCTCATCGCCGATCTTCAACGTCTCGAAATCTCCGGTGAGCATGCCGAGCACGATCATCCGCTCTTCGGCCAACTCCACCGCCGCAACGCCGTAGGGCTCGAACGCTTCTGTCTGAGGGAAGGGTGGCGGCGCTGCGTAGCGGTTCATCGTCCAGCTCCAGACCGTGCCGCGGCTGCTGAGCGTGACCTGCTCGAGCGTGGTCCCCGAGCAGGCGGGGTTGCGGCAGAAAAAGGTCTCGGCGGGGAAGTGGTAGGTGCCGCAGTCCGAGCAGCGGGTGCCGAGCAAGGCGGGCTCGGGATCGGTCGTGAAGAAGCCTTCGACGGCGGGCGCAGGCATGAGACATTGTTTCCTGACGGACCGTCAGATGCAAAAGTTCTGCGCTTTCCGATGGGGGTGTTTACAAAAGAGGCAATTGGCAACTAGGGTTTGACCGCATAGCGTGAGATTTAACTTCTGTGCGGAGTGGTCACGAACGGGCGGCGCTTGGGAGAGGCGCCGAGCGGGCTCATCACCGCAGGGATGCCTGGGATTCCGAGAGGAGTTCGGCATGCCTACCGTCTTGCAGAGCACGGCGACGCTGCACCGCTCGATCGAAGCAGTCCAATCCGCGACGAACGTCGACCGCGCGGTCAATCGTCTCGCCCTAGCACTTTCAGCGATGTTCCATATCTCGCGCGTCAACGTGCGCATGTACCTCGCGCAGTCGAACGAGGTGATCGTCGTCGGGGCGTGGTGCGCGCATCCGTCGAGCATCCTTCCGGGAGTCCGGATGCGCGCATCGTCCACTTCTTTCCTTGACGTCGTGCTGGAGCACGGCGTCGTGTGCGGGCCGCGCGCGCGCCTGAAAGAGCTGACCGAGGACGTCGTCTACGAGGGCGTTGGGTCGTGGGTGTCGGCTCCGATCCCCGGCGGCTTCCGTCCGGACGGGGTGCTCACCGTCGCGAGCGCGTCGGGTGAGCTGAAGAAGGAGATGGATTTCTTCACCCAGCTCGGTGACGCGGTCGGCAGCCGCCTGGCGTTGCTCGGCAAAGCGTCGGCTGTGTACTTGCGCGCGGGACGGGGAGAGGCGGGCTAAGCCGGCGCGCCGGTCGGTTCGAAGACCGATGTGAATGTGAAGGCGTACGGCGTTGGGCCGTGCGCGCGCACGTGCGAGACGCGCTCCTCGGCGTCGGCGACGCTCGGGATTCCGCCCGCAGGGATCCACCACAACGCGAGGTGCGCCTCCACGTGAGCGTGGAACCATTCAGCGCGGCGCTTGAAGACCTCGAGATGCTGCGTCTGGTAGACGAAGGCCCGTAGCGACGCGACGTCCTCCCAGACCGACATATTCACAAGCATCGACGCGTCGCCGAACACGTTCAATGACGTCGCGTTTCCCTCCTCGGTCTGGAGCCGCCAGACGAAGCCCGGGCTCGCGTCGGCAATCGCGTTGATCGGATCGAGCAGCTCCATGAAGGACGCGAGCTCCGGCGAGTCGACCGGTGCGCGCACGCGCGCAATGTTGGCTTGCGCCAGATGAAATCGACCGGCTCCCATCGCATCTGCAAGCATATGATTGGTGTGGACGTTTCGAGCGTGGGGCTAAGGATGGCGAGCCGGACACCATCCGGCATGAGTGCCGGGAAGATCGTATTGATCGTCGTCGGCTCGCTCGGATTGATCCTGGGCCTGGCCCTTGCGGCCGGCGGTGGACTCGTCCTCGTCGCGCAGAGCGCGTTCCGCGACGCGCAAGGCTTCTTCGTATCGGGTACGCACCCGTTCGCAAGCGAGGGCTATGCGATCACGTCGCAGCGCATCGACCTCGGTGTTAACCCGGAGCGGGGAGCATCTCAGGTCGGTGGGGTCTTCACGCTC
>VAWS01000115.1 GCA_005884515.1 Actinomycetota bacterium
CCGTGACGTGCACCGTGCCGCTCGTTTGAGCTTGAGAGGTCCAGCTCCGGAACGCTGCGGTGACGCGGTAGTAGTAGTCCCCCGACGACGCCGGCGAGTCGGTGCACGAGGTGGTCGCCGAACCGAGCGTCCCTGCACACGTGCCGCCTGCAGCCACCCACGTCGACGCATCCGTGCTTCGCGTAACGGTGTAGCTGACCTCTGCGGCGTTGCCCGAAGGCGAAGCGACCGAGCCCCACGACACGGCGGCGCCTGTGCCACTCGCCGAAGCGGTGACGGGTGCGGGGCTGGCCAAAGTCGTGGTCGTCGCATCGCCCGAACCCGTACCGACCGCTGTGAAGTAAGCCCAGGCTGCGACCGCGAAGCCGATGATCAGCATCGCGCTGGCGGCGACGGTCAGTCTCCTCCGGCGCGCGATCACTTGGTCGCCGTCCCGCCGTAGGAAAGGCTGAAGGATGCCGTCTTGCAGAGATCCTGGTTCGTGAGCGGGAGATCCTTCAGCCGGATCTGCGGCTGATACGCGTCTGGTACGGGCCAGTTGGTGGCCTGCGACGGCACAGCGAAGGTATTCGACGACGTCGCCGGAGACGCCTGAGTCTCAATGTTGTCAGGCGCCGCGCAGTTTGCGGGGCTCGAAGAGACGCCAACGGTCAACGAGGTGATGTAGATCGTGAAGTGGTTCGGGTTCGTGATCTTGACCGGAATCTTGTTCCACACTCCCGGGTAGAGCGTCGGGGCGTTGCCCGTAACCGTGAACCCGATGTTGTTGACCTTCCACGACCAGCTCGCGGCAGACGAGATGTTGCCCGCCGAGTCCACAGCTCTCACGGCGAACTGGTGCAGGCCGTTGTTGCCGCTGTCGGCGGTGTACGTGAGAGGGCTGGAGCAGGGCTGCCAGGGCCCATTCTCGCGCGAGCACTGGAAGACGACACTGGATTCCGTGTCCGTCCATTCGAAGAGCCGAGAACGTTGCCGGCCGGATCGTGGATCGACCCGTTGTTTTGGAGGTTGAGACCGAGCGACCCGGACGGAACCGTGCCGTCCGTGTTCGCGGTTACCGTGTACGTCGAGCCCGTACCACCGACCGCCGTGATCGAGGGTGACGTCAGGCCGCTGTTCACGAGATAGAAATCGGAAGCGTCTACGCCTTGAACGGATTCGTTGAGCGTGACCGTCCATGAAACGGAAGACGCGTTCGTCGGCGTCGCACCCACTCGGTTGATCGACACCACGGACGGGGCCGTTGTGTCGATCGTCCACGAGTAGGACGTCGGGCTGCTCGTCTGCGAGCCCGATACCGCCTTCACTTGTAATTGGTGCGCGCCCGGCGCAAGGCCCGGATATGACTTCGTGCTCGGCCTCGTCGTGCCGCAGAGCGAGAACCCGGAGCCGTCGATCGAGCACTGGAACGAGCTGATGCTGCTGCTGTCGGTGTAGGTGAACGTTGCTGTGGTTACGTTGGTTGGGTTCGCAGGGTGAGCCGAGATCGTCGGAGCCGGCAAGCTCGGCGCAGCGAAGGCGAACATGCCCACGCCGAACAATCCCAAGGCGAGGACGGCAAGCAGGACCACGAAGGCCTTCGTGGTCCGTGCTGCTGTCTTGAATCGCCTCATCCTGATCGCTTCTCTCTCTGTCCTTGAGTCCATCTCGAGTGGTGCGGTGTTGCTTGTGCTTGTTGCGTTGGGGTGGATGTTGCTGAGGGAGGGGCGAGCAATGCTCGCCCCTCCCAAATGGAACTAAATGGCGCTGTTGTCGACCTTCAGGTGCAGCGTGACCGTCGCCGTCTTGCAGGCATCCTGGTTGGAACTGGTGTCATTCATCTTGAGCGTGCCACCGTCCGGAGCCGACACGACGTAGTCGCCACTCGCCGCAATCTCGTGGTTGTAGGCCGCAGGAGCCGTGTAGACGAAGTCGCCCACCAAGCAGCCGGCCGTTGCGTGCGTCGAGTCGATCTCGATACCGGCTGGCCACTCGTAGGTGCTGTGAACCGCGTCAAACGTCCCTTGGTCTGCTACGACCTTGCCCACCTTGACGGGCGTGCTGGATGAGTTGTTCAGGATGTCGAACGAGACATTGACGGTCGTCCCTGGATAGAGCGTGCCGTCGAATGCCACGTTCTGGATCTTCACGCCGCTGTCGGTACCGGCGGTCGCGTTGCCGCTGCCCGTGCCACTCGCCGTCCAGTACGCGAACGCGGCCGAAGCCCCGATGGCAACGACGAGAAGGCCCGCCGCCATGGCGATGCGCTTCTTGGTGCTCAGCAATTTCTTCATTTCCTCTTCCCTTTCTCTTCCACTACCTTCCGCCCGGGTCGTTCCCGAGCGGTTGCGCCACCCCATGCAGCGCGCACGACGGAACAAACATCTGCAAATCCCCTGATTCGCGGGCCTTGATCTGGAGTCGCCCGCGCAACTCCCCCTAGAGCCCCATCACCCCCTGCTGCTGCTCGGCGGTTATTGCCGAGTCGTAAAACCCCCAGGCGAGACTTGTAACGATGTGTGCACAGGGTAAGGAGCGGTCACGCACCGAACATGATGCGCCGGTGCCAAATCTCTTAGGACTCAAGTAACTGTCTATAGGGGACTCGCGCGCGCACTCGGACACGCGCGCGATTGAAATAGGAATTTGCGGCAAACACTGCCGCTCGAAGTAACTACGATTCGGTTAGGACTTGCGTCCTCGCGCGCGCCACTCGTCGCGGAAGATCTCGTACACGCGAAGCGCAGCACCGTCGGCGGGATCAACCGTGTCGCGCTCGACGCGCATCCCCAGTCGTTCCATCACGCGTCCGGAACGCGTGTTTTCGATGTGATAGATCGCGATGATGCGCTCCAACCCGACCGTTTCGAATCCGTAGTCGAACGACGCCGCCGAGGCCTCGGTTGCGTACCCCTGGCCCCACGCATCGGGATCGAAGCGGTACCCAAGTTCAACCGCCGGCAGCACTTCGGGCAGGAAGCGCGGGATCGCCAGACCCGTGTATCCGAGCAGCCGCTCGTCCGACTTTCGGATGACGGCGAAGTGCCCGAAACCTTGCTCTTCCCACAGACCGATGAACCGTTCCTTGATCATCGTTTCGGTCTCTTCGCGGGTCAGGCCGCGCCGAGCGTTGAACCAATAAACCTCGGGTTTGGCGAAGATCTCGGCAAGCTCATCCAGGTCGTCCATCGTGAAGCGCCGGAGAATAAGCCGCTCGGTATCGATCACTTCTTGAACTGCTCGTCGCGGTCCTTGAAGACCTCTTTCATCGACGATTTCACCTGTCGAGCAGCCAGCGCGTCCAGCGCAGTCTTCGTGTTGTGCTGGAACTGGTGGACCATGAAGTGATACTCGAGCGCGCTCCGGAAGCCTCCTAGATCCTGGGCGTGATTGATGGAGCGCTTCACGTTCTGCGCAGTGCTCGGCGGGATCTTGGCGATCCGCTCCGCCAGCGCCACGGTCTCTTCTTCGAGCTTCCCTGTGGGAACCACCCGGTTCACCAACCCGAGTCGCCAGGCCTCCTGCGCGTCGATCTCATCGCCGGTCCACAGGAACTCTTTCGCCTTGCGGAAGCCGATCCCGAAGGGCTCGGCAAGCACCTCGACGCCGGCACCGGTCATGCGCAGCACGGGGTTCTGGAACACCGCGTCGTCCGACGCGACGATAAGGTCGCACATCGCTGCGAGCATCAGCCCCGCCGCGACGCAGTGCCCTTGCACCATCGCGATCGTCGGCTTGGTTAGGTCCCGGATCGCAAGGCACTTCTCGAAGTACATCTTGCGCTCGTGCTCGAATTTGCCCTCGGGGGTCTTACGCTTCTCGTGCCACTCGTCACTCGGCGCCTCGCCGACGTACGCCTTCAGGTCGTGTCCGGCAGAGAAGTCTTTGCCTGCCCCGGCCAGCACGATCACGTTGACCGCAGGGTCGTCGTCGGCCGCGCGCATCGCCTCATCCAGCTCGGTGATCAGCGCCGTGTTCTGCGCATTTCGAACCTCGGGCCGGTTCATCGTGACGAGCTCCACCAGCCCATGCCGCTCGACGAGAATCGTCTGGTAACCCATGGCTTTCACTCTAACTGAGCCACCCGAAAACCGGGTTCATGCACCATTGAACTTGCCCGGGCCCGGGCTATCATTGAGCCGCTATGGGCCTTACCAGCATGTTTCTTCGTCAGTGGATGGAGGGCCGTCGCAAGGCCCGCATGGCCGAGTTCGAGCAGCCCTCGGCGGCTTCCATCACGATGTCGGACCTCCCCGTGGCGGGCGCGCGATGGCGTCGCAACCCGGACGGGACGTGGATGCGTTGGAGCTACCTCGGCGAGACGTGGGAGCCGCAGACGGCCGCACCCGCTCTGCTTCACGCGTCTGAGAACAATCCATCCGTCGACACGTGGATCGTCGGCCCCGACGGCGTCTGGAGGCCGTACGACCCCGACGCGAAGCCGGCCGATCCGCCGGCGAAAGAGGCCGAGCACCTTCCGCCGGCGGCTCCGCCGAAGGTGAACCCAGACTTCGTCGAGCGGCCGGAGTGGACCTCCGAATGGAACCCCGGCTGGAACCAGGAGTTCAAGTCGGACTCGTAACTGGTGCGCGCGCCCGTGCCTACGCGGCGCGCGGGCGCGGGCAGTTCGCGTTGGCCGGCGATACCACTTCCACTTTGATCCCGAGCGGCACTTCTGTCGTGCGCGCCATGCCCAACGTCTTGTAACGAACGGTTACGTGGTCGTAGATCACGCCTGCGAGCGCGATATAGGACTCGCAGTTCGCGAAGCGGGCCGTCACCATGATCGAGCGCTCCCTCCCGGGACCAAGCGCGAAGGCCTTGAACGCTCCTTGATCCACGGTGAACCCCGTGTCGCTCAAGCGATAGACGAAATGATCGAGCAGCCCTCCGGCTTGCTCGGATCCGCCGAACCCAACGACCGTGATGCCCCACCGTCCGTCGTTCCGGATCGAGAACCCGTAGGAGGTCGTTCGACCGTCCTCGTACTGAACGAGATAGGTCGAGCGACCGTCGGACGAGTCCGTCGAGGCGACTTCCTTGCTCCCCTGAGGCGACTGGCCGCTGCTCCCGGGGCTGAGCGGTTGATACCGCACGAGCACACCTGCCCCGCCGGCGGCCAAGGCGGCGAGGAGGGCGAGCAACCCGACGACGAGGAGCGTGGAGGGGCCCTTCTTCGCTCCCGCTTCCACCGTGGCGGTCATCCACGACGAGACTACTCAAGGCCTTCGGTGGGCGGACGGAACCCCGCGGGTTAGACCTT
>VAWS01000116.1 GCA_005884515.1 Actinomycetota bacterium
GTCGGATCGGCTGCGATCGCGGCCGCGTTGAGCGCACCCACGCTCGTGCCGATGAGCACGTCGGGGACCACTCCTGCTTCGATCAGCGCGCGGAGCTGGCCGACCTGGACCGCGCCTAGGACGCCGCCCCCCGACAGAACGAAGGCGACGTGCGGACGCTTGCGCGTGCGGACGGTGCGCAACGGGCGAACGTAGCGGCCGAGCTTCATCGCTCTCCTTGCAACTCCTTACCCTCTTCAACGACGCTCGGAAGCAAATGATGTCCGTTTGATGATCCCGAGGGGCCATCTTCCGCGAAGGGTACGACGAGCCCCGTACCGGTCCGTGAAAGAGGAACAGCCCCGGACCAGGCACTTTCGGGGGACGACGTGTCCGAGCGGGTAACTAGTCAGCCGGCCCCTGCGGCAGCGGTCCGACCCGCTCGATCTGCCACCCGGTGTCGTCTTCGTGCTGGCTGAGCCGGACGCGGCGACCGGCTGCTCGGACGACGAAAACGCGCGCGCGCCGACCCGACTCCTCGACGATCGCGCGCCAGTCGATCGCTTGGATCGGCACCTCGTGCCCCCCGACCACGATCGCCCGCGGCTCCTCGTCCGCCCGAGATCCTGCGTACGCGCGCACGGTCACGATCTCGCCGGGTTGGAGCATGTCCTCCGGCTTCGGCCCGCGATTCTTTCGACGTGCCCACCACCCCTTGAGACCCATCTCGCGACTCCTTTCCCACATACCGAATGAAAACGCAGCCAAGAAGAAAACACCGGCGATCCCCCAGACGAGCATCCCGCTGTCGGCGTGTTCTTCGTACGCGAACCCGATCACGCCGATCCCCACGACGCGGGCGAGGTTGAAGATCATGTCGTAGAGCGAGAAGGCGCGGCCGCGGACCATGTCCGCCATCTCTTCCTGCACGATGGTGTCGACCGGGATCTTCGCGAGCGCGTACGAGATCCCAACCAAGACAGTGCCGATCAGAGCGTTCAGCTTCGAGAAGTGCGGGGCAGCGATCAGGTTGCCGAGACCGCCGACGGCGAACGCCAACGGAACGAGCCGGTCGTGCCGCATGCGCCTGGCGATGAACGGCACGAGAACCACACCGGCTCCGATTCCGGCAGCGAGCACACCGAGGACGAAGGCGGCGGAACCAACCTTCAGCTGCAGGACGTGGATGAAGAAGTAGACGAGCACGCCGCTCATCGCGCCGACGAGCAGCTGGATCATCGTGATCGCGGCGAGCGCGTAGACCACGCGCGCGTTGCGCGCGACGATGCGCGCGCCGTCGACCATCTCGGCGACGACGTCTTTCAGCTCACGCAATAAGGGCCCGCGCTCGGGCGTGAAACCTCGGTGGACCGGGACCGCGCGCGCCGTCACGGCGCTCCCGGCGAAAGCGACGCTGGAGACCGCCGACGCGAACGTGCCGCCGGTGACGGCCGAGATCCCCGCGCCGAGTCCCTGCCCGACGACGTTGGCGATGCTCCCCCCGGTCGTCGCGACGGTGTTCGCGACGAGCAGGTCGTCCTCTTCCACGAGCTGCGGCAGGACCGCAGACATCGTCGCCAAGAAGAACCGATTGGATGAGAGCACGACCAGCACGACCAGATAGAAGGCCCAGCCGCGCTTTCCGAGCAGAACGGCAGCGGGGATCGTCGCGGCGCACAGCGCGCGCCCAACGGGGACCCAGGTCAGGATCTTGCGACGTTCCCATCGATCGATGAACACGCCGACGAAAGGGCCGAGCGCGCTGTAGGGGACCAACGCCACCGCGAAAACGCCGAGCAGCGCCAGGGCGGGATTCTTACCGGGGTGGTCGAAGAGCAAGACCGCGCCGGCGGACAGCTGGAAGACGCCGTCACCGAGCTGCGAGATCATCCGGGTCGCGAAAAATCGACGGAAGCCGCTCGCGGTGAAGAGCCGTCGAACCTGGTCCCGGGTGGACCGTTGCGGATTGCCGGACCGAGTGGAGGCGACCGGACCGGACGGGCCGGCCGGTCCCTCGTTCATCTCGTCAGTGGGCGTGGGTTCCGAACTTCGCGAGCTCGGCGGCATCCAGGTGCACCTTGCCGTTGCCGTTCCGGCTCCCGTTTCCGTTCCCGTTGCCGTTCATCGCAGGCTCGCCGGCGATGAAGCGCTCGACCATCTGTCGCGCGACCTCGTCCGGATACTGCTCCGGCGGAGACTTCATGAAGTATGCGGACGGGCCGATCAACGGGCCGCCGATGCCTCGCTCCAACGCGAGCTTCGCGACACGCACAGCGTCGATGACGATGCCGGCGGAGTTCGGCGAGTCCCACACTTCCAGCTTGAGCTCTGCCGTCAACGGCACCCCGCCGAAGGATTTCCCTTCGATCCGGATGTGCGCCCACTTGCGATCCTCGAGCCACGGGACGTGGTCGGAGGGGCCGACGTGGATGTTCTCTTTCTGCATGTCTTGCGTGATGTTCGACGTGACCGCCTGCGTCTTGGAGATCTTCTTCGAGATCAGGCGTTCGCGCTCGAGCATGTTCATGAAGTCCATGTTGCCGCCGAAGTTCAGCTGGTACATGCGCTCGATCTTGACGCCCCGGTCCTCGAACAGCTTGGCAAGGGTTCGGTGGATGATCGTCGAGCCCACTTGGCTCTTGATGTCATCGCCGACGATCGGGATACCCGCTTCGCGGAAACGCTGCGCCCACTCGGGTGTCGAAGCGATGAACACCGGCATGCAGTTCACGAACGCGACTCCGGCCTGCAGGGCAGCCTCGGCGTAAAAGCGCGCCGCTGCTTCCGAACCGACCGGCAGGTACGAAACCAAGACATCGGTCTGTGTCTCACGGAGTGCGGCCGCTACGTCGACCACCGGCGCCGGCGATTCCGTGATGACCTCGCGGTAGTACTGGCCGAGCCCGTCCAGCGTCGGCCCGCGGAGAACCTCGACGCCCAGCGGCGGGATGTCCGCGAACTTGATCGTGTTGTTGGGCTCTGCGACGAGCGCCTCAGACAGGTCGCGGCCGACCTTCTTCGCGTCCACGTCGAACGCGACCGTGAACTCGATGTCGCGCACGTGAAGCCCGCCGAGCTCGATGTGCATCAAGCCGGGCACATCGTCGGCCGGGTCCGCGTCGTGGTAGAAGTGCACGCCCTGGACGAGCGCCGACGCGCAGTTCCCTGCCCCGACGATCCCTACCCGCACTTTTCGTTCCTTCATGTGGTTTCTCCCCTCAGCACACCGATCCGTGATGGATCGGTCCCGGGTTGACTTCCGTTGGCTCCGTTGCGCTCGGCCTCGATCATCCCTTCAAGCCAGTGGATGTCGTGCTCGGTCTCGTTCGCGCCGTACTGCATGAGCTCGAGCGAGTACGCGTCCACGCGCTCACGGAGTGTCTTCAGTGACTCCTTCATCTTCGCCAGGCGATCCTGCAGGTACCCGCGGCGTCGCTCGAGCAGCCTGCGCCTGGTTTCCGGCTTCGTGTAACGGAAGAAAGCGAGTCGCAACATAAATGCTTCTCGGTCTTCCGTTGCGGAAGCACCCGATTCGTCGAGGAGGGCCTCGAAGATCGTTTCGCCCTTCGGCGTGATCCGGTAGACGATTTTCTTCTTCCTCGTCAGCGTCTCGCCGTCGGGGAACTCCATCTCGACCGCCTCGGCCTTGGACAGCTTCTTGAGGGTCGGATACAGCGACCCATACGAGAACTTCCAGGTATGCCCAAGTCGCTCGTCGAGGCGCTTTTTCACCTCGTAGCCGTACATGGGCTTCTCCTTCAGGAGACCCAGAACCGCAAGCTCAAGCACCGATTCCCCTTCTTTGTTCACACGGTTCGATATATCGGACCGATATATCGCACCCAGTATTGTAGCGGGGAGCGGGGGAGGGTCAAGTTGGACCGGAAGGCCCGGTTCGGACGGGTTCCCGCAGGCTAGCCGGTGACGAGCTGGACCGGGAACCCGTGCGAGGCAAGACTCTTGAGGGTCCCCTCCACCGTCGGCCCGAGCAGTGTTGACGGAGGGACGGTCACCCCGATGCCGGACACGATGCCGAGCGCCTTGTGGGTCGACGCCTCGATGACCGGCCTGCCGCTGTCGCCGAAGATCGCGGGCAGCTCGGCGAAATATGCGGTTCCGAGTGTCGTCCGCCAGGATCCCCGGCCGCCCTTTGTTTGGTCGAGCAACGAGAATCCCAGCCCGTACCCGGACAAGAGAAGGATGTCGTCGGTGCTCGTTTCGATGGAGACCGTCGACCCGGTGGGTCCACCCAGTTCCGGAGGGACGAACCCACCTCGCCGTAATGCGCAGGATCGATCTGGATGAGGGTGAAGTCGTCGTCACCCGACTGATCCGGAAACGCCACCGTTCCGATCCGCCCGTTGTCGGCGTCGGTTTTCGCGACGCAAGCCAAATACTCGTCTTTTCGACCAACACGCACGATCGGGCTGCAACCATTCTGGCCGGTTTGCGGCCGCTCGGTACAATGACGCGACCATGCCGACCGTCGACTACCGGATGGCCCGAAGGGCGCTGCTGAGAGACCTTCGCAGCGGCCTTCGCTCGGTGGCCGACGTCTGCGACGCCCATCCGGAGCTGATGCGAGCCGCCAGGTTCATCGGCGAAGAGACCGGCGAAGCGTGTCCCATCTGCGAGCAACCGGGGCTGCGGGTGCTCTTCTACACCTACGGGAAAGAGCTGAAAGGCAGGGAGAACGGACGCGTCCGGAGGCGCTCGGATCTTCTCGAGCTGCGCGAGCGTTTCGGGGAATTCGCCTGCTACGTGGTCGAGGTTTGCACCTCGTGCTCGTGGAACCACTTGGTTCGCAGCTACCTCTCAGGACACAAGCACGCCGTCTGATCAGACGGCCACGCCTACGAAGTTCTTAGACCTGTCTGAGATACCCGTTGCCGATTCTCGGGTAGGGATAGGCCCGGGATACGAGTGACCATCACGAAGAAAGGGAAGCGAAAGGCCGGGCGCGCCGCTTCGGGGCGCGCTCGGCGCCGGCTTTTCCGCTTCCTTCCCCGGCCGAGTGGTTGGAAGCAATGGGTGGCCCTTCTCATCCTCGGACCACTCGCGCTGCTCGTTCTTCTCTTCTTCGTGGCTTACGCGTTCGCGCGCATCCCCAGCCCGAACGACATCTCCAAGCTTCAAGCGGCCCAAGTCTTCGACGATCACGGCCACCTGATCGGGACGATCCACAGCGACGCCAATCGGATCTCGATCCCGCTCGGCAACATGCCGCTCGATCTTCAGCATGCGGTCATCGCGACCGAGGATCGCACCTTCTACAGCAATCCCGGGATCTCGGTCGGAGGCATCGCGCGCGCGGCGTTCTCGGACATCTTCGGTCACGGTCACCAGGGCGGCAGCACGATCACGCAGCAGTACGTGAAGAACGCCTTCGTCGGGAACCAGCCGTCGCTCCTGCGCAAGGCGCGCGAGGCGATCATCGCGTTGAAGCTGGCCCACAGCCGTTCGAAGAAAGAGATCCTCGAGCTGTATCTGAACACGATCTATTTCGGCCGCGGCGCCTACGGCGTCGAGGCGGCGTCGCTGGCGTACTTCGGGCGTTCCGCGAAGACCCTGACCCTTGCGGAGTCGGCGCTCCTGGCCGGCATCATCCGCGCACCGGACCTCTACGATCCCGCTCATGATGTGGTCGCTGCAACGAACCGGCGCAACACCGTCCTCGGCTTGATGGTGCGTGAGCGCTACATCACGCAGGCGCAAGCGGACGCTGCTGAGAAGGTGAAGGTTTCCACCAAGGTGCGCGCGATCACCGGGATCGCGCCGCACTTTTTCGAAGAGGTGCAGCAGATCCTCGAGCAGAACGTCGCTCCTCGACAGTTGTACGGCGGGGGTGTTCGCATCCAGGTGACGCTCGATCGGGATATGCAGAACGCAGCCAACGACGCCGTGCATCAGGTGTACGACCGCAAGACCGATCCGGACGCCGCTTTGGTTGCGATCGATCCTCACACGGGTGCCGTGCGCGCGATGGTCGGGTCCCGCGACTACGCGACGAGGCAGCTCAACCTCGCCACGCAAGGGTTCCGGCAGCCGGGGAGTGCGTTCAAGCCGGCCACCTTGGCGACGTACCTCGCGAACGGTGGGTCGGTGTTCGACAAGTTCAAAGCTCCGGCCACCATTACGGTTAACGTGCCGGGCAATCCCCCGTACACGCTCACGAATTACGACCACGCCGGCCACGGGACGCTGACGGTCCAGCAAGCCACGTGGGACAGCGTGAACACCGTCTACGCGCAGATGATCGCGAAGGCGGATCCGGCGAGAGTCGTGCAAGAAGCGCACCAGCT
>VAWS01000117.1:0-2568 GCA_005884515.1 Actinomycetota bacterium
CATGGACATCTCGGTCGTCGTCGTCGGTGACGAGATCCTGTCTGGTCACGTGCAAGACGCGAACGCGTCGTTCATCGCGACCCGTGTCGCGCACCACGGCCACCGGCTGCGCCGCGTGGTGATCATCCCCGACGACCCCAATGAGATCGCCGCCGAGGTCATGCGCGAGCTCGCCGGACCGGCGACCCTTGTGTTCGTGTGCGGCGGACTGGGGCCGACGCACGACGACCGGACGATGGAAGGCATCGCGGCCGCGCTGGGGACGCCGCTGGTCGAGTTGGCGCCGCTCGCCGCGCGCATCGAGGAGATCGTCGCCTCCGTCGGCCGGGCAGGCTTCTCGCACGACGCCTTCGGCGTGGAAGGGCTGCGCAAGATGGCTCTCGCGCCGGACGGCGCCGAGGTTCTCCCGACGTCGATCGGTGTGATCCCTGCCGTCACCGTCGAGCACGGCGGCGCGCGCATCGTGATCTTGCCGGGACCGCCCCGAGAGCTGCAGGCCGTGTTCGCCGAGACCGTCGAGCCGCGCTTCCTCGAAGGAACCGGCGTCGCGTTGTGGCGCGAGGAAGTCACGCACCGATTCCCCGAGTCGACGTTCGCGGTCGTCCTCACCGAGCTCCAGGCACGGTTCCCGAGCACATCGATCGGCTCGTATCCTCAAGCCGACCACACGCTGATCCGGATCGCCGGCCCGGTCGAAGAGTCCCAAGCCGTCGCGGAAGAGTTGCGCGCGCAGGTGACCCGCTTCGCCGACAGCGACGAAGGGAAGAGGCTGCTCGAGTTCATGAGCATCCGCCGCCACGACGGCGCGTCGTGATCAGCCGAGCTTGATCGACGCGATCTCCCACGGCTTCAACGGAAGCGAGATCACGCCGTCGCGCACCTCGAGTGATCCCCGTTCGTCGCCGAGCAGCCCGACGAGGCGAGGCGTCTTCGCCCCCCCGATGTCGGAGACATGCACGCGCGCCTCCGTTGCATCGGCCGAGGCGTTGTAGATCCGGCACGTCGTCGTCTCGCCGTTCTTCGTAAGCGCGCTCAGCTGAACCGACGTGGGCTCGAGCGTGAGGCCGCTCCCTGCTGCCGGCAGCGCGCCCGCGTGCTTGCGCGTCACCGTCGCGCGCAGCGGATACGCGAATCCTTCTGCGACATCGTGCACGCGCCCCGCAGACCAGTCGCCGTCGTGCGGGTACACGGCGAGCTCGAAGCGATGCGTTCCGTGCAGCTGCGCGCCGGGCGTCGCGAGCATCGGGCCGGCCGGGCCGGCGCGGTTCCGCATGCCTTGGCGCGACAGCCACGCGACGCTGCGCAGCAACGTGATCGCGAGCGCGCGCCCGCCGACCAGCTCGTACTCCGGCGTGCCGCGGTGGAACACGGCGAAACCGCGCGCGCCGTCGGACGCGTCGACCCAGCGCCGCGACGGGAACGTCGGCAACCCGACCTCGTGCGCGTCGCCTTCGGCCTCCAAGCCGCGCTCGTTCACGTAGAACGCGCCGTCGGCGTGGGAGTGCTGTGTCTCGAATCCGAGCGGGAACAGCGCGCGCACCCTGTGGTCCGACGCGTGGTTCATCAGCTCCAGCGACGCGCGCAGGAACGGCTCGCCGGCGCGCAGCGTGAGATCCATGACGACCGGCATCCACTCCGTCTTGCGCGCGCGTCCGCGCTCCTTCGCGTCCAGCGAGGCGGGGATGCGGAACCGGCGCGTGACGCGCAGCGTCGCCTGCACCGGACCGTCTTGGACCACATCGACCACCGGCTGCTCGGCCGGTTCGGTCACGATCAGGTCGCGATCGGGCGGGGAGTAGGTGTACTCGTCGCCGGCGTCGGCGCCGTCCTCGATCCCGAACAGGTTCTCGTAGCGCGCGCCCGTTTTCGAGGTGACCGTCACGCGCCCGTCGCCTTGCACCTCCGCGCGCACGATGCCGTTGTCGAGCACGTTCCCCTCCGCGCGCGCCGGCCGTTCGGAGGCTTCGACGTCGTACACCGGCTGCAGCGTCGTCCATCCGAGCCCGCCGACCTCCGGCGCCGCGACCAGCACGCGGCACAGCGGCGGGCCGTCGGCGATCACGTGGAACTTCGCGTTCGGCTTGCGCGCGATGATCGCTTCGACGTCGCGCTTCGACTGCTCGACGTCGATCGCGCCGTCCAGCACGGGTCCAAGGGCGAGGCGGATCGTCGTCACGCGCCCGCCTTCGACGGCGATCCCATTGATGTACAGCTCGCCGAGGCGGCGGGAGTTGATCGTCGGCACGATGCGCGCGAGCTGCTCGCCGCGCAATGTCATGTCGACGACGCGCTGCGCCTCGGTCCCCAGCACCTGCGCCGGCGCGATCGTCCTGTCCGGCGCGCGGAACGCAAGCCCGTTCGGGCCGCCGGGCGGCGTCAATGTCACGTCGAGCATCCCTCCGCGCGCGCGCGGCGACGGGTTCCACGCGACGATCGACTCTGAGGTGACGTCATTGGTATCGACGTGCGCGGCCAAAGCTTCGATCGCGTCCGCCGTGACCAGATCGGCGATCCGCGCAGCCTGCTTATAGCGCGCGAACACCTGATCGGCGACGGCGTCGATCCCGC
>VAWS01000117.1:2682-10464 GCA_005884515.1 Actinomycetota bacterium
GTCGCCGTGTCGGCGAGGTATTCGGTCATCGAGCCGATGCGGAACTCGAACTCGTCCTGCATCGCGTTCGCCTTCGCGAACAGCTCGGGGATGTGCGCCTCCGGCGGGCGGTGGTCGGTCCCGTTCATGGCCAGCACGACCGGCCCCGGCTCGAACGGCGCGAGGTCGGACACGATGCGGCGCGTGCGCGTGATCAGCTCTTCCACGGTCTCAGGCAGCGCGACACCGTTCCCGTACGACGTCACGAGGTACGCCGCGCGCACGCGCGAGCCGTCCGGCGCTTCCCAGTGGAACTCCGTCCGGTCGACCGCACGCGGCACGCCCCGCCACACGGTCGCCTCGTTGAAGCCGCAGAGCCGTAGCAGCTGCGGCATCTGGGCGATGTGACCGAACGAGTCGGGAATGTAACCGAGGTGCTGAGACCCGCCGAGCGAGTCCGCGCGCGACGTGCCTTGCTGCAGGTTGCGCACGATCGTCTCGGGCGAGCACAAGAACTCGTCCATCAAGATGCGCCACGGCCCGACGCCGAGCCGTCCGGCCTTCACCTGGCGCGCGATGTCCTCCTCGGCGCCCGGCCGGATCTCGAGGTAGTCCTCTATCGCGGCGATCTGACCGTCGAAGTTGAAATGACGGAACCCGGGGTCCGTGTCCAGAACGTGGAGCAGCTCGTCCATCGCGTGCACGAGCTTCAGCCGGTAGCTCTCGAACGGCTCGTACCACTCGCGGTCCCAGTGCGTATGCGGGACGACGTGGATGATGGTTTTCTCAGGCACGGCGCGAGTATATCGGCCGCCTCGCGCGCCTCCTTGGTAGCGGCAGCCGCGCGCGCCCCCGATAATGCGTGACGATCATGGATCGTTCCGCATCGATCGACGCCGCGCTTGCCGTGCTCCTCTCAGACGAGCAGGCAGCCATCGTCGACCTCGTTCTGTGCGCGCGCGACGGCGTCGTCGAGGCGCACGCGCGCGACGGAAGCGTCGGCTTCAAACGAGATGGGACGGTCACCTTTCAGAACGGCCGCAATCCGCTCGCCGCGCAGGATCCCGGAGCCTTCAGCCCTCTCGCCGAAGAGATGCAGCACGTGCGTCCGACGAACGAGAACAACCACTATCCCTACGCCTACGACAATGCCGCGCAGCTCTTCGACGATCCGCGCGCGCCCGATCTCGCCGTGATCCACACGCCGGCCCATAACTGGGAGGAGCGCGGCGGGCATCGTGGCGAGCACGGCTCGCTCGATCTGATCCAGTCGCGCGCGCCGCTGATCGTCGCCGGCAAAGGCGTCCGCGCACTCGGACGCATCGACCAGGAAGCACGCATGATCAACGTCGTCGTCGGCTTCCTCTGGGACGGCGCGAACGCGAACGTGCTCTACGCGATGGCCGAGGCGGGCGACCTGCCGAACGTTGCGCAGCTCATGAACGACGGCACCACGTTCGGCCGCGGCTGCATCGCAAGCTTCCCCAGCGTGACCCTTGCCAACCACACCACCGCGTTGACCGGCGCGCACCCGGGCCGGCACGGCGTGCTCCACAACTTCTTCTTCGATCGCGCGACCGGCCGGCAGATCGTTACGAACTCACCGGACACATGGCACGACGCGCGCGACGAGATCTCGCATGACGTCGAGACCCTTTTCGAAGCCGTCGCGCGCAGCGGAGGAGGATTCACGGCCGCGGTGAACGAACCCGTCGACCGCTCGACCTGAAGCGCGAGTACGGGTGGGCCACGTCGGCGGACCATCTCGCGGTGATGCAAGCGAAGCAGGTATGGGCGGGGCAGAACGGCAACCCGATGCCGCGGTTCATGTGGATCAACCTGATCCTGCCCGACGCGGCGAACCACGCCGGCGGTCCCTACTCGGACATCGGTCACGCCGGATTGCGCGACACCGATCGTCGGATGGGGGAGATCCTCGACGCGATGGACTGGGGCGGCGGCCGCACCGCGTTCCTACTCGTGGCCGATCACGGGATGGAAGACTCCGATCCGGAGTGCAAAGGCGACTTCGACGACTCGCTCACCGCCGCGGGTGTCTCCTTCCGCGACGAGGGCTACGGGTTCATCTACCTCGATGCCTGAACGGCAAAGAGGGCCGGGGAAGCCGGCCCTCTTCGCCTATAGATGGCGCTTACGCAGCCTTTGGTGAACGACGCTCGAGCTCCCGAGCTTCGTCACGGTGATGGCGGCCGTACGCTTCGAGCGCGCCCAGCACGTTGTGCCAGACGTACGCCATGGATCCGAGGATCAGACCGGTGAAGACCGGGCCCATCCAGCTCGACCGGAACGTCGTGTGCCAGCCCGCGAAGGCCGAGTAGTCGAGGATCTCTGCGTACAGAACGCCGATACCAAGCGTCAGGAACGTGCGGATGGACGATTCAACGTCCTTCCCGACGAGGCCGAGCAGGAAGCCGACAGACTTCCACACCGCCAAGCCGAGCATCGCTACGATCGCGAAGGTATACACAGGTGTGTCACCCCCTTCCTTCCGTCCATTCCGACCGGCCCCGGGGCGGGAAAGTTACACCGGTGTTTTTCGGGCAGAACGGAAGGGCCTCGGGAGGGGACGGATAGACTTCCCGAAAGCCTGATCCCGGAGGTCAGATGGGTTCCGAACCAGTCCTGGTGGCCCGCTCGGGCGACGTCGTCACGCTGACCCTGAACCGGCCCGAGATCCGCAACGCGATGAACGTCGAGCTGACGGATGCCTTCACGGCCGCCGTGCAGCGGATCGGCGCCGACCCCGATGTGCGGGCCCTCGTCGTCACCGGTGCCGGCAAGGCGTTCTGCTCCGGCGGGGACCTCGGGTGGATCAACCCGGGCCCCGGTGCGTCCGTCCCCGTGATGCGCCGCAAGATGCGGTCGTTCTATCCGCAGTTCCTCGCGGTGCGCGCGCTCGACGTGCCGGTGATCGCGGCGATCAACGGCCCGGCCATCGGCGCGGGGCTGTGCCTGGCGATGGCGTGCGACATCCGGGTGGCCTCGGACACGGCGACGCTCGCCGCTCCGTTCACGCGTCTCGGGATGCACCCCGGGATGGCGGCCACGTACCTGCTGACGCGTCTGGTCGGCACGGCGCGAGCGTCCGAGCTGCTCTTCACATCCCGCACGATCGACGCGCGCGAAGCCGAGCACATCGGTTTGGTCAACCGGGTCGTCCAGCCCGACGAGCTGATGGCCGCTGCAGCGCAGATCGCCGGCGAGATAGCATCGAACGCGCCGATCCCGATGGGGATGGTGAAGCGCGCGATCTACATCGCGGAGCGGGCCGACATGGAGACGATGCTGGAGTACGAAGGGCTCGCGCAACCGATCACGATGGGAACCGAAGATCTGCTCGAAGGGCTGAAGGCCGTGAAGGAACGCCGGCCGCCGGAGTTCGAAGGCAAATGAAGGACTCGATCTTCAACTTCGACAAACGCGAGGCCGTCGACGCTGTGCGCGCGCAGCGCGCGCGCACCATCGCGTTGCTGGAAGATCTGACCGAAGCGCAATGGGAGACGGAGATCGTCCCCGGCTGGCGCACGCGCGAGGTTGCAGCACATCTGGTTTCAACGGACGAAGCGTCGGTCACCGGTAAGTATCTGTTATGGGGAGTGCGGCGGAAGCCGATGGCCGAGATCGAGCGATGGAACGAACAACAGGTCGGAAAGTGGGCCGATCGTCCTATCCCAACGTTGTTGCACGATCTCGAGAAATGGGGCCGGCGCTTCTCACGAGCACTGACACTGCCACCGCGCCGTCTCGCGTCATTGAGCTTCGCGAACGCCTTCGGGAGGGTATCGCTGCTGTGGCTCGTGATGCTGCGCGTCTACGACGAGTGGGTCCACGTGGAAGACGTGAAGCGCGCGCTGTCGCTCGCCGACGACGACGGCGTGGACACGCTGCCCGTCGCTGCGAAGTTCTTGCTCGCCGGAATCCCGATCCAGACGTTGCCCGAGATTCCGTCCGGCGCTGCGGGGACGCTCGCGCTTGGTTTCGTCGACGTCGACACGCCGGCGCTGAGCGTCGACCTCGGCACGCGCCGCTTCGGGATCGGGCTGCCGGCCGACGCGCAGGTGAAAGGGCCAGCAGCCTCGTTGATCATGGTCGCCGCCGGCCGCGATCCATGGCGCGAGGCGGAAGCGACCGGCCACCTCCGCATAACCGGCGACCGCAAGGCGGCTGAAACGTTCCTCGACGTGCTTCGCGTCGTTTAGGCGTCGTCTCCGGTCCGCTCGCGCAACACGCTTCCCGGCCGCACGATCAGGAACGTCGCGCTTGCGCGCGCAAGGATTCGCTCGGCGTCGTCGTAGAGCGTCGCTTCGGCGTGGCCGACCCGTTGTCCGGTCTGGAGGGACGTGCCGCGCGCGCTCACAACGCCGGAGCCGGCCGCCTTCAGGTAGTTGATATGAAGCTGAACGGTGACGTGCGTCGCGTCGGGGCCGAGCTTCGTCCGGTGCGCAAGGCCCGCAGCCACGTCGAGCATCCCTGCGACGACGCCGCCGTGCACGATGCGACCTGGGTTCAGGTGATGCGGCTCCAGCTTCAGGCGGATCTCGCTCGTGCCGTCGCCGAGCGAAACGAGCTCGAGACCCATCCAGCGCGCGAAGTCCGCGTCTTCGAAGCGCGCGCGCATCGCCGATTCCGTTGCCGGGTCAAGCATGGCGCGATGCTACGTTCGCTCAACGTGTCGAGCCAAATGAACGACGCCGCATCGATCGAAAAAGATTCGCGGGCATAGCGAACGCCCCGATCAACTTTTGGGGCCGCCGGTGCCTTCCCCTTTCACCGACGTTCTCTACTCAGCCGAACGGGGCGTCGCAGGCCGCAAAGCTACGCACGTGCAACGGCGGTGTCAACATCGGTAAAACCGCTGGTGGTATCTCGTCCATGCTGGTACTGCGCGCGCAAAAAAAACATGTAACGAAAAATAATCGAGAAGATCCACTCACCAGTCATACAAGGCGCCGTTGTCCATCGTCTATTTGAAGCATCTTGCTGCATCGCGTCGATATGCTGCGCGCCATGCTCGATGCAACCGTCGATCACGTGTCGATCGCGGTGCGCGATTTGCGCGCCGCGATCCCGTTCTACACGGAAACGTTGGGCGCGTTGTTCCTGTTCGCCGGGGAACGCCACGATCAAGGATTCCGCTGGGCTCAGTTCCGGTTCCCGGGCGGAGGGAAGCTCGAGCTGGTGACGCCCGGCGGCTCGGACGGCTTCGTCGCTCGGTTCCTGGACCGCCGCGGCGAGGGCGTCCATCACGTCACCCTGAAGGTCCCGGACATCGAGCGCGCGATCGCCCACCTCGGCGACCGGGGGGTCCCGCTGTTCAACGTCTCGACCGAGCGGCCGGACTGGAAAGAGGCCTTCATCCACCCGAAGGACGCCAACGGGACCCTGATCCAGCTCGCTCAAGCCCGGTTCTCGGACGAGGACGTGGCCCGGCACCACCTGGAGCCCCACGACCCCGACAGTCACCGGCACCTGACCCTGGCCGACCTCCTCGGGAATCCTCCGGACAAGACGGCCGACCCGCCCATTTCCTGAAGCAGAACCTCTCGGCCACCGATATCGTTAAAGCCATACGGGGTGTCAGCCGCCCCGGCCAAAAAGTCCTCCCGCGAGGTCCTGTCGTGAAGCTGAAGGTTGAGGTCGTCCGTAGCCCTCGTCGTCGCAAGACGATCGAAGCCACCAAAGATGGAAATAAGGTCGTCGTCCGGCTCCCGGCGACGCTGACGCGCGCCGAAGCTCGCCGCTGGGTCAAGGTCATGATCGAGCGGATCCAGCAGGCCGAGCACGTGAACCGGCTCAACGAGAAGCGCGACCTGCAGCGCCGCGCCCGCGATCTCCACGAGCGGTACTTCCACAGCCGCCCGGCGCTGCGGAGCATCCGTTATGTCCCGAACCAGCGCGACCGGTACGGCTCCTGCACGCCCGTCGACGGCTCGACTTCTGGCAGCTGGTCAGGCGGTATCCGTACGCGGAGCGCGCGCGCGGGTTCCTGATCGCGAAGGGCATGGACGAGTAACTTCGGCTAGGCGCGCGTCACGAAGGTTTTGTCACCAGCGCATGAAATAACCGCCACTTGTGACAAGACCGCGAGAGTTAGACGACCCGCCAAGCCTCCAATATGCGTTGACCGATCTGGCTGTCCCTAGAGATAGCGAGACTCCTTAACAAAGCTTCCCGATCCCCGCGACCCGTCGTCAGAAGCACGAGCGTCTCCTCGTCGGTCTCCAAGGAGGCATCACCACTTTCGGGGCTGGGAGAGTGGTCCACCTTCCAGCCTCCGTCCATCGACTCGATCAGCCACCTCTTCTTGCTCACAGCGACAAGCAGCGAGCCCCCCTCCGGCTCCAGCCCGCGCCGCCTCAGCGTCGGCGGCGCCGCGCGCACCACGAACTCGACGAGGAACGGCAGCGCCGGCCCCCACACGGGCTCCGCCTCGAGCGCGTCCGTCAGGTCGTGGCCGTGCACCGCCACGTCGAAGGCGTGCAACCGCACAAGCTGGCGCACCTCCCGGCATCCGTACGCCTTGATCGGCGCGCGCCAGACCTCCTCGGTCATCGCGTCGAGCACGCGCTGCGCGGCCGTGCCGTGCTGCCAGAGGGCTGCTCGAACGGCTTCGCCCGGAAGCGCGCGCCACTTCGCGATGCCCTCCTCCGGATCGATGTAGCCCTGCTCCTTGACCTCGCCGCGGTAGATCCGGCCGACGTTGAGCTCGCCTTCGACCATGTGCGCGAGGACGTCTTTCACCGTCCAGGGTGCGCACACCGTCGGGCGATCCCAGTCCGCGGGGCCGGCCGGCGCGAGCGCGGCGAGGAGGGCAGCGCGTTGCTCGCCGATGAGCCGCACGACTTCGTCTTGCATGGCGGGAAGATTACCGCGAGGCAGTTACCCTTTATCCATGCGATCACGACGACTCCTCGCCGCCGCGTGCGGCGTCCTCGTCATCGCGACGTCGTGCTCTGGCCATCACGCGAAGGTCTTGGGGACCACGAAGAGCAAAGCGCCGGCGAGAGCCGTTCCTCATTCGCGCACGGCGCCGACGGCTCCGCCGGGCGTCCCCAAGGTGATCCTCCAGTCGGGGACGTCGTACCAGAACGGCGCACTCGTTCAGTTCTGCGCCGGGTCGTCGTGCCGGCAGGGGACCGGCAAGCCGGCGCACGCGCTGGCGACGCCCGACCCGCTGCTGTTCATCATCGACCGCGTGCCGCTGACCGCGCAGGTGACGATGACCTACCCGGGCGCGGCGACGCCCAGCGACACGCGCGCGCTGCACGTCGGCTCGATGATGCTCTACGCGCCGACGGTGCGCGCGGGGACCTACGTGGTCCGGCTCAACGCCACGTGGAAGGACGGGAACGGCAGCTGGGTCTTCGCGATCTCGATCCCGAGGACTTAGAGCATGTCGAGCAGCCTGCGCGCGTCGGCCGGGCCGCTCGGATTGGAGAAGACCACCCAGCCGGTCCGGTCGCGGATCTGAAGCGCCACCTCTTTCAGGTCGTCGTCGTGGATCGGTTTGCGAGACGACGGGCGTCCGATCCGGAGGTACACGAACTCGGTGTCGGGGATCGGCGCGGCCAGCGGGTCGATGACCGGCACCGCACCGATCCGGTCGCACAGGTCGAGCGCCTTGCGGTCCGGCCACGAGCCCTTCATCCACTCCCACGCCAGCGAGACCTGCGGCCTCATGGCGTGCGCGACGAAGTTCTCGAGGCGCGTGGCGTGCTCTGTCGAGGCTTTGAACGACGCCGGGGTCTGCAGCAAGACCGCTCCCGCGTCGAGCGCGCGCGC
>VAWS01000118.1 GCA_005884515.1 Actinomycetota bacterium
AAGACTTTGCCGCGCTCCCGGCCGACGTCAAGGTCCGCCTCGCCAAGAAGACGTCCAACCTCTTCCGAGCCCGCACCGTCGCCCCACGCCTTAACGTCGACGGTTTCGACCGCGTCCTCGGCGTCGACCCCAACGGGAAGACAGCCGACGTCCTCGGCATGACCACGTACGAGCACCTTGTGGACGCCACCCTCCCGCACGGCTTGATGCCGCTCGTCGTCCCGCAGCTGAAGACGATCACCCTTGGCGGCGCCGTCGCCGGCCTCGGCATCGAATCAAGCTCGTTCCGCAACGGCATGCCGCACGAGTCGGTCTTGGAGATGGAGATCCTCACCGGCGACGGACGCATCGTGCGCGCGCGCCCCGACAACGAGCACGCAAATCTTTTCTTCGGCTTCCCGAACTCCTACGGCACGCTCGGCTACGCGCTCCGCCTGACGATCGAGCTCGAACCCATCAAACCTTTCGTCCAACTCCGACACATCCGATTCGACGACGCGCGCGCGCTTTTCGAAGCGCTTCCAACGCAACGGGCCGACTTCATCGACGGAACGGTCTTCAGCCGCAACGAGCTGTACCTCACGCTCGGCACGTTTACGGATATCACCGCGCGCACGTCCGACTACACCGGCCAAGACATCTACTACCAGTCGATCCAACGCACGCGCGAAGACGCGCTCACCACGCGCGCCTACCTCTGGCGCTGGGACACCGACTGGTTCTGGTGCTCGCGCGCGTTCGGCGTGCAGAACCCACGCATCCGCCGCTTCATCCCGCGCCGCTACCTGCGTTCGGACGTCTACTGGAGGCTGCTCGCCGTCGACCGCCGCTTCCAGATCAGCCGGCGCCTGGACCGGCTCCGCAAGAGGCCCGAAGCCGAGCAGGTCATCCAAGACGTCGAGATCCCCGCGCAAAACGCCGCCGAGTTCCTCGAGTTCTTCCACGACCGCATCGGGATCACGCCGATCTGGCTCTGCCCGCTCCGCCGGCGCGACCCGCGCGCGACGTGGACCCTCTACACGCTCGACCCCAACATGACGTACGTGAACTTCGGATTCTGGTCGAGCATCCCTTCGAAACCGGGAGAGAATCGCAACCGGCTCATCGAACAAGAGGTTGAGCGGCTCGGCGGCCGCAAGTCGCTCTACTCGACCTCCTTCTATCCCGAGGACGAGTTCCGCCGCATCTACAACGGGGCAGATTACGACGTGTTGAAGAAGGAATACGACCCGGAGAACCGCTTGCCCGATCTCTACCACAAGGCCGTCCGCGAAGGGAGAGCTCCGTGAGCCTGGCAGAAACGTTCGCGCGCATCGTCGGCGAGGACTCGCCGGTGCGCCTCATCTTCTTCGACGGAAGCAAGATCGGACGCGACGACGCGGAAACGGTCGTCGAGGTTCGATCGCCGCTTGCGCTGACGTACGTCGTGCGGTCTCCCGGAGACCTCGGTCTTGCGCGCGCATACGTCTCCGGCGAGATCGAGATCTACGGCGACATCTACACGGCCCTGCGCGAGCTGACCCGGATCCGGGCGGGGTCACTGACGCGGCGCGACCGCCTCGACGTCCTGCGCGCGATCGGCGCGCGCACCCTATTAACGCCCGTGAAGCCCCCGCCGGAAGAGGTCAAGCTGCGCGGCCAACGGCACTCGAAGGAGCGCGACAAGGCCGCGATCTCGCACCACTACGACGTGTCGAACCGTTTCTACGAGATGGTTCTCGGACCCTCGATGGCTTACACCTGTGCGGTTTATCCGCGTGAGGGCGCCACGCTCGAAGAGGCGCAGTACGAGAAGTTCGACCTCGTGTGCCGCAAGCTCGGGTTGCGGCCGGGGATGAGGCTGCTCGACGTTGGCTGCGGCTGGGGCGGCATGGTGATCCACGCCGCGAAGCGATACGGCGTCAAAGCGCTCGGCGTCACGCTGTCGAAGCAGCAGGCCGAGTACGGGCAGCGCGCGATCGAAGAAGCCGGCCTGCACGGCACGGCAGAGGTCCGCTTCGCCGACTACCGCGACGTCGCGGAAGACGGCTTCGACGCGATCTCATCGATCGGGCTCACCGAGCACATCGGCGCGGCCAACCTTCCCGCGTACTTCCGCCTGCTGTCTTCGAAGCTGAGGCCCGGCGGGCGCCTGCTGAACCACTGCATCACGCGCCCGCAGGCGGGCGACACGCGGCTCGATCGCCACGGCTTCACCAACCGCTATGTGTTCCCCGACGGTGAGCTCGAATCGATCGGCATCATCACGACCGTCATGCAAGACATCGGCTTCGAGGTCCGCCACGTCGAGAACTTCCGCGAGCACTACGCGAAGACGCTTGCGGCGTGGTGCGCGAACCTCGACGCGAACTGGGACGAAGCCGTGCACGAAGCGGGCATCGGGCGCGCGCGGGTCTGGGCGCTGTACATGGCGAGCTCGCGCCTCGGCTTCGAGCTGAACCACATCGAGCTGCATCAAGCGCTGGGCGTGAAGACGGCCGGCGGCCAAGCGATGATGCCGCTCCGCCCCGACTGGTAGCTCCGGCTACGTTCCGAAGCGGGCGAACGCCGCCCACTCGGGTCGACGACTGCCTGGATCGCGCGCGCGACCGCAGCCGTTCCCCCGAGGTCGTGTCGATCTGCGGCCACATGTGGCCCTCACCAGACACGACCTCCGATGTCGAGCAGCCGCGCGCGAAAAAGTTTCACGCTCCCTTTTCGGAATGCGTCGGCATCAGACGCTAATTCCGAAAATGTCCGACATCTTCACGGAAATATCTGGTGTAGCGCGCGCGCATCCATGTCGTTGAACTAATGGGGAGAGAGGACCGTCGAGTCTCGTTCTCCTCCGAACTCAACGATGAAGCTGCGCAGGACGAAGACCCCGTCGGCATCGAGCTCAAGTGAAGCTCAGACGTCGCTACGCGCGCGCCACATCCTTCAAGCCGTGAGCGCATTCGTCGTTCTCGCCGCGACCGTGGGCGCACCCGCGTCGATCGGTCATCATCCGATTCCCCTCGCACCGGCGATCTCCGGCGTGCCTCCGATCATGGACGTGTTCGCCAACGAACCGATCCACCTTCCGCCGGCGACGACCACGCCCATCGCAGCGCCGGCGACGTTGCAGCGCGCGCGCATGGCCAAGCGCGAGGTGTTCGCCTTCGCGCCGTACTGGAACCTGGACGTGCAACACACCTTCGATCTGCGTCACATCACCACGCTGGCGTATTTCGGCGTGGACGTGGCGAAGAACGGCTCGATCCAGCACGCCGGGAACGGCTGGGTCGGGTACCAGAGCCAGGACCTCGCCGACCTCATCTCGCGCGCGCACAAGGCCGGGATCCGCGTGGTGCTCACGATCAAGGCGTTCAATCAGAGCACGATCCACGCGGTCACGGCCGATGCGGCCACGCGAGGGACGCTCGTCCAGAACGCGATCGATGCGGTGCGCGCGAAGAACTTCGACGGCGTCAACATCGACTTCGAGGGACTCGGCAACAAAGACCGCGCGGCCTTCACGAGCCTCGCCCGCACGCTTGCGGATGGTTTGCACGCGGCCGATCCCGCGTGGCAAGTCACGCTCGACAGCTACGTGTCGTCGGCGTCGGACTCGGCGGATGGGTTCTTTGACGTCGGCGCGATCGCGCCGACGATCGATTCGTTCTTCATCATGGGGTACGACATGTACCAGCGCTCAACAGCGTCACCGAACGCGCCCCTGCCCTCGTACGGAAGCGCGATCGCCGCCTATCTGCGCGCGGTGCCGGCCTCGAAGATCGTGTTGGGGGCGCCGTTCTACGGCTACGACTGGCCGACGCAAGACAACAGCTTGCACTCCCCGGCGACGGGTACACCGACACCCGTGACGTACGAGGAGATCGTCGCCGCCGGCCACCCGCGATACTGGGACTCCAACGCGTCGGTCCCGTGGACGGCGTACCAATCCGGCGGTCACTGGCACGAGATCTACTACGACGACGCATCGTCGCTCGCGCTCAAGGCGCGCTTCGCGAACGCCGCCCACCTCCGCGGCATGGGCGTATGGGCGCTCGGCATGAACGGCAGCGACGCCGGACTGGTTGCCGCGCTGCTCGGCACGATGACGCAGATCGTCGGCGGCCCGGCGGGACCGGCGATCGCTTCGGTGCCCGCCCCGTCGAGCAGCCCTACCCCCACACCGCACCCGGCCTCGGCGCCCAAACAAACGTCGGCCCCCGCGCCGAAGCCGTCGTCGTCGCCGGCGCCCAAGCCGTCCCCGACGCCGACCACGATGGCTTCACCTGAGAAGGAGGCAGTCATGAGTGACACGAAGCCAATCATCACGTTCCACGCGGACCTGAAGACCGACGTCCCGCCCGACGCGCTCTACGCTGTGCTGGCCGATCCCAACACGCACGTCATCTGGGCGGGCAAGGAGGCTCCTCGCGAGGACTTCCGCCTGCTCACCATCGACGCCCCCGCCGGCCCGGCCGTGGTCGGATCGACCTTCTCATCGAGCGGCTCCAACGGCAAGAAAGGCAACAAGGTGTCCCACGACCGCTCGATCGTCGTCGAGGCCGTTCCCGGGAAGCGCTTCGGCTTCGACACCGAAGCCAGCATGGAGCGCAAACACAAGGAAGCCTGGCGCGCGCACTTCGAGCACCGTTACACGATCGAACCGACCGGCAGCGGCGCGACGATCACGTACGACTCCAAGGTTTACCCGCAGAACTACCGGCCGTATTGGCTCTTCCCGACGATGCGCCCGATGATCCGCGCGCTCGTGCGCACCTATCAGCGCAAGCACATGCAAAACCTCGCGCGCCTGGCGCAGAACGCGCGCGTCTAGCCGGCCAGCGTCGCGCGCACGGCATCCACAACCTCCTCCGGCCTATGCTGAAGTTGCGGCCAGGTCACGTGGATCACCGTCCACCCGAGCACCGCCAATGCGTTGCGACGCTCAATGTCGTGGTCCCACCCTGCGCGGCTCGAGTGCCAGCGGAACCCGTCCGCTTCTATGGCAACGTGCAGGGCCGGATACGCGAAGTCGAGCCGATACTTCCCGACGCCGTGCTGCAGCACAGGCGCCGGTAATCCGGCGGCGCGCAACACTCGCAACAACCGCGTTTCGAACACGCTCTCCGGAACCCGCCCGTTGCCCGCGCGCAGTTCAATCATTTCGCCGAGTAGCCTGCTCCCGCGCCGTCCGGCTCGCCCCGATGCATCGAGTCGCCGCCGCAGCTGCGCGACCCGAACCAAGCCGCGCCGAAGCGCATCGTCGAGCGCCTCCTCTAGGAGGTGCGGTTCCACGCACCCCGCGAGGTCGATCAGCGTGCGCGCGACGGTGGTCACGGGGATGCCGTCGAGCGTTGTTACGTCCGCGCGCGCCAGCGCCATCGGGTGGTGAACGTGGTGCCCGCGCGCGCGGCGCTGCATGCGAGGCGCGCTCAGCTCGATGCGTCCGGGCTCGAACCCGACCAGGCCCCACAGGGCCGCCGCCGCGATGTGGGACACCACCACCCCGTCTCCCCAGGCCAAGCACGCCGCCATGAGCGCTTGACGCCAGGTTTCCGGCAAGCCCGCCACCCGGTAGACGGCAGGGTGCAGCCGATCCCACACGCCGCTCGATAGACGCCTGGTCGCAGTGCGCGCGCTTACGCCGCACGCGATCGCCTGAGCGCGCGTGAACACTCCGTGCTGCGTCGCCGCTATGCGCGCCAACCGGCGAGGAGGTGTCGATCGAGAGCCGTATGTGGCCGCCACACGACACGACCTAACATGTCGAGCAGCCGCGCGCGGCCAGTCGCGCCCGTTGCGCGCCGAACTTCCCGAAAAGAGTTAGAGGGGTGTCGACACAGGCGGCGGCCCCAACGGCCGCCCGCCGTAGATCACCGCGTCGTTGACGTCTTGGTACGTCTGCCATGGGATCGTCGGTTGCTGGCCGACGCCCGGCAGGTCCCAGTCGCACACGCCGCTCGGGAAGATCTTCTGCAACTGCGCCCACTCCGCGTCGCTCAGCGGGAGCGGCTCCTCGGACCGCCGTGACGGTCGTAGCGTGCACTTGTTCACGTCGTCGGTTGCCAAGGCTCCCGCCACCGTTCGCGGCGTCCCGTACCGCATCTGCGTGAGCGGCGGCAAGCACACGCCGTCCGTCGGCTGGGGGCCCGCGGCGGCAGCCAGTACACACCGGTCGTGCACGTCCGCCGGCCGGTCGGCCACGATCTTCTGCGACAGCGCGCGCGCCGAGTGGTCCCGCTCCACCGCCGACAGCCACCGGTCCATGTCGAGGAACGCTTCGTTCGCCCAGTGCACGTCGCCCACCAACGGCGACGGTCCCCACCACAGCACCGCGTTGTCTGCGGGCATGCCGAACTCACGTTGCAACCGCCACCGCATCCACCACGTGTGCACGTAGTCGTGCGCCAGCCCGGGGTCGGGTCCCGCGTGGTCGATGATCGCCACGTTGCCCATGTTGTTCGCCTCGTTGATCGCGCCGCTTCGGTACGCGTTCGCAAGCGCCGAGTCGTCGCCCGCGATCCGCGTCGCCGACGGATTCATGTCGATATCCGCCCCGCCGATCTTCGCGTTCAGATCGAGGAACTGCGCCGTCGTGATTAGCCGGTGTTGCCACGCGCTCAACCCGTATTGGATCCCGACGTTTCCGAAGGGCTGCCCCGCGAACCCGTGACCGGCCTTCTTCTCCATCGGCGACCACACGCTGCTCGGACGTGGTCCCAGCACGTTGATCATCGCGTCCAAGATCGAGCACCGCACTCCGCCCGGCCGAGTCGACGCGTTGTACACGACGGAAGCCGGCACGCATGAGCCGCCCGGTGCCGTCGCGCTCTTGAAGAACTCTTCGTCGGCCACGATCGCGTTCGCCGGATCGGGCCGACCTTCGACCGCCGCCCACTGCGCCGGCGTCCACATGACGCCGGGTCCCCACTTCGACGGATCCTCGAAGTACGTTCGCAGCATGTGGTAGTCGGCGAACTCCGCCCCCGTCGACAGGTCGTCGGGGTACGCGCACGTCACGACCAGCCCGTCGTACACGCCCCCGGGGTACGCGTTCGACACCTGTTGCTGCGTGATCGATCCGCCCGAGCAGCCGGTCCCGATCGTGTACCGCACGTCGCCGTACGACTTGATCAGATGCTCTTTGGCCATCAACAGCGACTCGGCCTGCAGCACGAGGTTGCAGTTGTGACCGTTGTTGTCGAGCGCCGTCGACATCACGGAGAACCCGCGCCCGAGCGCGGTCACGTAACTGTCTTGGAACGCCGGATTCGGCCCGAAGGTGCCGCTGTAATCCTCCACGGCCGGAACAGCGTCAGGATCGTGTACTGATCGCGATCTTGGTAGCCGGTCTCTTGGC
Organism: Actinomycetota bacterium; assembly: GCA_005884515.1. GTDB lineage: Bacteria > Actinomycetota > AC-67 > AC-67 > AC-67 > AC-67. The sequence goes on from VAWS01000118.1 coordinate 7,334, forward strand.
GCGCGATGAACGGCACCTTCACGCCTTGGTCGGTGGTCGTCGTCGCGACGTCCGTCGGCGGCTTCGCAGGGTCGTACGGCTGCAGGTCGGACTTCGTCGGGTCCGTCGACTTGTAGAGATACGTGTACGTCGCCGGCTTGTTGCACTGCGCGTCGCGCGCGCCGGCCTCGCACTTCCACGGCTGCAGCTGCGGTCCGGCGAACAGCGGGCCGCCGTTCGGATGGTTCGTGATCGCGAGGCGCGCGCCCCTGCCGTCGGGAAGGATCGCCGTCAGCTCGTTGACGCCGTTGTGCAGGCCCGTTATCAGACCTTCGAATCTCCGGTTCGGCCGCACGGCGAACGCCCGAGTGACGTCGGTGCCGTTCAGCGAAATGCGCGCCGGTTGCGAGATCGCGACAACGGCGCTGCCACCCGAGACCAGGTCCGCGCGCGACGAGATCACGCTGATCGTCACCGCACCAGGCGCGCTCGCCTTGACGACGGCGGGTGCCAGGCTGAGAACGAGCGCAGCAGCGAGGAGAGCTTTACGCACGCGGGATCCTTCCTCGGGACGGGTCAGGGACTGGTTCGTCGACAGGACGCGGACTTCCTGCCGCGCGCGCCTAGACTCAAGGGCATGAGCGGGGACAGCGTTCGCGTCGCCGAGGTGCTCGGTGTGCTCTCGCTCGCCACCGACCTGGGCATGGGCATGGCGCTCGAACACGGCTTGCGCAGCACCGTCTACACGGTCCGGCTCGCGGAAGCGCTTGGATTGGACGAGCAGGCCGCCGCCCAGGCCTATTACGCGTCGCTCCTTTACTACATCGGGTGCACCGTCGACGCCGACGTATTCTCGCGCATGTTCGGCAACGAGATCGAGGTGCGCGGCGCTGCCGGGCCGCTCGTCTTCGGCGATCCCCGCCGCATGATGATGCGCTTCATGAGCAACCTCGGCGGCGGCGAGTCGGGCCTCGCGCGCATCACGACCGGCGCGCGCGCGTTGGTCCAAGCTCCCGCCGCGATGAAGGCGGGCGCCGCCGGCCACTGCGAGGTCGCGCAGATGCTGTCGGACCGTCTCGCGGTGCCGGACGGTTTGCGAGAGATGCTCGCGGCGATCTACGAGCGGTGGGACGGCAAAGGCTTCCCGGGCAGGATGCGCGGCGACAGCATCCCGCTTCCGGTCCGCATCGTGCAGGTCGCGCGCGACGCCGACATCCAGCTTCAGGTCGGCGGGCTCGAGCACGCCGTCACGACGATCGCCGCGCGCGCGGGACGCGGCTTCGATCCCACCGTTGCCAACGCGTTCGTCCGCGATGCGCGCGCGATCGCGTCGGACCTGGAGGCGTCGGCCTGGGATGCGATGCTCGATGCCGAGCCGTCCAAGCGCCCCGAGCTCGCCGGCACGGAGATCGACGACGCGCTCGCCGCCATCGGAGACTTCGCCGACCTCAAGTCGCCGTACACCCTGAACCACGCGGCGGGCGTGTCGGCGCTGGCCGGTGACGCGGCGCGCGCAGGGGGCCTGACCGAAGATGACGAGCAGCTTCTGCGTCGGGCGGGGTCGATCCACGACGTGGGACGCGTCGCGGTCACCAGCCTCGTGTGGGAGAAGCGAGGCCCGCTCTCGCCCGACGAACGAGAGCGCATGCGTCTGCACGCGTATCAGACAGAGCGCATCTGCTCGGCGTCGGCGTTCCTCGAGCCGATCGCGCGCGTCGCGTCGACGCATCACGAACGGTGTGACGGTTCGGGGTATCACCGCGGGGCGACGGCGGCGATGCTGAACGACGCGCAGCGCATCCTCGCCGCGGCCGACGCGTATCAAGCGATGACGCAGGCGCGCGCATACCGGCCGGCGCGCTCGCCGGAGGAGGCAGCCGAGACGCTGCACGAAGAGTCGCGCGCCGGCCGCCTCGACCCCGATGCCGTGGCCGCAGTGCTCGCCGCCGCCGGACAAACGCCACCGCGCGCGCAACGCCCGTCGGGACTGACGCCGCGCGAAACCGAGGTGCTGCGATTGGTTGCGCGCGGCCTTGCGACGAAGCAGCTCGCCAAGCGGCTCGGGATATCGCCGAAG
>VAWS01000003.1 GCA_005884515.1 Actinomycetota bacterium
CGCTGAGCCGCTACGTGCTCGACGTTTTGCTCGCGGATGGGTTCACGCCGATGGTCCCGCCCGTCTTGGTGCGCCGGGAGGCGATGGAAGGAACGGGCTTCCTCCCGACGGACGAGCAACAGATCTACAAGACCGCAGACGATGACCTTTACCTCGTCGGGACGAGCGAGGTCCCTTTGGCTGCGACGCACATCGGCGAGATGCTCGATGCAGACACGGTGCCGATCCGTTACGCGGGTGTGTCGACGTGCTTCCGCCGAGAAGCGGGAAGCCACGGACGCGACACGCGCGGCATCTTCCGACTCCATCAATTCGAGAAAGTGGAGATGTTCTCGTTCGTGAACGCGTCCGGGTCGTCGGAAGAGCACGACAAGCTGATCGCGATCGAAGAGTCGATCTTGCGCGCGCTGCAACTTCCGTATCGCGCCGTGAACGTCTGCGCGGGAGAGCTCGGTGCGCCTGCCGCGAAGAAGGTCGATCTTGAGGCGTGGTTCCCCGGACAGCGGCGATATCGCGACGAGTTCTCGGCACATCGCTGCGATCCTCGAAAACAATCAGCGCGCGGACGGTTCCGTCCTGGTGCCGGAAGTGTTAAGAGCGTACACGAGTTTCGACAGCATCGCGCGCGCGTAGCCCAGCAAGCCTATCGCGCGTAGGTCAGGCGTCCGTGACTAGTGCTGAAACGGTCGCGTTCTAGACAGCGATATCTATATCTCTTTTTTGTCGCTCCCCACAGACTGAACCAAAGGCCCGCAACTAGTGGGTCTTAGCTCACAGCCCATGGGGGACCCAATGAACGAATCGTTGCGAACGCGCTCCTTCGCTTCTTCCGTCTATACGTTGCCGGCGCGGATCATCACCGTGCTGATCGTCACGGCGGTCATGATCGCCGTGAGCGGGCTTGCTGCAATCGCGCTGCCCGCGACGCAATTCGAGCTTGACGGCAACGCCGTCTCGAACGGACATGACGATTGGCAGAACGTGCTCGCCGGAACCGGCGGGGACTTCAACCATTCGTTCGTCACCGACGAGACGGGTGACACGACGTACTTCACCGGCGGCGGATCGAAGGACATCCACGACGTCAGCAGCTGGAAGTACAACGCGCTGGGCGCGCAGGACAAAGACGAGATCACGAACGCCTACTCGGCCGCGTACATCAACGCAGGCCACCTCGACCTCTACTTCGGCGCCGACCGCTTCGCGAACAGCGGCGACTCGACGGCCGGCTTCTGGTTCTTCCAGAACAAGATCAGCCTCGACGGAAGCGGCGGGTTCTCCGGGATCCACTCAGTTGGAGACCTCCTCATCGTCAGCGACTTCAGCAACGGCGGCGCTATCAGCAGCATCAAGGCGTACAAGTGGAACGGCAGCGGTCTCACGGCGTTCTCCGCAACCGGTGGCGACTGTTCGACCCATCTCGCCGACGCCTTGTGCGCGATCGTCAACCAGACGGAAGTTACGGCTCCGTGGGCGTACACGCCGAAATCGGGGACGGCTGGGAAATTCCCGGCCATCGGCTCCTTCCTGGAGGGCGGCATCGACCTTAATGATTCCAATGTCTTCGGCGCCAACGTCCCCTGTTTCGCGAGCTACCTCGTTGAGACGCGCGCGTCGAACTCGACGGACTCGACCCTGTCCGACTTCGCGCTCGGCAGCGTGAACACGTGTGGCAAGGTCACGGGCACGAAGTACAACGACCTCAACATCAACGGCTCGCGTAACAACGGCGAGCCCGGCCTCGAGAACTGGACAATCTCGCTCGTTGGGACCGGTGGAACCGTCACGACGAAGACGGACGCGAATGGCAACTATGAGTTCGACGACGTCGAGCCCGGCACGTACACCGTCTGCGAGACGATGCAGAACACGTGGTCGCAGTCGCAGCCATCGAGCGGCGCCGACTGCTCGGCACACGGCGGCGGCAAGGGCTACTCGATCACGATCGGGCTGGGCGACACGGTCGTCCGCGACTTCGGCAACTACCAGTTCGCTTACAGACCCGCTGCCGACCAAGACGGGCATCAGCTGGTCGGTCGCCGACGACGGCGGCGCGACGTGCAACATCGCGTCGAACACCCTGACCTGTACGAAGTCGGTGCTCGCGTCGGGCGCCAGCTTCACGGTGCACGTCACGAGCCACACGACGAAGGACAGTTGCGGCACGTACGACAACACCGCCACGGTGACCGCATCGCACAACGACGGCTCGCCGCAGGACTCGGCCTCGACCGAGGTGCTGTGTGCCAGCATCGCGATCGACAAGACGGCCGACGCTGGCAGCGTTAGTGCCGGCACCGACATCGGCTTCAAGATCAAGGTTACGAACATCGGCGCCGGGGCGGCGACCGGTGTGTCGATGACCGACACGCTGCCGACGGACGCCGGCCTGTCCTGGACCGTTGCCGACGACGGCGGAGCAACCTGCGGCATCAGCGGCGGCGTGCTCACCTGCACGATGGCGTCGCTGGATTCGGGCGCGCACTTCACAGTGCACATCACCTCGCCGACGACCAAGGCGACGTGCGGCACGGTGGACAACACGGCCTCGGTGACCACCACCAACGACGGCCACGCTAGCGACGACGCCTCGGTCACGGTTCTTTGCCCGGCGATCGATGTCGCGAAGGTTGCCGACCAGGGAACGGTGAGCGCCGGTACCTCGATCGGATTCAAGATCACGGTCACGAACACGGGCCAGGGTGACGCCACCAACGTCTCGATGACGGACACGCTGCCGACGAACGCCGGCTTGTCCTGGACCGTGGCGGACGACGGCGGAGCGACCTGCGGCATCAGCAACGGCGTGCTCACGTGCACGATGGCAAGCCTGGTGTCGGGCGCGCACTTCACGGTGCACATCACGTCCCCGACGGATAAGACCACGTGCGGCACCGTGAACAACACGGCCTCCGCGTCGGCAGGGAACGACGGCTCCGATCAGGCCAGTGACTCCGTCACGGTGCTCTGCCCGGCCATCGACGTCGCGAAGGTTGCAGACGCCGACCCGGTCAACGCCAACGACCCCGTCGGCTTCAAGATCACGGTCACGAACACCGGCCAGGGCGACGCCACCAACGTAACGATGACCGACACGCTGCCGACGAACGCCGGCTTGTCCTGGACGGTCGCGGACGACGGTGGAGCGACGTGCGACATCACGGCGGGCGTGTTGACGTGCACGAAGGCCACGCTGCTTTCGGGCGCGCACTTCACCGTGCACATCACGTCTCCAACCACGAAGGCAACGTGCGGCACGATCAACAACACAGCCTCCGCGTCGGCCGGAAACGACGGCTCGGATGAGGCCAGTGCGTCCATCCACGTGCTCTGCCCGGACGTCACCATCACGAAGAAGGCCGACGCCGGCAGCGTGAAGGGCGGCGACGTGGTCGGGTTCACGATCACCGTGTCGAACGCCGACACGCAGACGACCGGAACGGCGTACAACGTCGTCGTGACGGACCCGCTGCCGAGCGGCTTGACGTGGCACATCGACCCGGCCGTGCAGGGCTGCTCGATCACGAGCGGATCGCTGACCTGTAACGTCGGTGACCTCGCATCGGGCGCGAGCTTCAGCGTGCACATCGTGTCTGACCCGACGACTGCCGCGGACTGCGGCTCGACGGTGAACAACACTGGCTATGTGACGCTGGACAATGGCAACGGAAGCAACGCGAGCGATTCCGTCGACGTGACCTGCCCGGACCTCGGGATCGGGCTCACGAAGGATGGTCCGCAGTACGCGCACGTGGGCGACACCGTTCAATACACCATGACGGTCACGAACGGGACCGACGAACCGCTGTCGGACATCGTGGTCACGGACCCGAAGTGCAACTCGGCGCCCGCGTACCAGAGCGGTGACACCAACAGCGACCAGATCCTGCAATCGGGTGAGGCCTGGATCTACACCTGCGACCACGTCGTCCTGTCGACGGACACCGATCCGCTGCTGAACACGGCGCACGTGGACGGGCAGGACAAGCTCGGGCGCCACACGTCGAACGACGCGTCGCACTCCGTGGACATCCTCCACCCGTCGATCTCGATCGTGAAGACGGCGAACCCGATCTCCGGCGGCCCCGGTGACCCGGTGACGTACACCTACGTGGTGAAGAACACATCGTCCGACACGACGCTGTTCAACGTGACGGTGACCGACGACAAGCTCGGATTCATCGGGACCATCGCCGTCCTGGCTCCGGGCCAAAACGTGACCCTTCACAAGTCGACCACCTTGCCTGTGGCGGCGGGTGCCTTGACCAACGTCGGGACAGCGACGGGCGCAGACCAGCTCGGGAAGAAGGTCTCTGCCCACGACGATGCGGTGGTCACGGTCGTCTTGGCGATCCGGCTCCCGAGGACGGGCTCGGACACGAGGCTGCCACTCGAAACCGGATTCGCGCTCCTCGGGATCGGGTTCGTTTTCATCGGGATCGCACGGAAGCGTCACGCGATCGAAGATGAGATCGAGGCGAGCGACTCGTAACAGCGTCGAACCTATGAACGGCCGGTCGCAAAGCGACCGGCCGTTCATCTTTGCGCCACCATGCAGATGTGGGATACGCGCTATTCAGACGCACGGTCTCAACCGGGACATGCGTCCCATGACTAGTCCAACGGCGCGAACATCTAGTGACGGATATCCATAGAAACGGCAAGTTCTCTCCCTCACCATGTGCACACGTTCGGCACAAGGAGTGCTGAACCGCTCGAGACCCCATCCGAGAGCGAGGACCACATGGCACGGAACGAAGCGGTACACGAAGCAGGGATGCGATCGCGCGCGCTGAAGCTCGCCGGGCGCGTCTTCCCCATCGCAGGCATCGCAAGCCTGCTCATCGTTGCGTTGGTGCAGGCGCCTTCGCAGGCAGCAAGCGTTACCCCCACCGTTGTTGCGGGCAACCCGACGTGTGAAGACCTCGGCCTGATCACGGTGACCAAGTTCGACCCGCCTCAGAGCGGCGCGCAGTCCGGCGTGACGATCACGGTCACCGACAACAGCGTGGATTGGACGTCGACGGTTGCGCTCGCGGCAGTGATCGTCAAGGGCGGTCCGGAAGCGAACGTGTACTACTACGACGGCGCCACTTCGGACACGGATCTGACGCCGCCTCTGAACCTGAAGAACAACACGAACTACGGCCTGAGCCACGTCAACGCTTGTGTGGGCGACCCCGGCAGCACGACGGGCGGAACGACCGGCAGCACGACCGGCAGCACGACCGGCAGCACGACCGGCAGCACGACCGGGGCGACGACAGGCTCCACCACGGGCGACACGACCGGTTCCACAACGGGTTCCACGACCGGTTCCACCACGGGTTCTACGACTGGATCGACGACCGGAAGCACCACCGGTTCGACGACAGGGTCCACCACGGGCGACACCACAGGCAGCACGACGGGATCCACGACCGGTAGCACCACTGGATCCACTACGGGTTCCACGACGGGTTCCACCACGGGTTCTACGACTGGATCGACGACCGGAAGCACCACCGGTTCGACGACAGGGTCCACCACGGGCGACACCACAGGCAGCACGACGGGATCCACGACCGGTAGCACCACTGGATCCACTACGGGTTCCACGACGGGGAGCACGACCGGCGGCTCGAGCGTCTTGAGCAGCGGCGGCTCGAAGGTCCTGGGCGAGCAGGTCACGAAGCCGGCGCGGGACCCCTCGGTCGTCGGAGTTCAGCTCGCGAAGACCGGAACAAAGTCGGTCGCTTTCGGAATCACGGGATTGATCTTCTTGGCGATGGGATTGCTTGCTCGGATAGCGGCGCGGAGAAAGGCTTCGCTTCTTTAGGGAGCTGATGGGGGCGCGCGCATCGCGCGCGCACAAGAATCGACCGGCCACCTAACACGGAGCCGGTCGATTCGCATTTGTGGGGGAGATGTGGGGCGCGCGCGATACGCTACGGCGCTGGAGGGCTACGGTAATTGGCAACCGGGCGGTCTTGAAAACCGCTGAACCGGTGATGAGCCGGTGTGGGGGTTCGAGTCCCTCGCCCTCCGCTGTGCAGGTGAGTCAGCTGACTGCGTAGACGATCTCAATCAGACCGCCCGGAAGCGCGCGCTCGCTTTCGAGAGTTAGCCCCATGTCGGTACTCACGGTCGGCGTCAGCCGCATCCCTTCTCCGATCATCAGCGGCAGCACGATCAGTCCCAGCTTGCCGAGCGCTCCCAGAGAGCGGAACGTGTCGATCGTGCGAGGCCCGCCGACGAGGTGGACATCCCCGCCTCGATTGGCGGCCCGGATCTTGTCCAACAACCGCTTTGGGTCGCTATCGACGTTGACGAAGTCCGGCGTGCCGACTGGACGGTGCGAGCCGAGCACGAATACGTCGAGATCGGCCCACGGCCATCTCTCTGCACCGATGGCTGGTTCGAACGTCGTACGGCCCATCAAGACCGCATCGCAGGTTTGCTGGAATTCCACGAAGCCGTAGTTCCCGGGACCGAAATTCGGATCTACGAGCTGCGCCGGTCGTCCGTCGGGCGTCGTCACGTAACCGTCGATGCTTATGCACATGCGCGTACGGATCTGCATCCGAGTTCACCTCGTATCCGTGGCAGCCGGTTGGGTTATACCTCGGTACGACCACGGCTGGCCGAGGAACTCATCGCCGCGCGGCTGGGTGTGAAACCGGAAGTTATGAGAGGCTGCTCGGCCAAGCGCCGTTGGTGACTTTGAAGACCCAGAAGCCGCTGTTCCCGTCGCTGTACCAGATCTCGTGTCGCTTGAGATCCCACGCTGCCTGCGACATCGCGAATGCACCAAGGATGAAGCTGCACGAGACGATCTCTGGGTCAACTTCACGCGGAACAGAGCAATAGTGTCCTGCGTACCCCTGCAACCCGAACATCGCGTTGGGATCGTTTTGCTGGGCGCCGGCGCGAGCAGCCTCTTGGTTCACCGCGAGCCGGATGTTCGACACGACGTATGGATGCCGAACGTCGTCGATGTTGATGATCCTTGCAGCACCGACGCTGTCGGTCGGATGGTAGGTCGTGTAGCTCTTTGAGAACTCGTCGATCTCGAGCAGGTAGTGGTGCCCGTGGATGGTGACGGGGATCGGAACCTGCGGGATCGACACGTTCGGCCACGTGAACTTTGCTACTTGCACGGCCTTGGGATTGGTCGCGCGACGTTGGATCGCGCCGACGTCGAGGATGATCAGGCCCGGGAGGCCGAGGTCCGCGATGTATAGGTATTTGCCGTCGTCACTGACCCTCATCCCGTGCGGCGCGTAGGCGAACGATGTCCAAAGGATCGACGGAACACGAGGGTTCGTGAGGTCGAGGGCGACGAGCGAGTGGCCTCCAGCCGACGACACGTAGAAGGTGCGGCCGTCGGGCGCGAATGCGCTCTCGTGGCCCAGGATGCCGAGAGGCGTACTGGACAAGAGAGCCGGCTGCAGACAGTCGTGCGAGACGTCGTAGACGTCGACGAAACCGGGATTGAACGTCGGGTACCCCATGTCCGCGACGAGCAGCCCTCGCCTTGCGTTCAGCAGAACCGACTCGTGCGGCGAGAGCATCGCCGGCGTGCTCAGCGTAGCGGTGTGCACCGGATGCGCCGGGTCGCGCATGTCCAGAACGTATTCGCCGAGTCCCTCGGCTCCGTTCGTCACTAAGTCCTTGGGGAACAGCAGTGTCGTGTCGTAATAGCCGCAGACGTGACCGGACTTGTCTACATACCGCAGGACCTTGTAGCCGCCGGTGCTGCCGAAGTGTCCGATCAGCGTCGCATTGCAGCTGTATCCCTTCGCCGCGCGCCCGCTGGCAAAGTCCGCCGCAGGGGTGCGACCTTGGGCGCCGGTCTCCGGCGATGAGCCGGGGCCGCAGTGCGCGCGCGGAACCGGCGCTGCCGATGGAGCCGGGCGCGCGGACGCCGATACCACCACGCACGACGCGACGAGCATGACGACGGCCGTCATCGTGGCCTTGCGCCGGTAGATGGGAGGAGCAGTCTGCGCGGGTGACCGCATGTGTCATGGCTTTCGATGCGGGCACGAAGGATTCCTGCCTTCTTCGGACGGGCGCTCACGTCTTCCCGCACTCTTGGTGAAGAGAAGGTAAGGAGACGTGGTCGCAAGCCCCGTAATCGTTAGCGCGCGCGGAACTCCGTGAAGCCGGTCCCGCTCACCGCGCGCTCGCGATGCGAACCCTCGAATTCAAAGCCCACGAACCCGCCGCCGTGCATCTCGCGCGCGACCGGCGTCGAGGCGCGCGCATCGTACGAAATCGTGCCCGACCTCAGATGCAACCGGCCGCGCCAGCGCGCCGGGAAGCCATCGGCGTCTCGCTCCACCACCGAAACGCGGAGGCCGCGGCCGGCGGAAAACCGCGCGCCCGGCGCGCGCCCACCGCTCCGGAGTGCGGGAAGGCCGTAGACCGACAACCCCGCGCACGTCGCACCATCGGCGAACCGCAGCACGTCCCATTGCCAGCGGCGCGGCACCGCGCGCGCGACGTCGATCCGTGCGTCGGCTCCCCAGGCGTGCTCGACGAGGGCAGCGCCTTCGGCAGAACCCCACTGCGTCTCGAACGTTCCGGTGCCGAACGAGGTCCAGTAGGACAGCACGCGCGGGATCGACACCCACGAGAATGGGTCGCGCGCTTCAACCGTCGCGACGAGAGCCGGTGAATCACATCGCAGTCTTGACGAAGGAAAGCCTCGCCAATCTAGGTCGCCCGACTCGATCTCGAAGTCATCGGGGGACGCGGTGAACGGAAGCGGCTGCTCGTCGCGGAAGACCTGATCTTTCGAGGCGGCTACGATCAGGCGCTGCGGCGCGCGGTTCATGCCTTCGACCGACGCAAGCGAATGGCGTGTGGCGCCCGAGTACAGCTGGACCTTGAGCCAGCGCAGCGAAGACTCGGCCGGAAAGACCCCGATCAAGAAGTACGCTTCCCATGCGGCGGGCGGCGACCGGCGCGCGAGATCGCGCCTTTGCAGGATCACGCCGCGCGCGCCGCCGTCAACCGATCGGCCAGCAGGTCGGCCGCGCGCGTCGCGAGCGCCATGATCGTCACTTGCGGGTTCACCGCCGCAGCACTCGGCACCACGCTGCCGTCGGCGATGTACAACCCCGACACGCCGAACACCTCGTGCGACGGCGACACGACGCCGCGATCAGAACCGAGAGCCATCCGGCACGTCCCCAAAGGATGGAATGCGGTCAGCAACCAGTCGATCGCGCGCGGGGTCGACGCTTGAAGCCGCTCGACGTCCGCCGTCGAGCGCAACACGCGATGCCCGTGGAGCGCCGGATAGACCTCGCGCGCGCCGGCGGCGAAGAAGATCCGGCTCAGGGCCGCAACGCCGTCCCGCAACAACGTGCGTTCGTGCCGGCCCAGGTGGTACGTGATGAATGGCCGGCCGAACAGACCCGGCCGCACGCGGCCGTTCGGCGAGTCCTCCACCATGACGCCGAAGTTCGCGACCCGTTCGTATGAGTCCATGATCTCCATCAGCTTGCGCCCCGTGAATGCGTACTGCGCCGGCGCGAGATCGATCGGTGCCGAGGCGCCCATCATCAAGATGCCCTGCCGGTGGAACTCGTCGACGCAGTACCCCTGCGGGATCGCCGCGTATCCACGGATGTCTTCGTCGAACAGCGCGCTCACCGTTGTGGCCGGGTGGATCGAAAGATTGCGGCCGACGTGCGGCAAGCCTTTGTGCAAGCCCTGGCGCTGCAGCACGACCGGCGTCAGCAACGTCCCGCACGCCAGCACTGTCGCGCGCGCGCGGATCCGGATACTGCGTCCCGTCGCCGGCGCGTGCGCTTCGAAGCCGATCGCGCTCCCACTCGGATCCAGCAGGACGCGCTCGGCGCGCACACCGGTGAGCAGCAGGGCCCCGTTCTCCAGCGCCGGCGGGACGTACGAGATATTGGTACTTCGCCGCGCGTCGGTCGGGCAGCCGAGGTCGCAGATGCCCGAGCCGTCGCAGCCGGGCGCATTCCGGTTGAGCGGCCGGTGCGACCAGCCGAACACATCCGCGCCGCGCGCGATGACGTTGGCCACCATCCCGAGCGCCGGCTGCGACGCAGGTTCGACCTGCAGTTGCCGCTCCACGCGCTCGAAGTACTGTGACATGTTGTCCGCCGACAGGTCGGGCAGCTCGCGCGCCCATTCCTCGAGCACCCAGTCCGGCGTGCGCCAGCAGGTCCCCGTGTTGATCGCGGTCGAGCCGCCGACCATCCTGCCGGCCGGGATCGGGATCACCGTGTTGCCGATCGAACCGAGCTGGGCTTGCGCTTGATAGAAGCGCCGGAACGCGTCGGCCGAGTCGCCGATGAAGTCTGCGCGCGTCCGGTACTCGCCTTCCTCCACCATCAGCACGGCAAGCCCGCGATCCGACAGCTCTTTCGCGATCACGGCGCCGCCCGCGCCGGTGCCGGCGACGACGACATCGCACTCGATCTCATCGTCGGTGAGGTCTTCGCCGCGTGTGACTTGGTTCATCCAGCGGGGCTGCTCGAACGAGTTGGAGAAGCGCCATTGTGCGTTCTTCTGCTTGTAGACCTCTTCGTCGTCGAAGTACGCGACTTTCATCGGCACGTTGAGTGCCAGCGCGAGCAGCCGTTTCGGGAGCGCGCCGTCTGCCCAGCGAGCCAGCAGCGTTTCGCGTTCGGTCTGAGACAGCGTGGAGAAACCGCGCCCGCTCGAGACGCGCGGGGCGTGTTCGAGCACGTCGAGCAGCGCGCCGTATCCGCGCAGGACTTGTGAACCGAAGCCGGCGAGCAGCTCCTCCGCACGCGCGACCGTCGTCTCGCCGCCGGCGGCCAGCCGGCCGTACGCCGGCAGCAGGCTTTCGGCGAGCGCGACCGCCGTGCGGTGGTTGCGCGCGCGCAATCGGTCAGGCATGTGTCGCCGGCTGCGGCCGGCGGATGGGGCGCATGCTGATCAGCATCGGCAAGAAGTGACGGCTGTACTTGAAGTGAAGCACCGCGCGTCCGAGCTCCCGGCCGGACTCATCGACGAGGCTGCCGCGCAACACCGTCCAGCCGAAGAAGATGAATCGGATCCTCTTGCGCCCGTCGAAGCGGAGCTGCTCGCCGCCCGGGCCCTTGAACGTGAAGCCGTAGCGCATCCATCCGCGGATCGGAGCCGTCTCGAGCTCGCCGGTGGCCGGGGCGTCGGAAACGAAGCCGTCGATCGTCACCGAACCGGTCATCGTCCCGGGCCAGTGGAACAGCAGCAGGAACATGGTGGGACCGCGCACTTTGAAGTCGAAGCGCATCGCGCGCATGGTCTCGCCCATGCGGATCTTTCCGGCCATCAGCTCACGGAACGAGAACCCGAGCACGCGTCCCTCCTTCGGTTCGGTACCACGCCAGCGTATCCCGGAGTCCTTCGTCGAGCGCGCGCGGCGACCACCCGAGCTCGCGCCGCGCCTTGTCGCTGCTGTACGCCCAGTGCGCGCCGGCGGACATCGCGATCGCCTCGCCCGCGAGCCCACGCGACAGGCCGACCAGCGGCGCGCCGAGCGACGCCAGCGGTTGGAGACGCGCAAGCGCGGGCTCGCTCACGTACCACCGCGGCGGCTTTCTCCCGGATGCGCGCGCCAGCCCCTCGAACCACTCCCGGAACGTCACGATCTGCGCGGAGAGGATGTACGTTTCACCGTCCTTGCCATGTTCGGCGATGCGGAGCAGCCCGTCCGCGCAGTCGTCCACGTGAACGAGCGTCATCTTCATGTCGGGCAGGAAGCCGACCCTGATGAACCCTTTCGCGTAGAGCGATGGAACGTGCCACCGGCTCGGATCGTCGGGCCCGTAGATCGTTCCCGGGCACGCGATCCTGATGCGGCCGCGCGCAGCCAGCTCGAGCGCGAGGTCGTGCGCCGCGCGCTTGGTCGCTTCGTACGCGGAGTGCGGCTCCGTTGCCGAACGATACGTTTCGTCTTCGGTGGCGGCTCCGGTGGGACCCAGCGCCGCGGTTGAGCTGACGAACACGGCGAGCGCGCCGCGCGCGGCCGCCGCATCGAGGACGTTGCGCGTGCCCTCGACGTTGGTGCGCGCCATCAGCGCGGGATCGCGCGGCCCGAACTCGTACATGGCCGCGGCGTGGAACACGACGTCGGTTCCGTCCATCGCGCGCTCGACGGACGCCGCGTCCGTCACGTCCCCGACGGCCTCTTCGACCGGCGATCCGGCGAGCCGCCGCCGGTCGCTCGTCGGTCGAACGAGGACTCGCACGTCGTCCCCGCGCGCGCACAGCATGCGCGCGACGTGTGAGCCGAGGAATCCCGTAGCGCCGGTGACGAGGTATCTCATCGCGCTAACGAATACCCTGCTCAGGCCGTGGTATCCAATCGGAGAAGCCGGCCGGATCGTCCGCGGGTGGAAGGTCGGCCCCGGCCGTGCGTCGAACTCGAAGACGTGCGTGTCGCCGCTCGGGGTGCCCGACGCGCCGGTCAGCGCCCCTCGGCGCTCGCTCGCCGGCCGGCCGTCGTCGTCCTCCTCCTGGTGCTGGGGACCGCGTGCAGTCAGCACCCGACAGTTTCGTTCGATCTTCGCGCTATCTCGTTCCCGACGCCGCCGGCGGTTGCGGCGCCGACCACGTCCGGCGCACGCCCCAGCTCCGGCGGCTTGATCGGAGCGCCTGGGACGGGCGGCGCGCGCACACCCGGAACCGTCGTCGGGAGCGGCTCGCACGAGACGATCGCGCTCGGCACGGTCTTGCCCTTGCAAGGCGGCCAGCGGAACTGGGGCGAGCCCGTGCTCCGCACGACGCAGGCCTTTATCGACGAGACGAACGCGAACGGCGGGATCAACGGTCATCCCCTGAAACTGATCGCGTACAACGCGTGCCTCACGTGCCAGGACGAAGCGCTGCAAGCCGTTCGCCGTCTCGTCGAGCAAGATCACGTCTTCGCGATCGTGAACACGTACGTTGAGGTCGTCGCGTTCCAGTCGGTGATCGACTACCTGAACAAGGCCGGCGTCCCGTTGATCCAGGGCGCGGCCGAGAGCCAGACGTCGGCTGCGCTCTCGCCGGTGAACTTCGTCACCGCGCCGTCGGGTCTGTTCTGGGCGCGCGAGCTGCCCCAGATGGTCAAGCGGTTCACGACGGCGACCAAGATCGGCCTGACCTATGTCGACGTTCCCACGGAGACGAACGGCTTGAAGTACCTGCGCCCCGAGTTCGCGCGCGCGGGAATCACGATCGTCGACGAGGAGAACGTCGCCGCCGAAGAAGACGCCGTCACGAATATGGATTCGATTGTCACGCGCATGCGCGCGCGGGGTGCACAAGCGGTTGTGTCGACCAACCCGGTGCTCCTCGTCTACGGACGTCTCGCCGCGTCGCGCCAGAACTGGAGCGCGAAGTGGGTCGGCCTGGCCGCGTGGAGCAAGCTCGTCACCGACGCGTGCGGGCACACCTGCGACAACTCGCTCATCACCGAGACGGCCGGCTTGTCGTTCATCAATCGGAACACGCCGCAGATGAACCAGTTCAAAGCGGTGCTCGCCCGTCGTTTCCCGGGCGGCGAGATCAGCGGCCTGACGCTCGGCGCGTGGGTCGGGATGCAGCTGACGTCCTACGTTCTGGCCGAGACCGGCCCCGACCGCAGTGCGTTCCTGCGCGCGATGGAAAGAATCCGGAACCTCGACCTCGGGACCACGGCGCCGCTGACGTTCGGGCCCGACCGTCACATGGGCGCTACCGCGGACATGATCATCGGTCTTCAGAACGGGGATTACGTGCCGATCGCCGGACCGGTGAACTACGGGGAGGCGAGCTCGTGATCTGGCTGCAGTACGCGGTGTTCGGCCTCGGCGTCGGCGCGATCTTCGCGCTTCTCGCGGTGGGGATCGTGCTCGTGTACCGCGCGACCGGAATGCTCAACTTCGCGCACGCATCGATCGCGACGGCCGCCGCCTACGTCAACTTCACGCTGCTCGAACGGGTGCAATGGATGCCGGTCGGCCTTGCGCTGGCGATCACAGTCGTGTTCGGAGCGTTGCTCGGCATCGCGATACGGAAATTCGTGTTCGGTCCGATCGCCGGCACATCGCAGGTGGTGAAGCTGATCGTGTCGTTCGGCCTCGCCGGCGTGCTTCAAGGCGCCGTTGGGCTGATCTGGAGCCGGATCGGCACGCCGACGCTGCCCGGCCACTCCCTGTTCTCGATGACGAGCGGCATCAAGATCGGCGCCGCTACCATCCCGTCGCAGCGGATCGCGCTATTAGTGATCGGCGCGGCGGTCGCGCTCGGGCTGACCCTTCTGCTGAAGCGAACCGAATTCGGCATGTGCGTGCGCGCGCTTGCGCAGAACCCGCTCGCCGCGCGCTTGGCGGGTGTCGACGAGCGGCGTGTGCACAGCGCAGTCTGGGCGATCGCCGGCGCGACGGCGGCGCTGGCCGGCGTGCTCATCATCCCGTTCGGCGTGCTGACGCCGCTCTCGCTTTCGGGGTTCCAGATCAAGTCGCTGGCGGCGGCGCTCGTTGGGGGTTTCGCGAGCCTCCCCGCTGCGCTGGCAGGGGGGCTCGGACTAGGGGTCGTGCAAGAGATGCTCGTCGGCGCGCCGGCTCCGCTCAACGGGTTGCGCAGCGTGCTGGCGACCGGCTTGGTCATCGTCCTGCTGTTCGCGCGCATCGAGCGGCGGTTCGTCTCCGAGCAGGAAGCGCGCGCGCTCGAGGGCGACGAGCGGACGCTCGCCGGGAAGTGGAAGCCGGTGCCGTTGGGCTCGCCGCGCGCGTGGCTCGCGGGCACGGTGATCCTCGCGCTCGTCTTCTTCGGCTTGTCGGGGTTCTGGGCGTTCGTCGCCGGCCGCACGTTGATCTACGCGCTGCTCGGTTTGTCGCTCGTCGTCCTGACCGGATGGTCGGGTCAGGTCTCACTCATGCCGGGGACGTTCGCCGGTATCGGCGCCGCGCTCGCGTGGATCCTCGGCACGAAGCTGGGCTTCCCGATGCCGCTCGTCCTTCCGCTGGCGGCGCTCGCGACGATCCCGATCGCCGGTATCGTCGGCGTAGCTGCATTGCGGCTGCGGCCGCTGTACCTCGCCGTCGCCACGGTCGCGTTCGCCGGCTTGTTCGAAGAGACGTTGTTCGTTCAGCACTGGTTCGCCAACAGTGGGAATGCGATGTCGGTCCCTCGGCCGAAGTGGATCGCGGGCGATCACGTCTTCGGGCTCGTCGTCGTGCTGATCGTGGGCGCAACGTTCGCCGCGACTGCCGCGTTCGGCCGCACGCGAACGGGACGCGCGCTGCGCATGGCGCGCGACAACGAGCGCGCGGCGGCGTCCGCCGGCGTCAACCCGACGAAGTACCGGCTGATCGGATTCGCGCTGTCGGCGGCCTACGCTGGCCTCGCCGGCGCACTGCTCGCGTATCTGCTGGGCACCTTCTCGATGGCGACGTTCGGGTTCCTAGTGCTGTCGCTGACCGTCTTCGGTCTCGCGACGGTCGGTGGGATCAGGACGCCGATCGGGGCACTGGTCGGAGCATTTATCGTCGTGTACCTCAGCGAGGTGTTCCGCGCGTCGGCGTCGGTTCAGGATTGGGTATTCACCGGCACCGGCGCCGCGATCATCGCCGTCATGGCGTACAGCCCGGACGGCATCGCAGGGATGCTCGCCCGATTCAAGCGGCATTCCCGTGCCGTAGAGCCGCCGGTCGTTGAGACGTTCGAGCTTGCGGAGGCATCCGGTGGACGCTGATATCGCGCTCGCGGTCCGCGGCGCGCGCGTACGCTTCGGCGCCGTCGTCCCCTGTGACGGCGTCGACGTCACCGTGCACGCCGGTGAGATCGTCGCGATCATCGGACCGAACGGCGCCGGAAAGAGCACGCTGCTCGACGCGATCTCCGGGTTCGCACCGCTGGAAGCCGGGTCCGTCGCCATCGGCGGGACCGACGTGACGCGCGCGCTCCCCTACCGGCGCGCGCGCCTCGGCCTCGCGCGCTCGTTCCAGGATGCGCGCGGGTTCGCGAACATGACCGTCCGCGAAGCGCTGCTCGGGTCGTTGCACGGGCGGTTCCGCGGCGGACTCCTCGCCGAAGGGATCGGCGCCGGCGTGGCGCGCGACGACGAGCGCGCGGCATGCGACGCGATCGAAGAGGCGCTCGCGCTCGTCGACGTCCGCCGCTACCTCGACGTGCGGATCGCCGACCTGTCGGTGGGAACGGCACGCGCGGTTGAGCTCGCCGTGCTGTCGCTGCGGCGACCGGCGGTGCTGTTGCTCGACGAGCCGGCTTCCGGGTTGCAGCAGTCCGAGGTCGAAGCGTTGGCCGGCGTGATCGAACGGATCCGCGGCAGCGCAGCGACGCTGATCGTCGAGCACGACGTTCCGTTCGTTCGTGCGTTCTCCGACCGGCTGATCGCGATGGACCTCGGCCGGGTGATCGCGGAAGGATCGCCGGCCGATGTGCTGGACCATCCGGCCGTGATCGAGAGCTACTTGGGGGTGCCGGCACGATGAAAGGCGCTCGCTCGCTCGTCGCCGCAGGCTTGTGCGCGGCCGGCGTCGTCGTGATGCGCGCGCCCGCGTCCGCGCAGCCGCCAGCCGTAACGACGCGCGCGTTCACACTCACCGCCGACGCGTTCCCCGTGCGCGTCGCGCCGGGCAACAACGGTACCGTGATCGCGGTCTCGCCGGCCGCCGTCCAGCTCTCACTTTCGAATCCCCCCGGTGCGTCGTACGCGCGCGCAGCTGCGCTCGACACGAGCGCGCTCGAGCAGTACACGGGGCCGCCGCCCGCGAGCACGGTCGCGGAGTGCAGCACGGAGACCTCCAACATCAACAAGCGTGCGCAAGCGACGCCGGATGGGATGACACTGTCGGCGCACTGCGACGAGGCGCCGGCGGCGAAAGCCGTCGCGGCCGCGAGCGATCTTTCGGCGGGCGGGATGACCGCGGCGTCGGTGGTCTCGAGCGTCACCGGCGGGCCGGTCGCGTCCGGGCTGCAGGCCGTGTCCGACGTCGTGATCCGCGACGGCACGATCGGCCCGCTCTCGTTCGGCGTGGCGCATTACACGGCGACGATCGTTGCGAGCGGCCTGAAAGGCGGCGCGCATGCGCGCGCATCGCTGGATGTGGTCGACGCTGTGTTTTCGGGCATCCCCGTCGTGCTGTCGAGCGGCTCGATCCAGGTCGACCAGACGCGTGTTCCGCTCGACCTCATGAACCAGGTCCGGGACCAGCTCCACACGGTGTTGCTCTCGAGCCCGTATCACGACATCCGCTTGCTCCAGCCGGTGACGTCTGCGAGCCCGGACGGCTCGCGCGCGACCGTGAGCGGCGGCGGCATCTTCGTTTTCGTCACCAATGCGAACCCGGCCGGCACGTACTTCGCCGGCGTGACCTTGCTCGGCGGCTCGCTGAACGGCGTCGTCGGCTCGCCGCTCTCGTTGCCGCTGCCGCCGGTCGTGAAAGGCGAAGTCCCCACGCAGCCGGGGCCGACGCTCGTGTTCCCCGGCCGGAGTGCGCCGGAGACCGGACCGGGCCGCCAACTCCCGTCATTGCCGTTCCCCGTCGTCGCGGCGTCGCAGACGCGCGCGGCGCTACCGGTCCGGTGGGTGGGGCTTCCCTACGCGCTGGCTGCCCTCGGCCTCGTAGCGCTCGGCTGGATCCTCGGCGGGACGCGAGCGCGCCGCGCGCTCGACGCGATCGCGGAAAGGTACGTGCGCGGATGAGCGCGATCGCCGTGCCGGTCGCCGTCGCTCCCGCGCGCCGCAGGCCGCGGCTGCGCGCGATCCTGTGGGCGGTCGACGTCGCGGTGTTCCTCGGCGCGCTGGTCGCGTACGCATCGATCCCGACCGGCACGCCGACGGCGGCCGGCGTGGCGCCTCCGGACGGCCGCGTCGTCGTCCAGCAGGCGGCCGGTGGCGCGGTCGCGCTCGTCGTGTCCCGGCCGCAGACCTTGCAGCTGCTCGTGGCCGTGCACAAGCAGAAGGGCTGGTTCGGGTTGCGCGTCGCCGACACGGCGCAAGACGGGATCGCGTGGGCAAGCACCGCCGGCGCCGAGGGAGTCCCCGCGCTGTCGGCGGTGTTCGGGAAGGCGACGGGGTCGAGCGTACGCATCCGGTGGGCCGACGGTCGCGAGCAAACCGTTCAGACGGCGAGCGACGGCGTGTTCCTCGCCGTCCGGACCGGAAGCGTCCGGAGCCTATCGCTGTCGATGTTGAACGCGTCCGGAGGGATCGTGCGCGAGGTGGCGGGCCCGTGACGACCGTGCCCTTCCCTCTTCTCGACGTGCGCGCGCTCGACGTCGCGTACGGGTCGGTGCGGGTGCTCGAAGGGATCGACCTTCGCGTCGCCCCCGGCGAAACCGTGGCGCTCCTCGGGACGAACGGCGCCGGCAAGAGCACCTTGCTGCGGGCGATCAGCGGCGTGCTGAAGCCGCGCGCCGGCACGGTCGCGTTCGACGGGCAAGACATCACGAGCATGCCGTCGGCTGAGGTCGTAAAGCTCGGCATCGTGCAGATGGCCGGAGGGCGCGCGACCTTCCCCGGGCTGTCGATCGAAGAGAACCTCCGCGTCGGCGCGAGCGTCGTGCCGCGCTCCGACCGCGCCGCGCGCATCGAGGAGGCCCTTGCCCTCTTCCCGTGGTTGTCCGAGCGCCGCGCGCAACAAGCCGGCTCGCTTTCGGGCGGCGAGCAGCAGATGCTCGGCCTCGCGCGCGCGCTCATCGCGAAGCCGCGCCTGCTGATGATCGACGAGCTATCGCTGGGCCTTGCACCGGTAGTGGTGACTCAGCTGCTCGACGTGATCGAACGACTCCGGCGCGAAGGCTTGACCGTCCTTCTCGTCGAGCAGCATGTGGATCTCGCGCTCGACTTCGCCGATCGCGCGTACTTCTTGGAGCGCGGGCGGGTGCGGTTCGAAGGGCCCGCGGCGGCCTTACGCGGTAATCGCGAGCTGCTGCGCGCGGTGCTGCTGAGCTCAGAGACGGTGCAGAAGGCGCGCGGTGCGAAGGAACGCACCCGTCGACTGTAAGACGCGCGCCGGCCGCGCCAGCGCGGTGAAGTTCTGGAACACGATCTCGCGACATCCCGCGTCCACGTACGGCGTCAGCGTCTCGACAACCTCCTCCGGCGTGCCGTGGACGAAGAGCCCGTGCAGCACATCCCACGAGATCGCGTTGATCAGCTCCCACGCGCGCTCGGGCGTCAGGTCGTTCGGCATGTAGTCGACGATCCCCTTGTGCGTGGCACCGAGCGGATGGACACCGCCGGCATCGGCCCACACCGTCGCGTCCAGCGACAACGCCCCAACCTTCACGACGGCTTGTTCGAGCGCGGAGTGCGCGGCGGCGTGCGTCGAATCGATCACCGAGTTAACGAACATCCCCGGCG
>VAWS01000119.1 GCA_005884515.1 Actinomycetota bacterium
TTCCTCGCGTCGCACGGCATGGTCTGCGTCGGACGCGACCTCGCCGGTGCGATGCACGTCGCGCGCCAGGTCGAGCGCGGCGCACAGATCTACCTTTGGACGAAGATGCTCGGCGGGCCGGTCGACCTACCGGAAGACTCGAAGAACCTGTTCGCTCAGGTTTTCGCCTTCTACCGAACGCGCTGAGCAGAGCTCAGCACTGGTTCGCTTTCGCGATGATCGAGTTCTTGCTGCAGACGTACTTGTCGTTCGTCGACGTGCCGAGGAAGAGTGCGCCCAAGATGATCGCAACCGCGATCAGCGAGACGAGGATGCTGTACTCGACGGCGGAGGCGCCGCGCTCGTCGCCCGCGTTCGAACGCGAGCACAGCGCGATCAGGAGTCCTTTTGCCGCGTTGAAGATGTCCATACCTCAGACTGTTAACGAGGTCGAAGGCGGCGACAACCGCAAAAAAGGGCTATTTCTGGTGTCCTGGCGATAAATCGTACTTGTGTCCTTCGCCACTCTGGGACTTACGCCCCCGAGCGAATCGGTCAAAGGAACGTGTGGCGCCGTTTCGCGAGGTTCTCGTTGATGAGGTCTTGCACCGTCTGCCGGATGTGGTCGGTCAGCTCGAGCACGAGCTGGGTGTCGTCCACGGCTTGGGGCCCGTACTGGACCATCGGGATCGGCTCGCCGAATGCGATGATCCACTTCGACGGCAGGGGGATCGCGCCCAGCGGCCCAAGGAGCGGGAACGTCGGTGTGATGGGGAAGTACGGCGCGCCGAACCGGCGTGCGACGAACTTGAGATTGCCGATCATCGGGTAGGCCTCTTCGGCGCCGATGATCGCGACCGGGATGATCGGTGCACCGGTCTCGATGCAAACCTCAACGAAGCCACCGCGCCCGAACCGCTGCAGCTGGTAACGCTTGCGCCATCCTTTACCGATCCCCTTATAGCCCTCGGGGAAGACGCCGAGCAGCTCGCCTTTGCGCATCAAGCTCAGCGTCGACTCGCGGTCGGCAGGCGCGTTCCCCGCGACGCGGATCAGCTCGCCGAAACCGGGGATCTGAAATGCGATATCGCCGGCGAGCAGCCATGGGTTCCGCCCATGCTCTTTGAGCACCGCAAACTTCAGCATCGCTCCGTCGATCGGGATCGTTCCCGAGTGGTTGCACGTAAGCATCGCGGGACCTTCGGTCGGGATGTTCTCGATCCCGACGGTCTCCACGCGCCAGTAGACCGAATAGAGCGGAAGCGCGAACGGCATGAGCGCGCGCACGAGCTCCGGGTCGTGCTCGCCTTTCGCCGGCCTGTTCTTCGAGATACGCCGCTCGATCACGTGTTGCGCTGTTTGACGCCACTCGTCGAGGAACTCTTGCATCGACTGCGGCTTGTGCGTGCGCAGCGGACCGGTGTGCTTCGCGCAGTACGGATGTCCCGGCTGCGCGCGCGACGGGCATGGCGTGGGGTTGCCTTCGTCGTCGAGAAGAACGGCGTGGCACTGGCGGCGCGGGATCTCCTCGGTCGCCATCACGGGGTCTTCTCTTGAGGCAGCAACCCATCGAGGATACCGGCGACGGTGTTCGCGAAGTGAACCGGCTGGCGGAAAGGCCAGTCGTGGTCCGGCGCGCGCGCGCCCGGAGATCCGTTGTTGCTGTGGATCACGGTCAGGTCGCAGTCGAGCAACTTGGCGGCCTTGACCCCGATCCCGAGCGGAATCAGTGAGTCGTTCTCGGCCCACAGAACCGCGCGCGGGATGCCGGTTGCGGCAACCTTGGTCAGGACATCGTCCTTCGGCTTCCCCAAGAACCAGCGCGCGGAGCGCCACAGGCTCTCGATGCCGCCGCGCGTCGTCGCCGAGCGCAGCAGTGCGGCGGCCGCGGGCCCGTGGCCCACGATCCGGTAGTGCGCGCCCGGCAGCATGATCCGGCCGAGGCGGACGCTGCCCAGCGACACGAGCGGCGAGTCGACCGCTACGAACGCCTTGACGAAATCGGTGTGGGCGATCGTGAGCTGAGCGCCGATCACACCGCCGAAGGAGTGGCCGATGATCGGCGCGGGTGCGGCGTCGACGCCGGCCATCGCTTCGGCCGCGAACTCGGCGGCTCGCTCGATCCGCCAATCCTCTGTCACGGCGATGCCGGGCGCAGCGACGCGGTATCCATGATCCGCCAGCGCGAGCAGCGCGCCGCGGTATGCATGCCCGGAAAGTCCCCATCCGTGAAGAAGGACGAGCGGCTTCCCCTCACCGGCGACCCACACGTCGATGGGGCGCGCGCGATGACGCAGTCGGTACCGCTTAATCTCCGAGGTCATAGGTAACGTCTAACGAATATGGTATATGCCACGGAACGCGCGCACGCTGGGCCAAACCGGGGGATATCCATGAAGATCTCCGTCGTCACGGATTCCGCATCCAATCTGCCCCGCGAGCTGGCAGAGCAGAGCGGCATCACCCTGGTGCCCATGATCTTGAAGTTCGGAGAGCGCGCGCTCTTGGACGGCGTCGACATGCCGCCGGGGCAGTTCTACAAGGCGCTGGTCGAAGAAAAGGTTGCCGTTTCGACGTCGGGTCCATCGGCCGGAGATTTCAAGGCCGCGTTCGAACGGGTGCTCGAAGACGCCGACGGCGTCGTCTGCGTGAACGTCGCGTCGTTCGTCAGCGCCACCTACAGCACCGCCGTCTCGGCCGCGAAGGACTTCGACGGCCGCGTGCGCGTCGTCGACTCGCGCAGCGCGTCGCTGGGTGAGGGCTTCGTCGCGCTCGAGGCCGCGCGCGTCGGCGCGAACGGCGCCGACCTCGAGGCGGTGGTCGCGCGTGCGGAGGCGGTCCGCGACCAGATGTGCTTCGCTGCGACGATCAACACTTTCGAGTTCCTCCGGCGTAGCGGGCGCGTCAACGCGCTGCTCGCCTACGCGGGGACGGCGTTGAACATCAAGCCGGTCTTCGCGTTCCGCGGCGGCAAGATCGAACAGCTCGGCCGGCCGCGCACGCGCGCGCGCGCCATCGACCGGTTGGTGGAAGAGGTTCGCGACGCGTCTGCGCGAGGGCCGCTCCACCTGGGCGTCGCGCACGCCGACTGCGAAGAAGAAGCCGAGCAGCTGCTCGCGCGCTTGAAAGCGGAGATCCCCAACGTGGAGACGCTCATCAGCCCCTTCACGCCGCTGATGGGTGCGCACACGGGACCCGGCGTGCTCGGCGTGGCCTTCTTCGCCTGAGCGCGTCCGCAAGCGCGTTCCCGCCTGGATATCATGCCCGGCGTGACCTCGACCGAGCGTCCTTCGCGCCCGCCCGATTACATCTCGATCCGATCCGCGGAATTCCGCGCGGTCATCGGCGCGACGCTGTTCATCATGCTCGGGTACGGGCTGATCGTTCCCGCGCTGCCCCAGTTCGCGAAGCACTTCGGCCGCGGAGACGCCGGCGTCAGCCTCATCCTCTTCGGGTTCGCGCTGACGCGCCTCGGCGGCGACTTCTTCGTCGGCGCGTTGATCGAGCGTTTCGGGGAGCGGACGGTGACGATGACCGGCGCAGGTATCGTCGGCGTCTCGTCGATCGCGGCCGGCGCGTCTCAAACTTTCTGGCAGCTGGTCCTCTTGCGCGGCATCGGCGGGTTCGGGTCGGCGCTGTTCTTGGGCGGCTTGACCGCGTACCTGGTCGGCACCGTGCTTCCGGAGGAGCGCGGGCGGGCGATGAGCTTGTTCCAGGGCTCGGTCGGCATCGGGTTCTTGCTCGGGCCCGTGTTCGGAGGCTTGATCTTGGCCGCAGCGTCGGCCAACACGCCCTTCTACATCTACGGCGCCGTGTGCCTGGCTTTCGTACCGCTGTGCGCGCGCGCTATGCGGCGGGTCACAGAGACCGGGCGCGCGCACGAGGTGGTCGGCCGGCCCTCGTGGCGCGCGATGAAGCCGCTCCTCGCGAACTCCGCGTACCGCTCGGCGCTCGGCGCGAGCGCGATCGCCTTCATCGTCACGGCTGCTCCGCAAACGATCTTGCCGCGGTACTGGACCGACGTGCTTCACATGTCCAAGGCGAGCAGCGGCATCCCGTTCTTCGTGGAGGCCGCGGCAGGGATGCTCGTCATCTGGCACGCGGGCGCGCTGAGCGACCGACGCGGACGGAAATTCGTGCTTGCGCCGGCGCTCGCAGCGGGCGTCGTCGCATCGATCGGTCTTGGTCTCTTCGGCGGGACGATCGCGCTCGTCGGATGGATGTCGCTGCTGGGATTCGCGAACGGCTACTCGAGACCGGGACCCACGGCGATCGTCGCCGACGTCGCGGCGCCGGAAGAGCGCGCGGTCGC
>VAWS01000120.1 GCA_005884515.1 Actinomycetota bacterium
CGAAGCACAAGGGCATAACGTGGCTGATCTTGCCGATGGACACGCCGGGCATCGAGGTGCGGCCGCTGCGCACGATCACGGGGTCCAGCGAATTCAGCGAGGTCTTCTTCACCGACGTGCGCATCCCGATCGAGAACCGCGTCGGCCAGGAGAACGACGGCTGGCGCGTCGCGATGGTCACGTTCAGCTTCGAGCGGGGCACCGCCTTCGTCGGCGAGCTGGTGCGCTCGATGAAGCTGGTCGAAGAGCTTGCCGAGCTTGCCCGCAAGCTGCCCCGTGGCAGCGGCTCGGCCTGGGACGACGGCGGGGTGCGGCGCGAGCTCGGCCTGATCGCGGCGCAGCTCGACGGGCTGTGGCACCTGACGAAGCGAACGATCACCGAGTCGGAGCGCACAGGCGTGCCGGGCATCGGCGGCTCGATCTTCAAGCTGTATTACTCGGAGGTGCGGCACCACCTCGGCGATCTCGCGATGAAGATCCTCGGGACCGCGGCGTTGGCGACCGAAGACGAGCCCGCGGTCGATCACGTTCGCGGATGGATCCACGCGATGTCGATCTCTATCGCTGCAGGCACCACGCAGATCCAGCGCAACATCCTGTCCGAGCGCGTGCTCGGCATGCCGAAGGAACCCTCGTGAACTTCGATTTGGACCAAGACGAGCGCGCGCTGCAGGCGGCGATCCGCGACCTGTGCCGTGGGGTGTTCCCGATGGAGACGGTGCGCGGGCTCGAATCGTCCAGCGGCATTTCCTCGGAAACATGGGGCGCGCTCGAGGACGCCGGGGTTTTCTCCTTGCGACTTCCGGAGTCGGACGGCGGCGCGGGCCTCGGGATGACGGCGGCGGTGATCGTGTTCGAGCAGCTTGGGCGTGCGCTGGTGCCGGGGCCGCTCGTCGGCACGCATCTCGCTCGAACCCTCGGTATCCCGGGCGAGAGAGTTACGTTCGCGCATCGTGATGATCTCGTGATTTCCAACCTCGACTCGTCTGACGCCGTGGCGGTGATCGATGCCGAGGGTGTTTGGGTTATCAGCCAGAATGGGATCGCGGGTGTGCCGGTCGCGCAGCCTCTCGATCCCCTCACTCCTGTATCGCGTGTCTCGTCGCTTCCTCAAGGAGAAAGAGTCGTCGAAGGAGCAGACGTTTCTGCCATCCGACTCGAGGCGTCGGCCCTCACAGCCGCCCTGCTCGTGGGCATCGCGACGGCGGAGACCGATCTCGCCGTCGCCTACGCCAAGGAGCGCCGGCAGTTCGGCCGGCCGATCGGCTCCTTCCAAGCGGTCAAGCACATCTGCGCCGACATGCTCACGCGCGCGGAGGTCGCGCGCGCGGCGGTCTACGCGGCCGGCGTGCACCTGGACGGCCACGGCGACGGCGATACCGCTCGCGCGGTGACCGGGGCGATGCTGCTCGCGTCGGAAGCAGCGTTCGCGAACGGCAAGGCATGCGTGCAGGTGCATGGCGGCATGGGCTTCACATGGGAGATCGACGCGCATCTGTATCTCAAGCGCGCGGCCGCGCTGATCGCGTTGCACGGCGGCGCCGACACGTACGCCGAGGAGATGGCGGCCGCGCTGTGACGATCCGCAACAAGAACCGTCAGCCGGTTGTTGCCGGAGTCCACGGCCTGCCGTACTCGAAGGACATCGGCATGACCGAGCGGCACTCCGGCGCGCTCGCGATCCTGGGGGCGCTGGACGACGCAGGCCTCACCGTGAACGATGTCGAAGGCCTGACGCGCTACGTGTGGCAACCGACGACCGAGATGGAGATGGCGCGCGTTACCGGCATCCCGAACCTCAAGTGGTTCGGAGCGCAGGACTACGGCGGCGGCGCCGGTCCGCCGACGGTCGCGCTGGCGTGCGCGGCGATCGAGCTCGGCCTCATCGACGTCGCCGTCGTGTGGCGTTCGCGCAACCGTTCGTCGGGCGGCCGTCCGTGGGCCGGCCAGATGCTCGCGGAAGGACAAGATCAGTTCGAGCGGCCCTTCGGCATCGTCCGTCCCGCCGACGGCATCGCCCTGATCGTCCGCCTCTGGATGAAGCAGTTCGGCTGGACGCGCGAAGACTTCGGCCAGGTCGCGATCACCGTGCGCGGGCACGCGAACCGCAACCCGATGGCGATGATGCGCGCGAAGACGCTCGACATGGAGCAATACCTGGCGTCGCGCATGATCGCTGAGCCTCTCTGCTTGTTCGACAACTGCTTGGAGACCGACGGCGCGCTCGCGATCGTCTTGGTCGCCGCGGAGCGCGCGCGCGACCTCAACGCGAAGCATCCGCCGGCGTACGTGACCGGCTACGCACTGGGCAGCGGCCCCGAGGTCTACGCGATGACGAACTACTACGGCGAGCGGCTCGGCGATTCGCCCAATGCGTACGTTGCGCCGGAGCTGTGGAAGAACACTGGGTTGAAGCCCGAAGACATCGACGTGGTGCAGATCTACGACGCGTTCACGCCGCAGGTGCCGCTGTTCTTCCAGGAGTTCGGGTTCTGCGGCGAGGGGGAGGGCGCCCAGTACCTGAAGTCCGACGAATGCATCCCGTACAACACGAGTGGGGGCGGGTTGTCCGAGGCGTACGTGCACGGTTTCAACCTCATCGTCGAGGGCGCGCGCCAGGTGCGCGGCGACTCGCCGTCGCAAGTGGAAGATGTGAAGCACACCGTCGTCACCGGCGGGAACGTGGTTCCAACCGGCGCGCTCGTTCTGTCGAAGGAACCCTGGTGAACGCCGCGACGCCCCTGCCGCCGAAGCCGGTCGCCGACCGCGACACGCAACCGTTCTGGGACGCCGTTGCGGAACGTCGACTCGTGGTGCAGCGGTGCAGCAAATGCGGCCGGTGGATCTGGCAGCCCCGGCCGTTGTGCCCGACCTGCCACGCAGCCGATCCGGTGTGGACCGACGTGAGCGGCGACGCGCGAGTCGTGTCGTGGACCGTGCTGCACCCGCCGGTGCTTACGGTCTGGCACGACAAGCTTCCGTTCGTGATCCTCCTCGTTGAACTGGACGACGCACCGGGTGTCAGGATGATCGGCCAGCTCGTAGACGCGGCAGGGGATTTGCTGCAGACAGACGGCACCGCGCAAGGCATCGATTTCGGCGCGGGCGTCTCGCTGCGCTGGCGCGTCGACGAAGCGGGGCAAACGCTTCCGGCCTGGACGGTTTCGTAAGCGGGGGAGACCGTTCGATCACTTCTGCAGGATCGAACCCACATCTTGTGGCGACGTGATCGGGTCCGCGTGTCGGTGGCAGACGCGCCAACCTACGTCTTCCCGTCGAAAGATCGTGGTGACCCGAAGCGCTCCGGAGCCTTCCTTACCGCCGATCGTTGCCTTGAATCGTTCGATCTCGACGATACAGGCGAGGTCCGGCGACACATACTTTTCGACGATCTCTGAATTGAGTTCGCCGCCTGCGAAATTTGACGCAGCAGCCTTGGTGGTTTCCGCGAGCTCGGCGGTCCCATGTGCGAACGGGCGGAATGGATTGCAGAGAAGGACGTCGTCTCGCTGAGACCACAATTCCAACGTGGGTTCAGCGTTGCCTTTGACGATTTCTCTCACCGTCGCGTGGTACTGGGCGACCGCCTGCTCGAATGCGTCCATGTCATCCCCCCAAGGCCGTGGGATGGCGACGCTAGCCCCGACGCGTAAAAGGCGTCAATCCCCGTAAATGCGCCGTCCTCAAAACCCTTGACGCCCGAATCGTTCGGGGTATACTCAGTATATATCCTGGGTATGGGGGGTTCCGATGTCGGTGCAGATGAGCCTGCTGGCCATCCTCGCCGACGGCCCCGGGTACGGGCTTCAGCTCAAGAATGAGTTCGAATCCCGGACGGGATCGGTTTGGGCCCTCAACGTGGGGCAGGTCTACACGACCCTCTCTCGCCTCGAACGCGACGGCCTGGTTGAACAGCAGGACGGCGAGGGCGGTGAGAAGCTCTACTCGATCACCCCCGCAGGCCGCGGTCGCTTGCGCCGCTGGTTCTCCACGCCGAGCCCGAACGGAACCCCTACGAGGGACGAGCTTGTCCTCAAGATTGTCATGTCGCTCGACAGTGATGAGATCGACTCGAGAGACGTGCTGCAGGCGGAGCGGAAGGCCGCCGTGCGCGCGCTGCAGGAGTAC
>VAWS01000004.1 GCA_005884515.1 Actinomycetota bacterium
TTCTTGAAAACGATCCCGCGCAAGCCCCTGTCGTTCGTGTTCGACGCGCTCGGGTCGGCCTGGGTGACGCAATCGCTCGCGTTCAAGACGATCCCGGGGTGCGCGTACATCGACACGCCGGTGGAAGCGCTCGAGCAGATCATGTCCCAGTTCACGGAGAAGCACGGGCGCGCGCTCGTGCCGGGAGACGTCGCCTCTATCCGCGTCGACGCGACGCTGTTCACGAACGGCATGGAGAAGATGAGCGCGCCGCACCGTGGGAGCACCCTGCGCGCGACCGACGTTAATTTCTCGGTGAAGCTGTCCTTCGGTGTGCTGATCGCCGCGGGCGAGATCTCGGTGGAGACGCTGTCCCCCGCCGCCCTTGATGCGCGCGCGGCCGAGATCAAAGCCGTTGCGCGCCGCGTGACGCTCAAGCAAAGCGTTCCGATGAACCTGAAGATGAGCGGCCTGTCGGAGATCGGCATCAACACGATCCGCCTCGTCGATCCCACCTACAAGCCGACGCTCGAAGGCGCCGACTTCGGCAAGTACGAGATGCGCTTTCCGGCGCGCGTCACGCTGCAGACCACCGCGGGCGAGGAGTACTCCACGGAGGTCGACGCGCCGGTCGGGGCACCTGGGAGACCGCTCGAAGAGACGGATCGTGCCCTGCGGCAGAAGTTCTTGCGCGCGGCCGAGGGTGTACTCCCCGATCCGAAGGAGGCGCTCGACGCCGCGCTGGGCATCGATCGCGAGACCGAGGTGACGAGACTCGTCGCGTTGATGACTGCCCACTGATGCGACGACTTCTTCTCGCGGTTGCGCTGTTGGCCCTCGGCCTCGTTGCCTGTACCTCGCCGCCACCACCCCAACGAGATCCCTTCGGTAAGACGCTCGCCGCTGCGGTCGCGCGCGCGTTCGAGACGCACACGTCGGTTGCGTTGGCTCGCGTCACGACCTTCACGTGGAAGCGCTTCTACGCTTTCAAGCCGGCTCAATCTCCGGACCAGATCAACCGCGCACTCGGATTCAACTGGGCGACGGACTATAGCGATGAGACAGACACCTACTGCTTGCTGGTGTTCGTCTCCGACACGACGGTCGTGCACTCGCTCAAGTTCCCGAGATACCAAGGCGACTGCAAGACGATCGGGACGGGGCCGTACACGACGGTCTCCGCCGTGTTCACCGTGACCACCACAGGCAAGACGACGGGCGGCTCCCCGTTCCTCCAGCTGCACACGGGCCCTCGATGAGGCCCATCCCGTAGAATCCCAGCTGACGCGGGAGTCAGGTATGCGAGAGTACGGGCTCTTCATCGACGGTAAGTTCGTCGGTTCCTCCTCGGGTGAGACGGTCGACTCGATCGATCCCTCGACGGGAGAGATCGTCGCGCGCGTTCCCAAAGCGTCCAAGCGAGACGCGCGCAAGGCGATCGACGCGGCCCGGCGCGCGTTCGACGACGGCGAGTGGAGCGAACGCTCCCCCGAATCCAGGCGAGACGCGTTGCTCGCACTCTGCGATCGCCTCTGGGACCGGCAGGCAGAGATCGCAGATCTGGAGTCGCGCGACTCGGGGATGACGATCCGGAACGCCACGGTGATGGTCGCGGCCGGCATCCAGCAGGCGCGCGACCTGATCCGGATGGCGGCGGAGATCCCTTTGACGGAAGCGCTTCCGTACAACGAGTTCCCGCTCCCCGCGCAACACGTGTTGGTGCGGGAGCCCTACGGTGTCGTATCGGCGATCGTGCCGTTCAACGCACCCTTCGTGCTTGCGGCGTGGAAGATCTTCCCCGCGCTCGCGATGGGAAACACAGTCGTGCTCAAGCCGTCCCCGTACACGCCGTGCAGTGCGATGGAGACCGCGGTCGCCGTGTCGGAAAGCGACATCCCGCCCGGCGTCTTCAACGTCCTTCCCGGCGGCGGCGTCGACGTCGGTGAGGAGCTGGTGTCGAATGCGTTGGTCGACCGCGTTGCGTTCACCGGCTCGACCGAAGCAGGCAGGCGAATCGGCCAGCTGGCCGCGCCGACCGTGAAGCGCGTCACGCTGGAGCTCGGCGGGAAGAGCGCGAACATCGTGCTGGACGACGCCGACTTGGAGGTCGCGATCCCGGGTGCGCTCTGGGCGATCTACCTGAACCAGGGACAGACGTGCCAGGCCGGGAGCCGGCTGTTCGTTCCCGCGGAACGCCACGATGAGATCGTCGACCGCATCGTGTCTGCAGCCACGCAGCTCCGGGTGGGCCCGTCTGCGTCGTGGGATTCCGACCTCGGTCCCCTGATCTCCAAGCCGCAGCTCGATCGCGTCGAGCGCTACGTCCGCCTCGGTCGTGAGGACGGCGCGCAGCTCGCGTGCGGCGGTCATCGGCTGACCGACGAAGGGCTCCGCGACGGCTACTTCTTCGCGCCGACCGTCTTCATTCCGCGCGCGCTCAGCGTTGCCAGGCGCATCAAAGCGGGAACGGTGTGGGTGAACGACTACCACGTGCTCGTTCCGAGCGGGCCCTACGGCGGCTACCGTCAGTCGGGACTCGGCAAGGAGCTGGGTGTCGCAGGCTGCTTGGAGTTCGTGCAGTCGAAGCAGGTGTGGATCGACCAAGGCCGCACGCTGAAGTCGCACATCTGGGCACCCGTCTTGGGCCTCGACCGGATCTTCGGGATCACGTACGAGTGATGATCGTCCTCCACACGCTCACCCATCGTTGGTACGCCTTCGCTTTCGTGATCGCGTTCTTCTGGGCGGCAACGGCCGAGCGATCGTGGCGGGGCGCTCTTCGGTTCATCCTGGTCGCGTCCGGGATCTCGCTGGCGGCCGAGTACCTCAGCACGCACACCGGATTCCCCTACGGTCGCTACGACTACATCGCATCGACGCACGGCTACGAGCTCTACGTCTCGAACGTGCCGCTCTTCGTTCCGCTGTCGTTCGGCACGGTGGTCTGGGCAGGCCGCGCGCTCGTCAACCGGGCCAACATCTCCCCGGGGGTCCTCATACTCGGCGGCGCGCTCTTCGCTGCGGCGATCGATCTCGTCATCGACCCGATGACGCTTCGCGGAGGGACGTGGTTCCTCGGCTGGCTCTACGCGTATCGCGCGCCGGGACAGTGGTTCGACGTGCCGCTGACGAACTACGCCGGCTGGATCTTCGTCGGCGCGTTGATCCTGACCGTCGACGCGCTGTTCGAAGCGCGCGCGCAGAAGCAGGTCGACGCGGCACGAGGGCCGATGCTCGCCTACGGGATGTGCGGGTTCTTCATCGTGGTCGCGCTTGCGACCCGGCACTGGGCGATCGCGGGTGCGTCGGCCGGCGTGACGATCGTCATGGTGTCCATCGCGCGCGCCAGGCTCGCGCGTGCCCCCGCCGTCGGAACGGTCAGCTCCGCCGGCCCTCAAGCACAGCTCTGAAGCCTTCGATCGCTTGCTTCAAAGCAGGATCGCCGCTGAACGGGACCGCGGCCGCCATCAGCGCCTCGCCGGCGCGCTGCAGGGCTTTCCGTTCCTCGAGAAGCTGCAACACATCGTCTCGGGCGCGTGCGGTCGAGACCACGGGAACCTTCATCCCTTCGTAAAACCGGCGGATCTCCCCCACCGCGCGCGCGGTCTCGGTCGTCACGGATGTACTCCTCCCGTCGGCTTCTCGAGCGAAAGAACTGTACCGCATGGTGCGCGTGTGAAGAGCCGACTTGAATCGAGCGGCCCTCGATGCCTTGAATGAGGACGATGTCAGAGCCGCTTTGCCTCTGCCAGGTCCACGCGCATCCCGACGACGAGGCGTCGAAGGGGTCCGGGACGACTGCGCGGTACGCAGCGGAAGGCGTTCGTTGCGTGCTCGTCACGTGCACGGGGGGCGAGGCCGGCGACATCCTCAACCCGGCCGCCGACACGCCGGAGGTGCGCGCGGATCTGCCGGCCGTGCGGATAAGAGAGCTCAGCAACAGTGTGGCGGTCCTCGGGTACACGTCGCTGCACCTCCTCGGGTATCGCGACTCGGGCATGCCTGAGACGGAAGAAAACCGGCGGCCGGATAACTTCTGGAACGCCGACATCGACGACGCTGTCGGCAAGCTCGTGCGGATCGTGCGCGAGGAGCGACCGCAGGTGATCATCGCGTACGGCGACGACCACTCGTTCTACCCGCACCCCGACCACATCCGCGCGCACGAGATCGCGGTGACGGCGTTCGAAGCGGCCGGCGTCGAGTCGAGGTTCCCCGACGCCGGCGAGCCGTGGACGCCCAAGAAGCTCTACTACTCGGGGTGGACGCGACAGCGGATCGAAGCGCTGAACGATGCGTTCGCCGGTCTCGACGTCGAGAGTCCGTTCGCCGAGTTCCTGAAGGAGATGCCCGGCGACAGCGACCACCTCTTCAACACGCGGATCGACGTGGGCGACTACCTCGACAAGCGGCGCGCGTCGCTGCTCGCTCATCGCACTCAGATCGACCCCGAGTCGTTCTGGATGGCGCTTCCCGACGAGACGCTTCGCGAGGTGTGGCCGTGGGAGGAGTACATCCTCGCGCGCACCCTCGTCGACACCGGGGTGAAGCCGGGCGAGATCGAGACCGACCTGTTCGCCGGCGTCCGGTCGTAACGTTTACGTCGCGAGCAGCCCCACGATGATCACCGCAACGGCGGCCAGCGCCGCCGTCGCCGCGATCGTCGGGCCCCACGGGCGCGGTGCATCGGTCAGTGCGCGCGCGACCGAGGGCATCGCCACGCCGGCCGCGATCAGCAGCGGCAGCCCGATCGAGAACAACCCGAGGAAACCGACGGCGACGAGGGCGTTTGCCGCGCCGGTCAGCAGCGCAGCTCTCTGCAGCGGACCTTCGACACGGAAGCTCGCTGCGAAAAGACCGGCGACGAGCACGAGGAAGCATGCGATGAAGACCGCGCGCGCACTTACATGCTGGTGCTGCCGGACGACGATCCCCAGGTAGATCACGGCCATCACGACGGTGATGCCGGCCGAGACGGCCGGCGCCGGTAGCGACACCGCTGCGGTCTTGTGGCGGCCCATGCGCTTAACGCTATCGCGCGCCCCAGGATCTGGCCGTGAGGCTCGCGCCCGTTCCGTGCTGAAGCTCAGCGCAGGAGCGGCGCCACCGTCTCTGCGAACTCGCGGATCTGATCTTCCGCCTCCGCGTCGAAGGGCGGTTCGTGCCATAGGACGAACTGGCCGACGCCGAGGTCTTTGAGCGCGCGCACTTGCTCTGCGACCTGAATTGCGCTTCCGAAGATGAACCGCGAACGCATCACATCGTCGAACGCAACGCCGTGCCGCTCGTACTGAAGACGCGCGCGCTCTTCCGCGCGCTCCGAGTCTTTATCGACCGAAACACGCTGACCGAACGAAAGCGCGAGGGTCGCGGGATCGCGGCCGATCGCTTCGCAGGCCGCGCGCACCCGGTCGAGGTGTCCCTTGTACTCCTCGAGCGAGGCGAAGATCGCGTTCCACCCATCGGCGTGCGCGGCGGCGATCGCCGGCAAGCTCTTCCCCGTGCCGCCGACCCAGATGCGCGGGTGCGGCTGCTGCACGGGGAGCGGCGATGCGTGTGCCGCAGAGATCTTGTAGTAGTGCCCTTCGAAGTTCTCCTTGGACGGATCCCACATCGTGCGGATCACTTGGATCGCCTCGGCGAGCCGCTCGTTCCGTTCTCGAAGCGGCGGGAAGTCGATCCCGTACAGACCGGCCTCCCACGCGTTCCAACACGAGCCGATCCCCAGCTCGACGCGCCCGCCCGACGCGTGGTCGACCGTCGAGGCGGCCTTGGCCACGACCGACGGCGGCCGGTACATCACGCAGGTCACGAGGATCCCGCCGCGGATCGTGTCGGTGCGCGCGAGCAACGACGACAGCAGCGTCCACGCTTCGAACACGTCCCCGTCGAGGTCGCCGCCGACAGGGATCAGATGGTCGTAGAGCCACCCGTACGTGAATCCGAGCCGTTCGGCCGCTTGCCAGAGGTTGAGGAGCTCCGCGTACGAGCGGTGTTGCTGGCCCGTTTGGATGCCGAATTCCACGCGCCGCTCAGCGGTAGCGGAACGTGATGCGCCCGCGCGTGAGGTCGTAGGGCGACAGTTCGACCTTCACGCGATCGCCCGGCACCAGCTTGATGTAGTGCTTCCGCATCTTCCCCGAGATGTGCCCGAGGACGATCGGGCCGTTGTCGAGCTGCACGCGGAACATCACGTTCGGGAGCGCCTCGGTGACGAGGCCGTCGATCTCGATCGCCTCTTCCTTCGCCGGACCCGTACGTGCTTGCTGCTTCTCACGTTGGGCGGCGCGCGACGCCATCCTGCGCGCGCGCGCACCGGCGCGCGACCCGGTAGCCGCGCCCGAGCCGCGCTGCGGCCCGGCGCCCGCGGTCCGCTGACCGGGGCGTGGCGGCCTTCCTCGACGTGGTTTCGGCATGTATCTCCTCGTTTTCGGCCGAGCGAGCATAGCGTAAACATCGGCCCCGCACGGGCCAAGCATCTTCGAGCAGCCGGTAGGGTGTCGCCGTGCTCCCCACCGAACTTGCAGAGGGCTATAGGCGCGCCGGCTACTGGCGCGGCGAAACGCTCGTCGACCGTTTCGATGCGACGTGTGCGGAGCACGCCGCGCGCACGGCGCTCCTCGACGGCGAAGCGCAGCTTCGGTTCGAGCAAGTCGCCGAGTGCGTCGAGCGCGTCGCGCAGTGGTTCGCAACAATGACCGACCCCGGCGACATCGTCGCCTGGCAGCTCCCGAACTGGTGGGAGGCCGTCGTCGTTCACCACGCGGCGATCGCGGCCGGCTGCGTCTCGAATCCGCTGAACCCCGCGTGGCACGAGCGCGAGTTGCGCAGCGTCATCTCCACCTCGAAGCCGGCGGTGCTCGTCGTGCCGGAGTCATGGCGAGGCTTCGAGACGCAAGCGTTCGCGCAGCAACTGCAGAGCGAATCGCTGGTCTCGGCGGTGATTCTGGTCCGGGGGATGGCGCCGCCGGGCGTCTTCGACTTCAACCACCTGCTGAAGGTGCCTGCATCTGGGCAGTCGCGGCGAACCATCCCGCCCGACGCCCCAGCGGTGCTGCTCTACACGAGCGGCACCACCAGCGCGCCGAAAGGCGTCCTGCACACGCACCAGAGCTTGCTGTGCGAGATGGACACCTTCCCCGGGATCCACGCTCTGACGCCGTCCGATCGCTACCTCGGCGGAGCTCCGCTCGGCCACATCGCCGGACTGGTGTACGGGGCGATGACCCCCTTCGCGCTGGGCAGCTCGACCGTCCTGCTGGAGCGCTGGGTGCCCGGGCGCGCGATCGCCGCCATCGCCGACGACCGCGCCACATTCCAGACCGGTCCACCGACGTTCCTCCAGACGCTCGCGGCCGGCGCCGGCGGCGCCGACCTGTCCACGTTCCGGCTGTTCTCAACCGGCGGCGCGGCGATCCCAACCGAGGCCGCGCGCGCGGCGGCCGCTCGCCTTGGATGCGTGCTGAAGCGCGCGTACGGCTCGACCGAGCTGCCCACGCTTACGGCGACGACGATGGACGACGACGAGCGCGCGCGCACCGAGACCGACGGGCGCGCGATCGGCGGCGCCGAGGTTCGGATCACCGGACCGGACGGAGCCGCGCTTCGGTCCGGCGAAGAAGGCGAGATCTGGGGGCGCGCGCCGGAGATGTTCGCCGGCTACACCGACCCGGCGATCGACCCACTGACACCCGACGGCTGGTTCCGAACCGGGGACCTCGGCGGGGTCGACGCCGATGGGTTGCTGCGAGTGACCGGCCGCTTGAAGGACATCATCATCCGCGGCGGCGAGAACATCAGCGCCGTCGAGCTCGAGGACATCCTTTCGACACATCAGGCGGTCGCCGATGTGGCAGTCGTGGGAGTTCCCGACGAGCGGCTCGGCGAGCGTGTCTGCGCGGTCGTCGTGCTTCGTCCCGGCGCAAGGCTGACGCTCGACGACGTCGTCGCCCACCTGCGCACGCACCACGTCGCGACGCACAAGCTTCCCGAGCAGCTCGAGGTCGTTGCCTCCCTCCCGCGCACCGCGAGCGGGAAGCTCGCGAAGGCCGCCGTGCGCGCGGCGATCACCGGCGGGTAGGCTCGGCTCCCGACCGCGATTCCGGGAGTGGCAAAGATGGATCCGAAAGAGCTCAACGCGCTCGTGCACGACCGGGAAGCGGCGTTCTACGACGACCGGTTCCTCATCGACTACGCGCACATCGGTCCCGACGTCGCGCGCGACCTGCGCAACGTCATCGGCCGCGAGCCGCGCGCGCGCCGGGCGCTCGACGTCGCGTGCGGAACCGGCTACGCGGCGGTCGGACTCGCGGCGGCGGGCTTGGCCGACGAGTCTCACGCCAGCGACCTGTCGGCTGCGATGGTCGAGCGGACGCGCGCAAATGCCGCGCGGGCAGGCGTCGACGTCCCGCTCACACAAGCGGACGCGGAGACGCTCCCCTACGCCGACGACTCCTTCGACCTCGTCGTCGCGCGCGGCGCGCTCCACCACGTTCCCGACCCATTGCGCGCGCTCCAAGAGATCCGCCGAGTGCTCGAGCCGGGCGGGACCGCGATCGTCCTCGCGGAGCCGACGCCGGGCGGCGAACGCCAGACCGGCGCCGTGGTCGGGCTCGCGGTGAAGGTCGTCGAGACGATCAAGCGCGCGCGCGGCGTCACGGAGACCGAAGAAGAGCTCGTCCGACGTCACTGGGAGCTCGCCTCGATCGCCGCCAACCTCCACACCTTCGAGCCCGAACAGATCGCGTCCCTCGCCGAGAAAGCCGGCTTCGAGGACATCGAGGTCGGCACCGCGTGGTGGTCGTGGATCCTCGTCCTCGGCATCAACTACTACCTGGTGGGCGAATTCGAGCAGCTTGCAGCCAACCGCATCGCGCGCGCGGCAGGTCGTGCAGCGGTCAACACCGCCGCGACGTTCGACCGCGTGATCGCCGACCGCTTGGTGCCACCGCAATGGCGGCACACGATCCAAGCGGTGCTGCGGTGACGACCGAGAAGGCGACCTTTACGTGGGACGGCGGCACCGTGTCGGGCGCTTGGCACCACCCCGGGAAAGGCAAGGATTACCTCATCCTCGCGCACGGCGCGGGCGGCACGATGGACACGCCCCAACTGAAGACGTACGCAGACAAGATCGCCGCGCGCGGTCTCGGCGCAGTGCGTTTCAATTTCGCTTACGCGGAAGCGAAGAAAAAGGCACCGGACCGGACGGAAAAGCTCGAGGCGTGCTATCGGGCCGTCGCAACCGAGGTGGCAAAGCGCGCGAAGCGGCTGTTCATCGGAGGCCGCTCGATGGGAGGACGGATCGGATCCCACATCGTCGCGGAAGGCTTCCCCGCCGACGGGCTGGTCTTCCTCGCGTATCCGTTGCATCCGCCGGGCAAGCCCGAGCGCATCCGCGACGAGCACCTGAAGACGATCACCGCCCCGATGCTGTTCCTACAAGGGAGCCGCGATCCGTTCGCGCGCCCGGATCTCCTCGACGAGACGATCGCCGCCCTGCCGACGGCAACGCTGCACCGCGTGCAAGACGGCGACCACTCACACAAGGTTCCGGGGCGACCGGCTGCCGACGTGGTCGACGAGCTGGTCGGTGCGACGTTCGACTGGCTGGAGAAGCTCTAGCTCAGGAACTCCACCGTGATGAAAGCGATGCCGTTCTTCCAGATCACGCCGACCCCTACTCGATGGAACCGCTTTTCGAGGTTGTTCTCGCGATGGTGGAGACTGAGCATGAACGCGGTGTGAAGCGAGTCCATCGACGGGCCCATCCCCACGTTCTCACCGCCCAGCGTCCACGAGAAGTTCCGGAAGGCATACGCCAGGTTCTTCGTGTGGAAGATCGTGCCCTTCGACGCCATCAGCGCGCTGTGCGCGCGCGCGATCCTCGACAGCGCCGACGAGTACTGCAGGGGCCACCGGTTCGCGTGCCGGCGCGCCTGGTTGATCAGGTAAACCATCCGCGCTTCGGTCACCGTCGGCCCGGTGCGCGTGGTCGCGCTTGCGGAAGACGCCGCGACGGCAGAGCCGGCGAGCATGGTGGAAAAGAGAAGGATCGAAACGATGATGCGGCGGCCGCTCAACCTCACTGCTGCTCCCTAACGTCTCGGGTTCCCTCCCGAGCCGTCAAGGCAGCGGGTTCTTCGGCGGCTCGGCTACCCTCGTCGTCGTCGACGATTGGGCCCGTGGCTTTGCGTCCCGCCGTCCCCGGCGGTTTGCACTTTGTCGGAACCGTTCTTGCTTACGAAGAATCGGCGCAGCCGGCGGAGCGCTGAATAGTCACTTCAGATCACGCCGTCCCGCACGAGATCCTCGTATTCCGGGCGATCCATACCGAGCAGCCCGAGGTAGATCTCCTCGTTGTGCTCGCCGAGCCTCGGCGCGCCGCGCGCCACCCGCGCCGGCGTGCGATCCAGCCGAGGCACCGGCGCTTGCTGCCGGACGGGTCCGAGGACGGGGTCCTCGACCGTCACGATCGAGTCGCGCGCGCGCACTTGGGGGTCATCGACGATCTGGTCGATCGAGTAAACGCCGCTGACGGGGACCTGTGCCTCAACCAGGGTGCGCTCGATCTCCTCGAGCGGCCGAGCCGCGCACCACGCGGCGACGATCTCGTTGATCGCGTCGGCGTTCTGTGCGCGCGCCCCGAGCGACGAGAAGCGCTCGTCTTGGAGAAGTTCCGGGCGGCCGATCGCCCCGGCGAGCCGGGGGAACAAGACATCTCCCGCAGCGGCGATGCAGACGTAACGGCCGTCGCTCGTGGCGTAGTTGTCCAGCGGAGCCGAGTTCGCGAGCCGGTTCCCCGTGCGCGCGCGCACGATGCCCAGCCGGTCGAACCCGGCGACCGTCCACTCCATTACGCGCAGCACGCTCTCGTAGAGCGAGAGCTCGACGCCCTGACCCTCACCCGAGCGCTCCCGCTCCACCAAGGCGGCCAGCACGCCGATCGTGTTGAACAGCGCGGTGAGGTAGTCGGCGATGATCACGCCGGGCCGCACCGGGGGCCGGTCCTCGTACCCCGTGATGCCGAGCAGCCCGCCGAGCGCGATGCCGTTCCGATCCAACCCGGGGCGATCGCGGTACGGGCCGTCCTGCCCGTAGACGCTGACGCGCGAGACGATCAGCCGCGGGTTGAGCGCGCGCAGATCGTCTGGGGCGATATTCCACCGTTCCAGGGTCCCCGGCTGAAAGTTCTCGACGAGCACGTCGGCGTGTGGGATCAGCCGGCGCAACACATCCTGGCCCGCAGGCTTCGACAGGTCGAGCGTGATCGACCGCTTGCCGCGACCTTCGACCGACCACCACAGCGAGGTCTCGCCGTCGAACGGGCCGATCGTGCGCATGAAGTCGCCGGTGCCGGGCTGCTCGAGCTTCACGACGTCGGCGCCGAGCTCGCCGAGAAGCGTCGCCGCGAACGGCGCGCCGACGCGCGTGCCGAGGTCGAGGACGCGGATGCCGTCGAGCGCGCCCGGGGAGCCGGTCATGGCGGCAAGGATAAACTCTTGCCCATGCCCGAGCCGCTCAACGTCGACGAGTTCGAAGCCGCCGCGCGCGCGCGGCTGACCGAGCCCGTCTACGACTATTACGCCGGCGGCGCCGAGGACGAGGTGACGGTCCGCGAGAACCGGGCGGCCTTCCAGCGCATCGGGCTCCGATACCGCGTGCTCGTCGATGTGTCCGAGCGGGATACGACGTCGTCGATCCTCGGCACGCCGCTGTCGTTCCCGGTCATCCTCGCGCCGACCGCCCTGCACCGCATGGCCCACGCTGAGGGCGAGGCGGCCACCGCGCGCGCGGCCGCCGCGGCCGGCGTGCTGATGACGTTGTCGTCGATCTCATCGACGCCGATGGAAGACGTAGCGGCGGCGGCGCCTGGAGGCGCCAAGTGGTTCCAGCTCTATCACTACAGCAACCGCGAGATCAGCGAAGAGCTCATCTCGCGCGCGCACGTCGCCGGCTATGAAGCGATCGTCCTCACGGCCGACGCGCCGTTGCTCGGCCGGCGCGAGCGCGACCTTCGCCACCCGTTCGCCATCCCCGACGGGATCGAGGCCGTGCACTTCAAGATTCGCCCCCGAACGTCGGGCGTGAATGATTCCCCGCTCTCGGACTTCTTGAACCAGCCGTCCATCAACTGGACGGACCTCGAATGGGTTCACGCGGCCTCGCCGCTCCCCGTTTTGGTGAAAGGCATCGTGCGCGCGGACGACGCGAAGCGCGCGCTCGACGAGGGGTGCGCAGGAATCTGGGTGTCCAATCACGGCGGCCGGCAGCTCGACACGTCGATCCCAACGGCGAGCGCGCTGCCCGAGATCGTCGCGGCGGCCGAAGGCAGGGTGCCCGTGATCGTCGACGGCGGCATCCGTCGCGGGACGGACATCCTCAAGGCGCTCGCGATGGGGGCAACGGCCGCCGCGATCGGCCGCCCCCAGCTGTGGGGCCTGGCGGTCGGCGGGCAAGTGGGGGTTGAGAAGGTGCTCGAGCTGCTCCGCGAAGAGCTGTCGCTTGCGATGGCGCTCGCAGGATGCCGGACGATCGGTGAGATCGACGCAAGCCTGATCGCCTAGATCCCCGGCTAACGCAGCTTCCTGTGCTTGTTCCGTCGCTTTCCGAACGCACCGCCGCCGAAGAGGATCCCGGCTCCCAGGACGAAGCCGAAGTTGTACCAGTTCCCGTTGTTATGCACCTCGTAGACGTTCACGTGATTGCTGAACAACGAGATGAGGAACGTGATCGGTGCGATGGCGCCTTGCCACAGGCCGAGCCAGAACCCGGCGATGTGACCGTGGGCGTTGGGAACACTGCGCGCCGTATTGCCGGCGGCGGCACACGCGGCAAGGAGCAGTGCGAGCGTGAAGATGAGCGCCACTGGTCTCACCCGTTGAACGATCGTTTTCATCCCGAGCTCCTTTACTCGAGCGCCGGTCTACTCGAGCGCCGGTCCCACGATGTCGAGGAACCTTCGCAGGATGAACGCCGTCACGCCCCAGATCCGGTACCCATCGGCGTCGAAGATGTGCATCGGGAAACGGATCCCGTCGCGTTCCCACACCTCCATCCGGCCCACATCCAGGAGCAGCTTCAAGGGCAGCTCGATCACGTGCGCGATCTCCGCGGGGCTGGCTTTCCATTCCTCCGGCGGCGTCACGGCGGCGATGAACGGCGAGACGATGTACCCGCTCGAGAACGTGGGGTAGTCGTCGAGCGCGCCGAGTTGCTGCAGCGAGTTCGGGTCGACGCCGAGCTCCTCGACGCTCTCACGCACGGCCGTCGCCCATAGATCTTCGTCACCGGGGTCGCGCGCGCCGCCGGGGAACGAGATCTCACCCTTGTGCAACGAGACCGTGTGGGTTCGTTCCGTCAGCACGACCCAGGGCTCGCCGTCGCGCTCGAAGAGCATGATGAGCACGCCGGCCTGACGGCGCCCCGGCACCTCCACCATGTTGCGCGGATGCGCCTCCAGCGCTTCCTTGATGGCGAGCAGCTGCGTCTCTCGCAGCGGGACGGCGGGAGAAAGGGCGTCGGTCACAGCAGACCTCGGACGGTGCCACCGTCGACCGCGATCATGGTTCCGCTGATGAAGGACGCGCGTTCGCT
Source organism: Actinomycetota bacterium (assembly GCA_005884515.1). Lineage (GTDB taxonomy): Bacteria > Actinomycetota > AC-67 > AC-67 > AC-67 > AC-67. The sequence continues at coordinate 13,576 of VAWS01000004.1, forward strand.
CGCGAGGAACGCCACGAGCGCCCCGAGCTCGGCCGGCTTGCCGATCCGCTTCATGGGGATGTCCTGCTCGAGCCGCTTGATCGCTTCATCGACGGTGATGCCGGCGCTCTTCGAGAACTGGCTCGCCAGATCGTGCGTGCGGTCGGTCAGGATCGACCCGGGTGCGACGACGTTCGACGTGATGCCGTGCGTGGCCAGCTCGAGCGAGAGGGACTTGGAGAAACCCGCGACGCCGGCGCGCGCGGTGTTCCCCGTGATGAGGCCTTCGATCGGCTGCTTGCTTGAGATGCTGGTGATGAAGATCAGGCGGCCCCAGCCTTGGTGCTTCATGTGCGGCACCGCCGCGCGCGCAAGACGCACCGCGGTCATGAGGTTGCGCTCCATCGTCTCGCGGAAGTCATCGTCGGAATGTGACTCGAAGGGCCCGGCTTTCGGTCCTCCGACGTTGCTCACCACGATGTCGAGCCGCCCGTACGCCGAAACGGTCTCGTCGATGAAACGCTCGCACGTTCTGGGCTCGACCATGTCCAACGGCGTCGCGAGAACGCGCCCGCCCAGCTCTTCGAGCTCCTTCTGCGTCGCACGCAACGCGTCTTCGCCGCGCGCACATATCGACAGATCGGCGCCTTCGCGCGCAAGCTCCTCGGCGCACGCGCGACCGAGCCCTTTGCTCGCTGCAGATACGGCGGCGACGCGTCCTTTGAGGCCGAGGTCCATGCGCGCGATAGTACCGCGCTCGATAGGATTGATTCCGATGAAGCCCGAGAAGTACGTGTTCGTGTGCACGAACGAACGCCCTCCCGGCCACCCGCGCGGCTCGTGCGTCCAGAACGGATCGATCGAAGTTCTGCAGACGTTCCGCGACCTTCAAGGGGAAAAGAACCTCTTCAACTTCAAGGTCGTTGCGACGGGTTGTCTCGAACCGTGCTTGGCGGGGCCGACCGTCGTCGTCTATCCGGACAACGTGTGGTACGGCGGCGTCACCGTTGAAGACGTCGAACGGATCATCGACGAGCACCTCGTGGGCGGCCGCCCCGTCGAGTTCTTGATCCTCGACGAGGACGACTTCGAGCGCTCGCAGCGCGGGCCGAAAGAAGCTCCGCCGAGCTGCCTGTAACTACGTCGGCAACTCCTCCAACGCGAGATCTGCGCGGTTCCCGATGTCCGGTGGCATTCGCTCGCCGCTCGACGCGACGATGATCGCGACTGCGGCGATGATGATCGAGCCGCCGATGAACACCGTCGATGTGACGCGCTCGTTCAAGATCAGCCAACCGAGCAGCACCGCGACGA
>VAWS01000005.1 GCA_005884515.1 Actinomycetota bacterium
ATGAATGAGCGGCCGCCGGTAAACGCCGCGTTCAGCGCCTCGATCTTCGCTTCGAAGTCGCTGACCCCGGCAGTGCCGAACCAACGCTCGACGAGATCAGGATGCTCGCGCGCAACGACTTCCGCTGCGTTCACGACGACCCCGGCTGCGCGCGCCTCATCCGATAGCTCGACATGGACGAGATCCGAGGCGATGCGCACGCCGGCGCCGGCATGCGATCCGACTTCCAGCATCGCAGCGATCTCGCTGGGGAGCTCCGAAGAGGACGAGACGGGGTCGTTCTTCGGAGGCATCGCGTCAAAACGGTCGAGGTCGAGCTTCCGCAGGTCGGTGTGCTTCCACTCTTCCAGCGACTGATCGGGCCAGGGCAGTGCTTCGAATCGCGCGAAGGCTGCTCGACGGCGTTCGGCGATGCCTTCCGGCTCTCCCGTGCGCTCGGAAAGGCGCGCGACCGTATCAGCGTTGAACAGTGCCGTCATCGTCGTTGCGCGCGGTGAGGCGATCAGCCGACCGCACCCTCCATCTGTAGCTGGATCAGCCGCGTCAGCTCGACCGCGTACTCCATCGGCAATTCCTTCGTGATCGGCTCGATGAAGCCGTTCACGATCATGCTCATCGCTTCGGTCTCGCCGATCCCGCGGCTCATCAAGTAGAAGAGCTGCTCCTCACCGATCTTGGAGACCGTCGCCTCGTGGCCGATCTCGGCCGTCTGGTTCTCGATGTCCATGTACGGATAGGTGTCGGAGCGAGAGTCCTCATCGAGGATCAACGCGTCGCAGCGCACGAAGTCCCTGCTGTTCTCGGCGTCGGCCTCGACCTTCACCAAGCCTCGGTACCCGGTACGGCCGCCCTGCGCCGAAACCGACTTCGAGATGATCTGGCCCGACGTATTCGGCGCCGCGTGCACGATCTTGCCGCCGGCGTCCTGGTGCTGGCCCTCGCCTGCGAACGCGACCGAGAGAACCTCGCCGCGCGCGCCTTCACCCATGAGGTAGATCGACGGGTATTTCATCGTGACCTTCGAACCGATGTTGCCGTCGACCCACTCCATCACGCCGTGCTCGTAGACCTTCGTGCGCTTCGTCACGAGGTTGTAGACGTTGTTCGACCAGTTCTGGATCGTCGTGTAGCGCGCGCGCGCGTTCTTGTGGACGATGATCTCGACCACCGCGGAGTGCAGCGAGTCGGTCGTGTAGATCGGCGCCGAGCAGCCTTCGACGTAGTGAACGTACGCGCCCTCGTCGACGATGATGAGTGTGCGCTCGAACTGACCCATGTTCTCTTTGTTGATCCGGAAGTACGCCTGCAACGGGATCTCGACGTGAACACCCGGCGGCACGTAGATGAACGACCCGCCCGACCACACCGCGGAGTTCAGCGCAGCGAACTTGTTGTCGTTCGGCGGGATGACCGTCCCGAAATAGCGCTTGACGATGTCGGGATGCTCGCGAAGCGCCGTGTCCATGTCGGAGAAGAAGACACCCTTCTCTTCTAAGTCCTTGCGGACCGAGTGGTACACGACCTCGGACTCGTACTGCGCGGTGACCCCGCCGAGCATCTCGCGCTCTGCCTCGGGGATCCCCAGCTTCACGTATGTGTTCTTGATGTCGTCGGGCAGGTCTTCCCACGACTTCACCTGCTCCGCGAGCGGCTTGATGTAGTAGTAGATGTTGTCGAAGTCGATGTCCGAGAGGTCCGCGCCCCAGTTCGGCATCGGACGGCGTACGAAGTGCTCGTACGCCTTCACGCGGAACTTGGTCATCCAGGCCGGCTCGCCCTTCGAGTGTGAGATCTCTTCCACGATCTCGCGCGTGAGACCGCGCTGAGGCACGTTGATGCTGGTGGACTCGTCGTGCCACCCGTACCGATAGCCCTTGCCGAGATCGAGATCTGCCGGCTTGGTAACCATTCGCTCAAACCCCTCACATCTTGCTCGTCTGAATTCCTAGTCTAGCAGGCGGAATTACCCCGAACACCGCCTCTGACCTGCATCTTCGATAACCCTACCCCGCCGCTCAAGATTCCCACAAGCGGCGACCGGATAGGAGGCGGGGCCGGGTTATGAGCCCGACCCCGCCGAGGCCTTCCATGTGGCTGCTACTTCTCGATCGGGGCACCGACCAGGGAGCCCCATTCGGTCCATGAGCCGTCGTAGTTGCGGACCTTGGGGTACCCGAGGAGCTCGTGCAAGACCAGCCAGGTGAGCGCGCTCCGCTCCCCGATCCGGCAGTAGGCGACGATCTCTTTGTCCGGCGTGATGCCGTTCTCCTCATAGAGCTTCTTCAGCTCGGCCGTGGGGAGGAACTGACCGGTGTCGGTGTTGACGTTCTTGCCCCATGGGATGTTGGCCGCGCCGGGGATGTGACCGGGCTTCTGCGATTGCTCCTGCGGGAGGTGCGCCGGCGCCAGCAGCTCGCCGCGGAACTCCTCAGGCGAGCGCACGTCGACCAGACCGTAGCCGCCCGCGTCCAAAACGTTGTCCTTGATGTAGTCGCGGAACGCGCGGATCTCGTCGTCGGCCTTGGCGACCTTGTAGCCGCTCGTAGGAACGACCTTCGCCGGGTCCTTCGTGAGCTCTCGCCCTTCGAGCTCCCACTTCTTCCGGCCGCCGTCGAGCAGCTTGGTGTTGTCGTGCCCGTAGTAGCGAAAGTACCAGTACGCGTAGGACGCGAACCAGTTGTTGTTGCCGCCGTACAGCACGACGGTCGTGTCCTTCGTCACGCCGCTCTTGTCGAGCAGCTTCTCGAAGTCGGGACCGCTGATGAAGTCGCGCCGCAGCGGATCCTGAAGATCGCTCTTCCAGTTGACGCCCAGTGCGTTGCGGATGTGCCCGCGCTCGTAAGCTTCGGTGTCCTCATCGACCTCGACGATGCGAACGTCGGGGTTGTCGATGTTCTCGGCCAGCCAATCGGTGCCGACCAGAACGTCGTTGGCGTACTCGCCCATGGCGCTCTCCTCCCGCGATGGTCTCGTGGCTTCACTCTATGCCCGACGGGGTTTGTCATGCAACCCCTATGCATACAGTATTTACTCCCCCTGGCCAGCGCGGGGCGCCTTCTTGGTGTCGTCTCGCACCCTAGACGCGACAGGGCGCTACGAGAATGCCCGACCGGCGGCTCGGAACTAGAACATCCCCATCGCCAGGCGCGCTTCTTCGCTCATGCGCTCGGGCGACCAGGGTGGGTCGAACACCATCTCCGACTCGACGTTGGAGATGCCGGGGATCGTCGTGAGGATCTGCTGCATCTGCTGCTCGATCAGCGGACCGACCGGGCACCCCATGGTGGTCAGCGTGTAGGTGATCTTGACGACCTCATCCTCGACCGCGACGTCGTAGACCAAGCCGAGGTCGACGATGTTGATCCCCAGCTCGGGGTCGACGACAACCTTGAGGGCCTCGACGACCTGATCAACGGTCGGGGCTCCGCCCTCTTTGTCCTGGGTGGTGGTCTCTTCGCTCATCGCTGCCATGCTACTCCCCGGCCGGAACCGGATCGGATTCGACCTCTATCTGGAAGGTCAGATCTACCACCGGTTTCAACGTCGCCGAGATCGAGCAGTATTTCTCCTCCGACAGCGCCAGCGCCTTCTGGGCTTTGACCGGGTCGACCGCCCCGCGCGCGATGTACCTGACTGCGATCCGCCGGAACCGCCACGGCGGGTCCGGATCCTGCTCCGACTCCATCGTCGCCTCGAGGTCGCGGAGATCCTGCCGCTGCTTGTGCAAGATGTTGACGATGTCGTAGGCGGTGCAGGCGGCCAACGAGATCGGCAGGAGGTCGCTCGGCTTCGCGCCCTTCCCGTCCATGTGCGCGTCGATCGCGACATCGCGCCCGCGAGAATCGCTGCCGGTGAAGCGGAAATGCTCGTGCCACACGAGCTTCGTCGTGCTCACTTCGGCGACCGGTCGACGAACGGCGGCTTTACGATCACGGCGTGCCCCGTCTTGCCACGAACGTCGACCTCCCCGGCGTCTCCTTCGCCGGCCGAGCCGGTTTCGACGTACGCGAGGGCGATCCCGATGCGAAGCGTCGGAGAGAACGTGCCGCTGGTGATCGTTCCGATCGAGCGGCCCTCGGCGCGCACCTCGTATCCGTGACGCGGGATCAGCTTGTCGGTCATGCGCAGACCGACGAGCGTCTTCGTGGGCGCCGCGCCCGCGATCGCGTCTCTGCCGGGGAACGCGCGGTCCTCGAGGCGAACCGCCCACATCAAGCCGGCCTCAGCGGGCGTCGTGCTCGCGTCGATGTCGTTTCCGTGCAGCGGGTACCCCATCTCGAGCCGCAGCGTGTCGCGCGCCGCGAGCCCCGCGGGTTCGCCGCCGGCGTCGCCGACCGCAGACAGCAGACGCCCCCAGGTCTCGACGGCAAGCTCGGGTGGTGTGAAGACCTCGTAGCCGATCTCGCCGGTGTATCCCGACCGCGATATCACGACGTCGCCTTCGCGCGCGACGCGCATGTATCCCTCACCTTTGACCGACGGGTACATCGCTTCGACGATGTCGCGCGATCGCGGGCCCTGCACGGCCAGCGTGGTCCAGTCGAGGATACGAACGTCGAGCGACGCGGGCGCCGCAGCGGCAAGCCGCTCGAAAACGGCCTGTCGGTTGGCGGCGTTCGGGACGACGAGGAGCTCGTTCTCCGCAATCACGTACACGATCAGATCGTCGAGGATCCCTCCGTCTTCGTTGCAGATCAGGCTGTAGCGCGCTCGCCCGAGCGCGAGATCGGCCATCCGGTTCGTCAGCTGGGTATCCAGAAACGGTTCGGCGCCGGCGCCGGAGACCAACACCTTGCCCAGATGAGAGACGTCGAAGAGCCCGGCGCGCTCGCGAACGGCGGTGTGCTCGGCAACCGTCCCCGCGTAGGAGATCGGCATGTCCCACCCCGCGAACGCACCCATCTTCGCGCCCAGCGCGCGATGTTGCGCATCCAGAGGAGACAGTTCGAGCATCGCGCGCAACGCTAGATTGCGCGCGTCAAGCCGTCAAAGGGTGTCGGCTTCGGCCCAGATCCGTTCGAACGCAGCGCGGATGTCTGCCTGAAGGGTTGCGGCTTCTTCCGGCCAGCACGCGCGCACGACGCGGTAATCGTCCTTAATGACACGGCGGGTCCACCACAGGTCGCCGAACTCGTCGACGATAAGGAGGTCTCCGTGTCGCTGGACGAGCAGCCACCCGCGGGTGTCCTGGTCGATGAGGCGTGCCGGCGCGCGGACGCCGCGCGCCATCGCCTTTGCGATGAACGGCCCGGCGATCGCGGCCGCACCAGCGTCGGTGCGCACCTTTCCCCCTAGGAAAGCGATCCGTTTCACCCCAAACAACGGTCGAACGCGCAACTGGTTACGAATCGGTCACGAGCCCGTGACCAAAGGCCTAATTTGGGTGGTTACTTGGTGTCATTTAGCGCGAACGGACTATAAATTGCGCGCCCTGCGTGGCAGTCTGCTCGTTTGAGTGGTGAAAACGTCCAGCGGACCGGCCCACAAAGCGCCCCCGCCCGAAGTGGAAGGTGAAAGACATGAAGAAGACGGCAGTGAGAGCGGCCTTCGTGGCCAGCTTTCTCGCTTCCTCGATCGTGATGGCGTGGTCGGGGGCTGCTATGGCGGCCGGCACGCACTGCACCGGCGTGTTCAAGGGCAAGACGCCGAACAACCCCATCACGAAGACAGCGGACAAGACCCAGGCCTACGCCGGCCAGACGGTTACGTTCACGATCTCGTTCAAGGCGACCGGCTCGGGCAAGAACGACGTGACGGACTGCTATCGCGTCGACGACGGGTCGAACAGCGCGCTCAACGCGTTGGTCACCGGTTTCAACGCAGACAAGCTGTCACCGAACGGCCCGAAGGGCACGGTTCAGAACGTGACGTTCTCGATCGTGATCCCCGCCGACGCCAGCCTGATCGGACACTCGATCGTGGACCGCGCGAAGTCGACCCGCGGCAGCGTCGAGTCCCGCAGCGACCTGGTCTCGGTCGCCATCGTGGCTCCTCCTGGGAATGGTGGGACTACGGGCAGCACGACCGGCAGCACGACCGGCAGCACGACCGGCAGCACGACCGGCGGTACCACGGGTGGCACGACCGGCGGCACGACGGTCCAGGGCAAGACGATCCAAAACGTCAAGCCGGCGGCGAAGGTGAAGGCCGCTATGCTGGCCCACACCGGTCCCGTCTCGGCGAAGGCAGCGTTCCTCGGCGCGCTGATGATCATGATCGGTCTCGTCACCCGCATCCGTCGCCCGCAGCTGGGCACTCCGATGCTCGAGACGGCCGACAACAGCGGCTCGAGCTACCTGGCTCGCTACGACAGCTACCTCCAGGCAGCGCTGAGGCACCGCCGGTAACCAGTTAGGCGCAACGACCAAAGAGGAGCGGCCGCAGGGCCGCTCCTCTCTCTTTGGGCACCATTTGCGTCGAGCGCGCGATCTGTAGGCGAGCCGACGCTCTTCGTGAGTGGGACCAAGGGACTATCGACAAGCTTCCGGGTTCCCCCTAAGGATGGTCGCCCGCGGCTGCGTAAGGGGGGCGCAAACCGAGCGCACCGGCCGCGGGTCTAGAGGGGGGAACCATGGGTCATGCACTTTCTTATCGTCGCGCGCGCCTGAGGATCGGCGGCGCGACAGGCATCCTGCTCTTGCTTGCGGGAAGCATCCTCGTAGCGACCGGCGTCGCATTCGCAGCGGTCAACTGCGACAGCGTCTTCGAAGGGGCAACTCCTGCCGATCCGATCGTGAAGACGGCGGACAAGACGCAGGCGTACGCCGGTCAGACGGTCACATTCACGCTCACGTTCACGGCCACCGGGACGGCCGACAACGTGACCGCGGACTGCTACCGGGTTGGCGACGGCAGCGACGACACGCTGAACGCGTTGGTGACCGGCCTCAACGCCGAGCAGACGAACCCGAACGTCGGCGGCAAGGACGCCGTGCAGCACGTGACCTACACGATCACGATCCCCGACGACGCAAGCCTGATCGGCAAGAAGATCGTCGACCGCGCGAAGGCCACGTCGGGAAGCGTCGAGTCCAGGAGCGATCTCATCGAGGTTCTCGTCGTTCCCGCTCCCTGCACGGAGAACTGTCCGTCGCCGACTCCGACGCCCTCACCGACCGAAACGTTGACGCCGACGCCGACGCCGACCGTAGCTGCGACCCAGCCGACGAAAGTCAAAGGCGTGACGCTCGGTCAGACCGGCTCATCGGATCGGTCACCGATCTGGCTCGGCATCGTGCTGATTGTGGCGGGACTCGGCTTGACCGGAACGACGCTGCGGAGGCGTTCGATCGGCCGTTAACGCGCATCAGTTACTTGATTGAGGAGCGGCCCTCGGGCCGCTCTTCACGTTGTCGGCAGGTCTCCTATCGAGCGCCGTGGGTAGGATTGGCATCGGGAGCGAATCGAGGGAGTCCCGCGTGGCCGACGAATTCGATCTGATCGTCCTCGGAGCCGGAACCGGCGGCTATTCGGCCGCCATCCGAGGCGCGGGCTTGGGGCTGAAAGTCGCACTCGTCGAACGCGACCTGGTCGGCGGAACATGCCTGCACCGCGGCTGCATCCCCACCAAGGCGCTCCTTCATTCCGCCGAGGTCTTCGACACGATCGGAGAGGCGGGCGCGTTCGGCGTCAGCTCGGAGGGCCGCTCGTTCGACTGGCCCGGGGTCCAGAGCTACAAGGACAAGGTCGTCACGAAGATGTTCAAGGGCCTCGAGGCACTGATCAAGCACCAGAAGATCGAGGTCGTGCGCGGCACGGGAACGTTGCGGAGCCCGTCGTCCGTGTCGGTCGACGGCCGAGAGATCACGGCGAAGAACCTCGTCGTCGCCACGGGCTCGGAGCCGAAGATGATCCCGGGATTGTCGCGCGGCGCGCGCGTGATCACCAGCGACGAGGCGCTCGTGAACGGCGTCCCGAAGAGCGCGATCGTCCTCGGCGCCGGGTCGGTCGGCGTCGAGTTCGCAAGCATCTGGGCGTCGTTCGGCGCGACGGTCACCGTCGTCGAGATGCTGCCGACCATGCTGCCGCTCGAAGACGCGGACCTCGGCAAAGAGATCGCCAAGCAGTTCGGCAAGCGCGGCATCAAGTGCCTCGTCGGTGCCAAGCTCGAGGACGCGTCGGTGTCGGACGACGGCGTGCGCGCGACGGTCTCGCTGGACGGGAAGACGGAGACGATCGACGCCGAGGTGTTGCTCGTCGCCGTCGGGCGCGGCCCGGTGACGAAAGACGCCGGCCTCGACGCCGCAGGCGTGACCATCGATCAGCGCGGTTTCGTGCAGATCGACGAGAAGCTCCAAACGACGGCGCCCGGCGTCTACGCCATCGGCGACTGCATCAACACGCCGGGTCTGGCTCACGTCTCGTTCGGCGAAGGCATGTACGTCGCCGAGCAGCTTGCCGGCCACCGAACCGCCCCGGTCAATTACGACGCCGTGCCGCGCGCGACGTACTCGTCACCCGAAGTCGCCGCGGTGGGTATGACCGAGAGTCAGGCGCGCGAGAAAGGCTTCGACGTCGTGACGAAGACCGTGCAACTCACCGGCATCGGGAAAGCTGTCATCTTGCAGACGAACGGGTTCTGCAAAATCGTCGCCGAGAAAGGCGGGCGCGTGCTCGGTGTTCACTTCATCGGCGCGCGCGTGACCGAGCTTGTGGCCGAGGCGATGCTCGCGGTCGGCTGGGAAGCGATGCCGGAAGAGATCGCGGCGCTGATCCATCCGCACCCGACGCTTTCTGAATCCTTCGGCGAAGCCGCCCTCGCGCTGTCGGGGCGCGCGCTGCACACGCTGTGACCGACGGGAGGGCTTGGTGACGACCTCGGTAACGCTTCCAAAGATGGGCGAGAGCGTCGTTGAAGGCACGATCATCCGCTGGCTGAAGCAAGAGGGCGAGTACGTCAAAGAGGACGAGCCGCTCGTCGAGATCTCCACCGACAAGATCGACACCGAGCTGCCGTCGCCGGCGTCCGGCGTGGTGACGAAGATCCTCGCCGGGCAAGACGAAACGGTCGAAGTCGGCGCCGAGATCGCCGTGATCGACGAATCGGCGAGCGAAGGCGAGAAGGCTTCCGCACCGGCGCCCGAAGCGCCCGCGAAGGAAGAGAAGCCCGAGAAGGAAGGGAAGAAGCAGGAGGCTCCCAAAGAAGAGGCCAAGGAAGCGCCGAAGGCCGAAGAGAAGCCTCCGCCTCCAGAGCCCGAACCGGAACCTCCCGCGGAGACGAAGCAAGCCCCGGCGGCCGCCGCTGCCGAGCAGCCGTCCGACGGTGGCGCGCTATCCCCGCTCGTGCGCAAGCTCGCGCGCGAACGCGGCGTCGACCTCGCGTCGATCCGCGGGACCGGCGCCGGCGGCCGCGTGACCAAGGAAGACGTGATGACGGCGGCCGACGGCGGCGCGAAGGTGCCGCAGCGCGTCGCATCGCCGGGCCCGTCGCGCGCGCACGAGGTCCCCGTGTCTTCGTTCACCGTGCCCGCGGCCGCGCACGAAGACGTTCCCTTCACACGCGTGCGCAAAGCGATCGCCGAGCACATGACGCGCAGCCTTCACACGGCTGCTCAGCTGACGAACGTCATCGAAGTGGACATGACGCGCGTCGCCGCGTTGCGCGCGCGAGCCAAGGACTCGTTCAAAGCCTCGGAAGGCTTCTCGCTGACGTTCATGCCGTTCATCGCGTCGGCGGTCGTGGAAGCGCTCCGGGTCCTGCCGGAGTTCAACGCGCACATCCTCGAAGACGGAGCCACCGCGCGCCTCTACAAGGAAGTGAACCTCGGCGTCGCGGTCGGGCGCGACGAAGGCTTGATCGTTCCCGTCGTGCACGGAGCCGACGGCATGAACCTGATCGGCCTGGCGCGCGCGATCAACGACATCGGCACCCGGGCGCGCGCGAAAGGCGGCCTGAAGCCGGACGACGTCGTCGGCGGCACGTTCTCGATCACCAACTACGGGTCGTTCGGTGGGCTCATCGACACGCCGATCATCTCGATGCCACAGGTTGCGATCCTCGGCGTCGGCGCGATCGTGAAGCGGCCGATGGTGCTTGAGATCGACGGCGCAGACGCCGTCGCGATCCGCCAGATGATGTTCCTCAGCCTCACCTACGACCACCGGTGGATCGACGGGCACAAAGCGGCGCAATTAAACGGACGGCTGAAGGCGATCCTGGAAGAGGCGGAGTACGCGCACGAGCTCGGCATCGACCTCTGAACGCGCCGGAACAGGCCACGCTCCGGTGCTACGGTAGCCACATGCCAATCCTGCGAGCAGCCTGGCTCGGCCGCATCGCGTACGCGCCCGCGTTCGAGCTGCAGCGTGCGCTGGCCGACCGGCGCGCGGCGGGCGAGATCGACGACACCCTGCTGCTGCTGGAGCACGACGCCGTGTACACGCTCGGTCGCCGAGCAACGGACGGCGAGGTTCTGCTGGACGCCGATGCGCTCGCGGCGCGCGGGATCGCCGTCGAGCGCACCGACCGGGGCGGGCGCGTGACGTACCACGGGCCGGGGCAGCTCGTCGGCTATCCGATCATCGACCTCGGACAGCACGCGGACCTCGTGGCGTACGTGCGAACGTTGGAACGCGCGCTCATCGCGACCGTCGCCGAGTACGGGGTCGACGCAGGAACGATCGGCGGCCTGACCGGCGTGTGGGCCGGCGACGCGAAGATCGGCGCGATCGGCGTGCACGTCTCGCGCGGCATCACGACGCACGGCTTCGCGTTGAACGTGACGGCCGACCTCGACGCGTTCAACGGGATCATCCCATGCGGCATCGTCGACCGCGGCGTGACGTCGATCGAAGCGCTGACCGGATCGAGACCGGGCGTCGAAGAGGTGGGCCGGCGCGCGGCCGTACACCTCGCCGACTTCCTCGGGTCGTCGCTGTCGTGGACCGAGTCTGCGGCGCTGGAGGACGCGCATGTCTGAGCGCCGGTCATTGCCGCTACTGACCGTCCAAGGTCCGGCGCGCTCGATGCCGATGGACGAGGTCGTCGAAGGGCGCAAGCCGCCGTGGCTGAAGGTCCGGTTCAAGACCGGACCCAACTTCCAAGAGCTGCGCAGCATCGCGCGCGCCGGCGGGCTGCACACGATCTGCGAAGAGGCGATGTGCCCGAACATCTCCGAGTGCTGGGAAGAGCGCGAGGCGACGTTCTTGATCGGCGGCGACCGGTGCACGCGCCGCTGCGCGTTCTGCGACGTCACGACCGCTCCCCCGCTCGGCTACGACACCGACGAGCCGCGCCGCATCGCCGACGGCGTCCGCCAGATGGGCTTGCGCTACGCCGTCATCACCGGCGTCGCGCGCGACGACCTCGAGGACGGCGGCGCGTGGCTGTACGCGGAAGTGACGCGGCAGATCCGAGCAGCCGTCGACGGGTGCGGCGTCGAGCTCCTGACGCCGGACTTCAAAGGATCGGCAGAGGCGCTCGCCGTCGTCGTCGACGCAGAGCCCGACGTCTTGGCCCACAACATCGAGACCGTTCCCCGTCTCATCAAACGGATACGCCCTGCGTTCACGTACGAGCGATCGCTGGAGTTCCTGCAGCGCGCGCGCACAACGCTTCCGCCGACCTCGTACACGAAGTCGAACATCATCGTCGGCATGGGCGAGCAGCCGGACGAGGTCGTCCAGACGATGGAGGACCTTCGAAATGCTGGCTGCGACCTGCTCACGATCGGGCAGTACCTCCGCCCGAGCCCGTTGCAGATCCCGGTGTCGCGCTACGTGCCGCCGGAGCAGTTCGACGCGTGGAAGCGCGAAGGCGAGTCGATGGGATTCGCGTGGGTCGAGGCGGGGCCGCTCGTTCGATCGAGCTACCACGCCGGCAAGCAGCACCGCGCGGCGCGCGCGCGCGCATAGCAAAAAGGGAGCCGGGGATGGCTCCCTTCTCGCGGGGGACGTTGCTCAGCCGTCGACGCAGCACTTCCCGTCGGGAGACTCCGAACGGTGCTCCGACGCAGCACGGCCGTCGCAGCACTTCTCATCCTCGGCCGTGTGAACGTGTGTGTGGCTTTGCTCGCTCATCGAACCTCCTCTCCAGCTGGTTGCGTGTTCGTGGGCTTCGCGGGGCGATCGCCGTAGACGCGGAACCCGATGCGGTAGACGAGAACGCCCCCGAAGTACTGGCCGAGCGTGAGCGTGATCACGCCGATTGCACCCAGGACGATCCACAGCGCGTGCGCGCGCGGGTCGTTCCGATGGCTCCAGCGGACTACTTCATTCACGACGAAGATCCCGGCGGTCGTGAGCTGTAGGAGCAGGTGCTTGTTCGCCACCTTGCGCGCGCGCGACCCGGGCTTCATTCCCCACCAATCGACGAGCCCGGTCGGCACGGCGAAGAGCGAACCGGCGAACGCGCCGAGGATCAGCCACGTCGCAGCAAGAGGCGCCGAGGGGAAGTGGCCGATCCTCGACACGATGTCCAGGCCCAGCGCTCCGATGTAGAGCGCCACGGGGAAGTGGACGAACATCACGTGGCTCGGATGGCCGATCGGCCTTCCTTGGACGAACTCTTTGAGCGTCCACCGCCTTCGCTCGCCCGAGGGAGTTTCGGTGTAGAAGAGGCCCATAAACAGCTCCGCCTTCTCGGTCCTTGTAAAACTATACGAGTTCGTGATCCGGCAGGATCACGAAGTGTCACGCGACGAGGCCGCGAAAGGCGTGAAGATCTCGCGCGCGCTGGCCGCGTTCCACCTCGACCGGTTGGCCGACGACGGGCTGCTCGACACGACCTATCGCCGGCCGCCCGGCCGCAGCGGTCCCGGTGCAGGCCGGCCCTCGAAGCTCTACCAGCGCGCGGCCGAGCCGGTCGAGTTCACCACTCCCCCACAGAACTACGGCCTCATCGCACGCGTGCTCACGGCGTCGATCGGAGACGCGCGCGCGAAGGAGGCGGCCGATGAGGCTGCGCGCGCCCGCGGCCTCGCGCTCGGAAGAGACGCCCGCAGGCGAGCCGGTACGTCGGCGGCCGACGGCGTGCTCGTTCGCAAGCTCACCGAGGTCCTTCGCGAGAACGGCTTCGAGCCCGTCCGCAAAGGCGACGAGCTTCGCCTCCGGAACTGCCCCTTCGACGCGCTGGCAAACGACTATCGCGACGTGGTGTGTGGCATGAACTTCTCGATGCAGCGAGGGATCCTCGAGGGCTTGGGTGCAGACAAGGTCGATGCGGTCTTCGAGCCGACACCCGGGGCCTGCTGCGTCGCGTTCCGGATCGGCGAGCAGCGCCGCAGGCGCGTGCGATCGTTAACCGCTTCCTAAACCCGAACTCGTGGTTCTGCTAACCAGGCTTGCGCGCGACAGTTCGTTCCACGATTCCCACCTTCGCGCGCTCCAGAGTCTCAATCTCAAAGCCCTCGCGACGTAGGTGGTCGAGCGGTTCCCGAATAAGGCTGTCTCCTTGGCGGCGAGCAAACGGCTCGAGCAGGCGTTGGATGCCGGCAACGACTTTCGACGGGCTACGGACGTGTTCGACTGCGACCAGCTTGCCCCCTGGACGAAGAACCCGCTTTACCTCTCTGACCGCCGCTGCATCGTCGGGGATCGAGCACAGCGAGAAGGTGCATACGACCGTGTCAAAGCTCCCGTCGGCGAACTCCAGCTTCTGCGCATCTCCCAAGCGGAGCTCGGCGGAGGCATCGACTCGGCTCGCCGCCCCTGAGCGATAGCAAGCATGTTCGGGCTGAGTTCGATGCCGGTCAGCTGGGTCTCGGGAGGATAGAACTCGAGATTGCGGCCGGTGCCAACGGCGATCTCCAGCACGTCGCCCTGAGCGCGAGAACAGGCCCAGGTGCGCGCACCCTTGAAGAGGAGCTTCTCGTAGAAGCCCATCTCGCGGTCATAGCCCGGCGCCTGCTTGTCCCAGTAGCGCTGAGCCTGCTCGGTCGCGTTGTCCGGCTTCTTCATGTGCAACGCTGGATAATCAACCGCCCTCGAAGAGGGAGTCCAATCTCCTGTACCGGCTCTAACGTCAGATCACCGTCAGAACTCGCATAGCCCGACGTCAGGACGGGTTTGCCTGTAACGAGAAGTTAACAATCGGGCAACGAGGGCGTGATTCGCGCGCGCTAGGGTTTTCCCGCTTCAGGGTCGCTTTGGCAATTTGCCGAGCGGGTCTTACGCTACCGAGCGATATCACTGGGGACGACAGGATCAGGGAGGTCGAACGTGCCTGATTATTCACCGAAAGACGTGCTGAAGCTGGCCAAGGACACCGGCGTCGAGATCGTGGACTTCCGGTTCTGCGACCTCCCCGGCCTGACCCAGCACTTCAGCGTGCCGGTCGCGGAGCTGACCGAGGCCGGCTTCGAAGACGGGTACGGTTTCGACGGTTCGAGCATCCGTGGCTTCCAGCAGATCCAGGAGTCCGACATGCTGCTCGTCCCGGATCCGACCACCGCGGTCCTGGACCCGTTCCGCGACGCGACAACGCTGAACATCTTCTGCTTCGTTCGCGAC
>VAWS01000128.1 GCA_005884515.1 Actinomycetota bacterium
ACACGATGGGTATCGGGAGCCGTCACGGCTCCCGATCACA
The DNA here is from genome assembly GCA_005884515.1 of Actinomycetota bacterium. Classification (GTDB taxonomy): domain Bacteria; phylum Actinomycetota; class AC-67; order AC-67; family AC-67; genus AC-67. Next base: position 41 of record VAWS01000128.1, read on the forward strand.
CCAGCGCGCCCGGACCGGCGCAACCGCGCTAGTTCTTGCGCGACTCCACGATCCGGCGCAGCTCTGCTTCCTTGGCCTGCAGTTCCGGCGTGAAGCCCTCGCCCAGATCCTCGGCCTCGAAGATCTGACGGATCTCGACTTCGGCCCCACCGTCGAGCGGGCTTCGCTTGACCCATTCGATCGCTTCGTCGAGGGACTTGCACTGGAGCATCCAGAACCCGGCGACGAGCTCCTTCGACTCCGTGAACGGCCCGTCGGTGACCGTCTTCTTCCCGCCCTCGAACTTCACGCGCGCGCCGCGCGAGCTGGGTGCAAGCCCTTCCCCGGCGAGCATGACGCCGGCCTTGACCAGCTCTTCGTTGTACTTGGTCATCGCGGCGATGATCTCTTCGGACGGGAGCACGCCGGCTTCCGTCGTCTCGTCTGCTTTCAGGAACACGACGAATCGCTACTCGTTGACCTCCTCGTTCGCTCCGAGACGCCGCGTGCGCCCCGGCTCTATCTACGCGTCGAACCACGCGGGGCCAAATCGACGCGAGACCAAAGGTTTTTCTCGAGGGTCGTGCAGTTGACAAGAGGCTCGTGGTCGGCGATAGTTAAGCAGATGCTTAACCAAACCGAGGCGCTGGACCGGACCTTCCACGCCTTGTCCGACCCAACCAGGCGGGGGATGGTGAAGCGGCTGAGCCGCGGACCCGCGTCGGTCGGGGAGCTGGCCAAGCCGCTCGACATGTCCTTGCCGGCGGTTCTCCAGCACCTGGAAGTGCTCGTGGCATGCGGCCTCGTCCGGACCGAAAAGATCGGCCGGGTGCGGACGTGCCGCATCGCGCCCGCGGCGATGAAGACTGCCGAGCAATGGATCACCGAACGGCGCGCGACGTGGGAGCGCCGCCTGGATCGCCTCGGCGAATACCTCGCCGAGCAGCACGAAGGAGGAAAGCGATGACCAAGGAACGCAGCGTGACGCATGCAACCTTCGCGATCGAGCGGGTGTACGACGCAGCGCCCGCGCGCGTGTTCAATGCGTTCGCGGACTCGAAAGCGAAAGCACAGTGGTTCGGGGGTCCGGAGGGGTGGACCTCATCGGGCCTGGAGAGCGACTTCCGGGTCGGCGGGTACGAGCGCGAGTCGGGGGGACCGCCGGAAGGGCCGACGTCCCGTTACGAGGCGCGCTACCACGACATCGTCGAGAACCAGCGCCTCGTCTTCACCTACGACATGTACCTCGACGACGAGCGGATCTCGGTATCGCTGGCGTCCGTCGAGCTGAAGCCCGACGGCGAGGGCACGAAGCTCGTCTACACGGAGGCCGGCGCGTATCTGGACGGCTTCGATATCCCGGAGCAGCGCGAGCAGGGCACGCGTGACCTGCTCGACAACTTGGACGTCGCCCTTCGGAAAGAAGCGGTCTGACGAGGCTCATCAAGTGCGGCTGCACGGCCGGGAACATGAAGCCCTTCGCGTGATACACGGCGTTGCGAATCGCGTACTGCGCGTGCAGGTAGTCGCCGCGCTGGAAGAGCGTGGTCGCGAGCGCGCGATCTGACAGCGTCACGTGCGTGACGTGCTGCAGATGCAACGTCGGTGCGGTGGCCCCGGCTGCTCCCTGGAGGAAGTACGCGTCGGCGAGCCAGTCTTGCGCCTGCTTCAGGTACTCGGCCGTGTGGCCGTACATCAGCCGATCCTGGTCGATGACCTCGTACGTGCCATAGGTGTGGCCGTACGTCGTGGGTGACGCGGTGTAGTCGTACTGCCACTTGTTCATCTCGTAGTAGTAGTGCCACGGTCCGCTGAACGGCGAGCCGGCCGGCGCCGGACCCGACGCCTTCTCGACGGACACGGTCCCGTCGTGCGGGTGGTGCAGGCCGAGCAAGTGCGCCGACTCGTGCTGGACGATGTAGGTGAGCGCGCGCGCGTTGCTGAACGGGTTGCCCGGTGTGCACGCGGGTGCGAGCTGCGATGACTTCGCGCAATTGATCGCGCCCTTGTAGACCGAGCGCTCGTTCAGGTTGTCGATCTGACCCCAGCCGTCTCCGTCGTTGGTGCCTTCGGCGAGCCCGCCGACGATGAACGGGATCGCAACGTTGTAGGTCTTCTCGAAGTAGACGTTGAGCACGGGAACCGTGAACGCGCCCTGGACGAGCGGGGCGTACTTCGACCGGTTGTGGTCTATGTAGTTGCGCAGGTCGTCGGCATTCACGCCGAGGTCGGTTCCCATGCCGAGCGCGCCGTCATTCTTGCCTTCCTCGATCGCGCGCTGACGTGGGTCGGCCTTCGTGCAGCTCGTGTCGGTGTTCGGCGTGCGGATCCCCGCCGTCGCCAGAGGTGTACCGGCGAACGTGATCTGGTGGTGGTTGTCGGCGCAGCCGAGCAGCTGCGGCGCCGAGAGGTTGGGCAGCGACGGCACGCCGCCCAGGAAGGCCGAGTACGGGATCGCCGAACGCAGGGCCCTCAGCGCTTCTCCCGACTTGTAGAGCTTGTTGAAGTCGATCGCGTAGAAGCCGCCGGCCGACGGCTGGGAGTAGTGGTCGATCCAGTTGTTCGTCGCCAGGATGAAGACGTCGGCGGGGATCGGCCGGTACAGATAGCTGCCGATGTACTTGAACGCGATCCCTTGGTTCACGTCCCAGCCGAGCACAGCTCCGAATTTGCTGCCCGCCGCGCGTGTGTTCCCGGTGGGGTCGGCGGGAACGGGCACCGTCCCGTTCCACGTCGGGTCGTTGCGGTACTGCCAGATCGGCGGGTCGAACCCTGCCGAGCCGTCCTGGGCCATGATCTCTTCGCGGAGCCAGTTCTCACGCTCGTAGAAGCTGGGCGCAGCGCCGAGGTCCTGGAAGTAGAAGCGGTACCGGCCGCCCCAGCCGCGCGCGTCGTCGATCTCGTTCCCGCCGCCGGTGTCGGGGTCGCTGATGTGATTGAAGCTTCCCCAGTAGTGGTAGTGGTCGGGCCGGAAGTACTGCGCGGCGTAGCTCGGGCTGAACGTGTCCATGAAGAAGAACGTAACGCCACGCTCTGCGCCTTGCGGCGTCCGGTCGACGTTGACGGCGCTGCGTCCGTTGTTGTTCCAGTGCGGGTCGCGCTGTGCGGACGGGTCGGGGTTGATGAACGCTGCGCTTGTCTTCGCGCCGCTCGATAGGTCGGTGAACGCGCGCGCGTACTTCGAGCTTATCCGGCTGTTCTCGATCCAGTCCTCGACCTTGAACGCGTCCACGAGGTCCCACGTCTGCGTGTCTGTGACCACGTGCGAGCTGCCCCGGAAGGCGCCGAACATCGCGTTGTACTTCGTCAAGTAGATCTGCTTGTAATTCTTGGGGAGAGCGAGCGACGTCGCATACACGCCCATCGCCCCGGGGTCGTGGTTGAGTTGCGTCGCCGCTTTCGCGGCCGCGAACAGGTCCTTGGTGTACGTGTCGTTCGCGGCGAGGAAGTGGTAGTTGAAGTTGAACTTCATCGGCTCGAAGTACGGCACGTAGTTCGAGAACACTTGGTTTGGGAGCGTCTTGGGGTTGGCCGGATCTGTTCCGGTGTAGTGGATCGGTTCGTGCTGGATGAGCCCCGAGCCTTGCTGGTCGGTGATGTTGTCTCCGTCGGCGCCCCGCTTCGAGACGACCGCCGGCACGTACTCGTCGGGGAGGTTCCCGCGCAGATCGTTCAGCTCGGTCTTGGTCGGCTGCCACCCGACGAAGACGACGTTCACGCGCTGCGAGCGGGTGAGGTGCTTCGTCAGCTGAGCGAGGCTCTCTTTCAGGTACTGGAGCGGCCTGGACGCGGTCAACGACGCCAGGCCCGTGTACCGCTCGTTGTGGATGTTCACGGCCGCGACGCGGACCTTCCAGGTCCCGGGCGCCGGATTCGGGATCGTGACCTCGTCGATCGGAAGCGACGTCTCGTTGCCGCAGCCCTTGTTGAACAGGTCTGTGTCGCAGTCGGTCGCGGTCGAGGCCGTCGCGGTCGAGGGATAGACCTTCGAGCCGTCGGGGCTCGTCACGTACAGGTAAGCCTTCCATACGGGGCTCCGCCACGCGATCCGCACGTACAGCGTCGAGGTCTTCAGGCCGGCCGGCACGGTCAGTGGGATGTCTTGGCACAGCCCCGAAGCGGCGTCGCACGCCTTCGGCGTCGTCGGCGTCGCGACGTCGGCCGCGGCGCCCGGCGCCTGCAGGACGGTGCCGGTCCATGTGTAGGTAGAGGGGTGGCCCGCCTTGGGGAGGCCGAAGTGAACCCCCGGCGCGGTGGAGGCCGCGCGGCCGGGGAGCCCGGCCATGAGGGCGACCGCGGCAACGGCAGCGGCCAGCGTCCTTTTGGATCTCATCCCCGCCACTGATTCGGCGGGGCGGTCTCGAATCCTTCAGGGCACGTAAGGTTCCCCGAACAAACGCGGGGATTGTCCGCTTAGCTCGGCGTCTCGGAGGTCGGGACGATCATCGCGCGCGCGATGCCGTGCATGAACAGGTTGAACCCGAGGAGCGCCGGTGCGCCGTCGGCGGGGATATCCAGCTTCTCGACATCGACCGCGTGAACGACGATGTGGTAGCGATGGTATCCGTGCCCGGCCGGGGGAGCCGCGCCGAGGTACTGGGCGAGGCCGGCGTCGCCGCGGAGCTGGACGGCGCCCTTCGGCAGCCCCGAGCCCTTCGCATCCCCCGCGCCCGAGGGCAGCTCGGTCACGTTCGCCGGGATGTTGAAGACGGCCCAGTGCCAGAAGCCTGCGGCTGTGGGAGCGTCGGGGTCGTACATCGTGACCGTGAAGCTCTTCGTTCCCTCCGGGAAGCCGGACCACGAAAGCTGCGGCGAGACGTCCTTGCCGCCGGCTTGCATGACGCCGCTCCGGTGAACGTCGGGCATCGGCTGGCCGTCCTTCACGTCGGTGCTCGTAAGGGAGAAGCTCGGGAGCTTCGGTAGCGCGTCGTAGGGGTGGTAGTTGTAGTCCGGCATCGCTCCTCCTTGGGTCGGCCCTTCAAAGACATATGCCCCCGGAACCGCTCGAGGCAACTCCGCCTAGGATTCCCGGGCGGATCTAATAGTGCGGTTCTCGTGAAGAAGGAGACACCGTGACGAACGAAGTCGATGAAGGAGCAACCGACGGTATGCACGCAGCGATGCCGTTCACGAAGACGCTAGACGTCCAAGCGATCACGGTCCAGCCCGGCGAGGTGCGCGCGCGCCTCGCGTGGTCGGAGGGCGTCTGCACCAGCGGTGGGATGATGCACGGCGGCGCGATCATGACGCTGGCCGACTCCACCGGTGCCCTTTGCGCGTTCCTGAACCTGCCCGAAGGCGCGAGCGGCACCAGCACGATCGAGTCCAAGA
>VAWS01000006.1 GCA_005884515.1 Actinomycetota bacterium
AAGAGCGCGATCTTCACGGGCCACCTCGTCGGCTCAGCGAAGATCCACGCGGTCAAGGGCGGCCTGACCTCGACGGACTCGGGGACGATTACGGTCGTGGCGGGGTCGGCGACCAAGTACGTGTTCACCACAGCTGCGCAGACGCTGACGGCCGGAAATGCCTCCGCTCAACTCTCGTCCACGATCACCGTGCAGCTTCAGGATGCCGGCGGTAACCCGGTCAATGCGGCGAGCAACACTTCGGTGGGCCTGAGCAGTACCGCTGCGCCAGGTGTGTTCCGCGACACTGCAGACAGCGCGACGATCACATCCATCACGATGACCGGTGGAACGAACTCGGTCACCTTCAAGTACCGGAGCACCCTTGCTGGATCGCAGACGCTGACTGCGCACACAGCCGGGCTTACCGACGGTACCCAGGCAGAGTTTGTGAACTCCGCCCCGGTCTCGCTGTCTTGGAACTGCCCGTCGGGCACAGTGGGCAAGACGCAAACGATCACTGTGACCATCTCGGTTCCTGCGGATGCCTTCGGCAATGCCTTCACACGGAACACAGCCCTTGCCGTCACTGTGTCGCTGATAGTCAACGACAACAGTCAGTACACCGTGGGTGGCTCGACGACATCTACAATGGTGAACATCACGACTGGTCCGGCGACGAACACGTTCACTCTCGTGACCGCGAGCGGTTCCAACAAGAACGCGACAGTTCATGCATCGGTTGGAGCCGGCTTTACGGCGCCAGCCGACTCCTCGATGAAGACCTCGTAAAGTCGTCTAATCGTCGTCGGCGCGCGCATCGTCGACGGCGACCACGGGCCGCTCGACATCCCATACCCGTCCTTCGAGGATCATCGCCGAGCCCGTCGCGATCGCGTACGTCTTGTCGTCCGCGTTGATGAGGTCGGCGCGCGCAACGGCCATGCGTTGTCCTCGGTGCACGACCGTGGCGCGCGCGCGCAGCTGCCGCCCGTCCGGCACCGCCGGCCTCGTGTAGTTCACCTTGAGATCGACCAACGCTGAGACCGTGTTCGCCGGCAGCGTGGTCTGGATCGCCGCCGTTATAGCTGTGTCGGCGAAGTAGGCCGTCATCCCTCCGTAGATCGTGCGGGCGGGCGACGCGAACCACTTCGACGCCGGCATTGTCGAGACGACGCTCCCTTCCTCGATCTCCGAGAGCGAGCAACCGAACAGAAACGCGAAGGGCGCGCGCGGGAGCTCTCCGGCCGCGGCCGCGCGCAACACATCCAAGCCGGGTCGGGTCCGCCATACCTCTAGCGGGATCAGCTCGCCCCGGACGGGCCGCTCGTACGGATCCGGCGTGTCGTACGTCGGCTCGTCGTACTTTTTGACCTCCAGCGGGGGCGGGGGAGGGTCAAGCTGAAGGAAGACGTAGCGCGAGGTCCCATGCGCGAGCAGCCGGCCGCGCGCATCCGTCACGGTTGCCTCCGACAGGCCGAGCGTCCGTCCCGCGTCGACTTTGTGCGCGCGCGCCGTCAGCATGCCGCTCGCCGGAGACGCAGGCCGCAGGAAGCTCATCGAGACTTCCGACGTGGTCCCGTACATCCCCGGCCTCATGGACGGCACCAGCGCGCTGCCGAAAGGCGCATCGGCCGCCAGAACGGCGGTGGACGCCAGATACACGCCGAACGAGGTCTGTAGCCATGGGCTCGCCGGCATCGTGAAGACCGCCTCCGTTTCGGTGCGAGATTGCGGCATCAAACCGAACAGATGCGAGATCGGCGGGCGCGGCAGCAGACCGTCGGCGAACACCTGCGCGCGCTCAGGACCGGCCAATCCGAGCAGCCCGACGGGCGGGAAATCCCCGCGTGCGGGCTCGTCGGTGATCGATGTGAATGCCATCGCGCGCAGGATAGCCGCGCCGGTCAGGCCCCGACCTGACGCGCGCGTCAGGCGCGCGTAGTATGGCCGGAGCCGTGACCTCAACCGAGCACGACCTCAACATGGCCGACCTCCTGGCCGCCAACATCGGCGACGACCGAGACCCGTACGGCCGCTACGAAGTCGCGCGCGGCGAAGCGGCGGTGCAGCGCGTGAACCACCTCGGCGCCGACGTTGTGATGGTCTATTCCTACGAGCATGCCTCGACCGTCCTCCGCGACCAGGAGCGGTTCAGCGCGCGCATAAACGGCAAGTGGATGCGGCCGCTGCTGGGCCGAACGATCCTCGAGATGGACGAGCGGGAGCACTTCGTCCATCGTCGTTTGATCGGCCACGCTTTCCGGCCCTCGATCGTCGGGAAGTGGGAGGACGGGCTGATACGGCCGACGGTTGTAGGGCTGCTCGACAAGATCGCGACCCAAGGGCACGCGGAGATGGTCCGCGAGTTCACGTGGCAGATGCCGGTGCGCGTATTCGCGTCGATCTTGGGCGTGCCGTCGGTCGACTACGCGCGCTGGCAGCAATGGGCGATCGACCTGGAGCGCGCGGCGATCGATCGGCCGCGCGGCAAGACAGCATCAGAGGAGGTCCGCCGGTATTTCGAAGCCGTCGTCGCTGCACGCCGGCAGGCCCCCTCCGACGACCTCATCAGCGACCTCGTCGCTGCGGAGATCGAAGGCGAGCGGCTTCCGGACGATGTGCTGCACGGGTTCCTTCGGCTTCTGGTACCCGCTGGGGCAGCCACCACGTACCGGCTGATGGGGAACCTGATGCTGGCGCTGCTGTCGGACCCGCCGCAGCTGGAGGCGGTGCGCGCGGATCGTTCCTTGGTTCCCGAGGCAGTCGAGGAGGCGCTGCGCTGGGAGGCGCCGGTGCAGTTCGCCGTGCGCGAATGCCTCGTGGACACGTGCTTGGGCGACGTCGACATCCCAGCGGGCGCTGCGGTGACCGCGTGCCTCGGCGCGGCGAACCGGGACCCGCGGCGGTTCCCCGATCCCGACCGCTACGACGTACGTCGCACCGACAAGCAACACCTTACGCACATGGCGTTCGGCGACGGCGTGCACCGGTGCCTCGGCGAGCACCTCGCGCGCCTGGAGGCGACCGTCGCGCTCAACATGATCCTGGACCGCTTCGACTCCTTGGAATTGGATCCCGACGGCTTCGACCCGCACGTTCAGGGGTATGCGTTCCGCTCGCCCAATGCAGTTCCCATCCGATTCGAGGCGGCGTAGTCATGGACATCTTCGAAGAAGACCTCTACACGGTTACGGTCGTCGGCGACGTGCGCGACCCCTATCCGGAGTTCGCGCAGATGCGCGCGCAATCGCCCGTTGTGCAAGAGCAAGTGTTCGAGAACATCGTGTACAAGGCGTTCAAGTACCACGACATCGACCGGGTGTTGCGCGAGGCCGAGACGTTCTCTTCGCGGCTGTTTGGTCCGGTGATGGGCGTCGTGATGGGTCCGTCGATCCTGCAGATGGACGGCGCCGAGCACCGCAGCCACCGCAGCATCATCGGCGGCGCGTTCCGCCGGCAGGCTCTGGCCGACTGGGAGACGTCGTTCATCGAGCCGACGGTGCAGATGCTGATCGACAAGTTCGCCCCGCGCGGCGAGGCCGAGCTGGTGCGCGAGCTGACGTTCCATTACCCGATCCAGGTGATCGCGAAGATCCTCGGCGTTCCGGTCGAGGATTACCGGACGTTCGCGCGCCTTTCGATCGAGCTGATCAGCATCGCCGTCGACTTCGACCGAGGGATGAAGGCGTCACGGGACCTGCGCGAGTATCTGGCGTCGATCGTGGCCGCGCGGCGCGTGGAGCCGGAGGACGATCTCATCAGCATGTTGGTTCAGGCCGATATCGACGGCTCGCCGTTGCCCGACGAGGAGATCTACGGGTTCCTGCGATTGCTGTTGCCGGCCGGCGCGGAGACCACGCAACGGCTGCTCGGAACGCTGCTGTTGGCGCTGCTTGAGAATCCCGAGCAGCTTGAAGCGGTGAAGGCTGACCGGAAGCTGCTGACCAATGCGATCGAGGAAGCGCTGCGGTGGGAGTCGCCCGTGCAGATGACGTCGCGCGAGAACCTGACCGACGTTGAATTGAGCGGCGTTTCGATACCGGCCGGGTCGCACATCTCGGTGTGCATCGGCTCGGGGAACCACGACGAAGAGGTGTTCGACGACCCCGAGCGTTTCGACATCTTCCGGGACGGACCGCCTCATCTGGCGTTCGGCGAAGGTCCGCACCGTTGCTTAGGAGAGCATCTCGCGCGCCTGGAGACCACGGTCGCGATGAACGCGTTGCTGGACCGCCTGCCCGACATCCGGCTCGAGCCGGGCGACAGCGACCCGCACGTGCACGGCCAGGCGTTCCGCTCGCCGAACTGCGTGCCGGTAGCCTTCACGCCGGCGTGAACAGACAAGAAGGCTTCTACAACACCGAGGCCGAGACGATGTCGGCCGACGGTCTCCGCGCGCTTCAAGAATCGTTCCTCGGTCCGCTCGTGCAGTTCTGCTACGAGAAGTCGAGTCACTATCGCGCGCGCATGGATGAGGCGGGGGTCAAGCCTGCAGATGTGACGCGTTTGGAGGACTTGCCCAAGATCCCCGTCACGCGCAAGCACGAGACGCAAGATCTGAAGTTCGAAGGCGTCATGACGGTGCCGTACAACCAGGCGCGGCGGATCTTCGTCTCGCCCGGCCCGCAGTTCTACGCGTACGGGCCGATCCCGCAAGAGGCGAACCCGTTGCTGAAGGTGTACCACGCGATCGGGTTCCGGCCAGGCGACATCGTCCTCAACACGTTCACGTACCACTTCACTCCGGCAGGTATCAATTTCGATGAGTCGCTCGGCGCGTTCGGATGCGCCGTCATCCCGGCCGGACCCGGCCAGACCGATCTGCAGGTCGAGACCTTGTCGAAGCTCGCGGTGACCGGCTACGTCGGCACGCCGTCGTTCCTGACGATCATCGCCGGGCGCGCGGCCGAGATGGGCCTCGACCCTCGCAACGACTTCTCACTGGAGGTCGCCCTGACGACGGCAGAATCCTTGCCCGAGCAGCTGCGCGCGACGCTGGAGGAAACGTACGGCGTGCGGGTACGGCAGCTCTACGGATCCGCCGATGGGTTGATGCCGTGCTTCGAGTGCTGGGCGGCCGACGGGATGCACATCCCCGAGATCATGATCCTGGAGATCACCGACCCGGTCTCCGGTGAGCCGCTGCCGCACGGCGAGCCCGGAGCCGTCACCGCAAGCGTGTTCAACCCGTACCGGCCGCTCCTGCGGTTCTGCAACGGGGATCGTGGCGTGATCATCCCCGAGCCGTGCCGCTGTGGTCGCACGGCGCTGCGGATGCGTTTCGCGGGGCGGATCGACGAGGCGGCGAAGGTGCGAGGGATGTTCGTGTATCCGGAGCAGGTCGGCGAGGCATTGGAGCGGTTCGGCATTCTGTCGCCGTGGCGGGCCATCGTGTCGTCGGACGATCGGGGTTTGGACGTGTTCACGGTCGAGATCGCGGGTTCGCTGGACGAGAGCGCGCGCGAGAAGATCGCAGAGGCGGTGCGGGCCGCGGTGCGGGTGCGCGCGGACGTGGTCGGCGTGCCCGCGGTGCCGGCGGACGGACCGAGGCTGGAGGATCGCCGTGAGCGATGAGGTGCGGCCTCTCTGGACGACGCCCTCTTCCTTGGCGGATGGTCTCGGGGCAGAGTTCGATCGCCTCGAGGCGGAGGGCGAGGCCGGTGAGCTTCGGTTCGGCCGAGACTTCCGTACGAAGCTGTTCGCGGTCGACGGCGGCTGGATCTCGTGGACGGCCCTGGACGACGACTTCCACTCCATGCGTGTGGCGCTGAAGTTCGATGAGACCGGCGTCGTAACGGAGGCCGGTGGGCGCATGCTGCGGCATCCCTACGAGACGTGCCCGCGCGCGATCGAGTCGCTGCGGAACCTGGTCGGAGCGAACGTTGCGACGCCCGGCGCGCACAACCAGATCAAAGAGCGCGTGCCGCGCACGGAAGGGTGCCTCCACGTCGCGGACATGGTGACGATCGCGTTCCGCGCGTTCAGGATCTCGAAGGGTCACGAGATGCCGGACGGCTGGAAGGGCGACGAGGCGCGCAAGCGCATCATCGAGCTGCTGCCGAACGTGCGCGACACCTGCGTGAGCTTCGCGATCGAGCCCTGATCGTCAGCGGCTCGACGCTACCCCCAAGACTTCTCCTGACGCACCGTCGGCGACCCCTCGATTGCCGAGGGCGCGTGAGAGCACGATCTTCGCCGCGATATTCGGCAGGTTCGTCGGATGGCACGACGACTTGGACTGGCGCCCGACGTAGACGAACACCGTGACTTGCTGGGGGCTCTCCGAGACGGTGACGTGGTCGAGAGCGGTGCAGGGTGCTTCGGTGAAAAACGCCCACAACGTTCTCGCGTCAATTAGGTACACGCCCAAGATCTTCACCACGCGGGGGTTGGCCAGGCCCGGTGCCGGCTGGAGAACCAACGGTAAGTCGTTCCGACGCGTCGAAGGGAAGGACGCCACGGAAGGGGCGCTCGTCAGAACCGAGGGTTTCGACCGGTCGACGCAGCGTGGTGTGTTCGGAGCGGGGTCCATCTCCAGCATGTCGTCTGCGATCTGCAGATGTTTGCCCGTTTCGAAGAACACGAAGTAAGCCCTGGTGGCGGACCCGCACCAGTTGCTCCATTCCCAGGAGATGCCTAAGCCCTGGATGGCTCTGGCGTCTGCGTTCGGTGTCGGAACGACGCCGCGCAGCCTGATGGCGGAGTTGTTCCCGCTCACGGCAAAAAGCCGCCCGGCCTTCAGGTCGGCGAAGCCGTTTCCGGTTATAGCTACCGTTATCGATTGGTCGATCCAGCAAGGTCTCGTGCTAGACGCATAGCCGAAGGAAACGAGTCCGGCAGGCCCGGTGCTGTAATCGAACATGAAGTGCAGATCCGATGGGGTGCAGTTGGGCACGCCCTTGGGCTTGGGCTGCTTGTTCACGAACCCGCCCGAACCCTGTGCCTGGTGAAAAGCCAGAGAGCTGATGCCGAATGCAAGCGCAGCGGCAACGATCATCCCGGCGACCCCTTGGGCGACCCACCTGCGCGCGCGCCGTGGGTATGCCCGCCGTCGGAACTCAGCGAGACGCTGCTGTGCATCTTCGGGCGCGGTCTCCAAGGTCCGCAATCCGCTGCGCAAGCGATCATCGAGGGACATCGTCGAGCTCCTCTCCAAGAACCTCGGCAAGGTGTTTGCGCGCGCGATGTAGGTGCGTCTTCACGGCCCCATCGCTGCATTCCATGAGCGACGCGACCTCGCCGACGGGTTGGTCTTCGTAATAGAACAGAACGACAGCCGTTCGTTGCGCTGGGCTCAGCGCGCGCAGCGCGCGCTGCAGATCCACGCGGGCGCTCGACTCGACGCCGCTCCGAGGGGGCTCGATCTCGGCGACCCGCTGCGAGCTGCGCGCGCGCGTTGCGATGCGGATGGCGACGCGACGGACCCAGGCCCCGGGCCGCTCGTATTGGGAAACCTTCCGCCAGTGGACGAGCAGCCGGTAGAACGCCTCCTGGGTCGCGTCCTCGGCGGCTTGACGGTCCCCGAGGATCAGCTGCACCGTCCGGAGGACGGACCCGTGTTCGGCCAGGAAGAACACCTCGAACGCCTCGTCACGCTGTCGCATCTCTTCCCCCTACAGAGACACAGCCCGAGGCGGGCTCTTCGGTTGACACCATAACGCCGGGATCTGGAGGTGTTGTCACGGGAGCATGAAATAAGCGCATCTGGTGACAAGACCTCGAGTCGGGTGTGCGGATCAGGCGCCGGCCTGCTCGATCGCCGCTTCGATCCCCGGCCGCATCGCCGGGCTCACGAACTCCACGTGGAAGCCCCACGTCGCGCGCGCGTCCAGGTACACGACCTGCGGCTTCGCCGTGGGGAACGCCCAATCGACGGACAGGCCGCGCGCGCCGGCGACCTCGATCGCCGCCGGGACGTCCTCGACCCAGTAGCCGAGGTGGTAGATGCCTTCACCGCGCTCGTTCAGGAACGTCTTCGCCGGGAAGCCCCCGACGGTCGGCTCGACCAGCTCGACGTACATCGCGCCGAGGCGCGCGAACGCGCTCCGCACGCCGCACACCGTTTCCTTGCCCCGGAACAGCGCGGGCACTTCGGCGTCGATCCGGCCCCACGGCCCCAGCCCGAGCAGCTCGTGGAACCGCGGCATCGCTTCGCTGATGTCCCGAACGGCGACGCCGATGTGGTACGGATCCCCGAGGCCGAGGGCCTGTTTCAGCGAATCCACCTACGCGCGCACCAGCAGCGCGTCCAGCGCGATCACACCCTCGCCGCGCGCGCGCACCCGCACCGGGTTGAGGTCGAGCTCCTCAAGCCGCTCGCGAAGATCCATGCCCATGCGCGCGACGTTGCAGATGAGGTCGACCAATGCGTCGACGTCTGCGGCGGAGCGGCCGCGCGCGCCTTCCAGCAGCGGATACCCGCGCACCTCGCGCACCATCTCCTCCGCGTCGCGACGCGACAGCGGACACACGCGCATCGACACGTCCTTCAGCACCTCGACGAAGATCCCGCCGAGACCGAAGAGCACCACCGGCCCGAACTGCGGGTCGTTCTTGAGCCCGACGATGACCTCTTCGCCTTCGGGCGCGAGCTCTTGCACCAGCACGCCCTCGTACCCGGCTTCGCCGCCGGCGTCGCGACCTTTCCTGTCGAGCAGCCTGAACACCGGCACAACGTCGTCGAACCCGACGCCTACCTTCACCAAGCCGAGATCGCTCTTGTGCAAGATCGCCGGCCCGCACGCTTTCATCACGACCGGCGCGCCGAGCTTCGTCAGCGCGTCGGCCGCCTGGTCTTCGGTCACACAGAGAGCGCTCCGCGGGAACGGCACGCTGAAGTGCGATGCGACCATCGCCGAGTCTGCCTCGCTCAAAGCGCCGCTCCCCGCGAGCATCGTCTCCAGGCCACTCGGGATGCGCGGCTGCGTGACCTGTTCAACGGCGAACGACTCTTGGAATCGCCAGTAGTCCACGTAGCGCTTGACGCCCGCCACGCACGCTTTGAACGAGCGGAACATCGGCACGCGGCCTTCGACCAGGATGCGGTACCCCTCGTCGTCGGTCACCGGCGAGCCCCAGATAACGATCACCGGCTTCTTCGCGCTGCGGTACGCGTCGACGATGTCGCTCGCGACGATCTTCGACATCGACGGAAGGATGCCCGTGATCGGGCAGATGAGGATGTCGACGGCGGGGTCTTCGAGGCACGCCTCGATCAGCGCGCGGTTCACGCCGGGCGTGCGCACCGGCTGCGCGCCGTTGTCGACCGGGTTCGACACGGTGAGGTAGTCGGCGATGCCGAGCTCGTGCAGCTTCGCCTGCGTTTCGTCGCTCAAGCGGGGCAGCCGCAAGCCGCCGGCGGCGGCGAGGTCGGCCATGTGCGTCCCCGTGCCGCCCGAGATCGCGTACACGCAGATCCCGTCGCCGGGCGCGCGCGGGAGGCGTGTGAACAAGGCGGCCGTGTCCAGCAGCTCGTCCAGGTCGTCGACGCGGATCATGCCGAGCTGCTTGAAGAACGCGTCGTGAACGGCGTCGGAGCCGGTGAGGTGGCCGGTGTGCGACGCTGCCATGCGCGCGCCTTCTTCCGTGCGCCCGATCTTGACGAGCACGATCGGCTTTCCGGCGACGGCTGCTCGTTCGGCGGCGCGCCTGAGCTTCGCGACGTCCTTGAAGCCTTCGATGTAGCAGGCGATGACGGCCACTTCGTCGTCATCAACGAAGTAGTCGATGAAGTCTTCCGCTTGAAGGTCTGCTTCGTTCCCGGTCGGGACCCAGGTCGTGATGCCGACCCCAAGCTCAACCCCCTGCGCGACCGGGCGGCCTTGGTGACCGGACTGCGTGACGAGGGCCAGCTTCGGCCCGGGCAGGTTCGGGAAGATCTCCAGGGCGTTGACGTTGGTGTTCGGTCCGAAGAGCCGCACACCCGCGTTGCGCGCGATCTGTGCGAGCCGCTCTTCCAACGCCGCGTCCTCTGGGACGCCGGTCTCGCGGAAGCCCGCCGTGAAAACGATCACGAACTTCGGCGTGCGCGCGCACGTCTCGATCAGGATCTGCTCGATGCGTTCCTTGTTCACCATCAGCACGGCGAGGTCGATGTCGCCCGGCACGTCGGCGATTGTCGGGACGACGGGCGCGCCTTCGATCTCTTTCAGACCGGCGCGCGGGTTCACGGCGTAGACGGTGGCGTTCTCGACGGCTGCGCGCGCAAGCACCTTCTTGAACAGAAAGTAATTGCCATGTTTCTGGTTGTCGGTCGCACCGACCACCGCAACGGTGCGCGGGTGGAAGAACAGCGTGAGGTCGGTTTCGGCCTTGGACGTCACGCCGGCCTCCATACGGGCAAGCTCACGCCTTGCTCGACGTCCTCGAAGTCGACGACGACCTCCATGCCTTCGGCGATCGCATCGTTCTCGATGTCGAGCAGGTTCCCGATCATCCGCACGCCCTCTTCGAGCTCCACCACCACGACGTTGTACGGCACCTTGTCCGCGAAGGACGGGAGGACGGGTGCGTGCGCGACGACCCAGGACCAGATGCGGCCGCGGCCGGAGGCCTGCTCGAAGATCGACTCCATCGAGTTGCACACCGGACACATCGGGCGCGGGGGGTGGCGGATCGTGCCGCAGGACGCGCACTTCTGCAGAACGAGCTCGTGGCGCGCAGCCGCTTCCCAGAAGAGTGCGCCGGCGACGTCAGGATCCGGGACGGGGCGCGGGGGAGAGCTCATGCGGCCTTCCTCAAGACGAGCGACGACGTCGGCACACCGTTGCCGCTTGTGACCATGACGGTCTCGCACTGCACCTGGTTCGTCGACGTCCCCCGCAGCTGTCGCACGCCTTCGATGATCAGGTTCATCCCGTGCACGTAGGCCTCGGACAGCGAGCCGCCGGATGTGTTGCACGGCAGCGAGCCGCCCTGCGCGCGCAACGCGCCGCTCGCCGCCATCGGCCCGCCCTCGCCGGCCTTGCAGAACCCGTACGCCTCCAGCGAGATGACCACGAGCGGGCTGAACGCGTCGTAGAGCTGCACGCAGTCGATGTCATCGGGGCCCATCCCCGCAGCGTTCCACAGGTCTTTCGCCGCGTACGCCCCGGGGGAGTCCAACGGATCCGGCGTGAAGTAATTGGCCATCACCAAGTGGTCCGGTCCGATGCCTTGCGAGAAGCCGCTCACGAGTGCGCCGGGTTCCTTGAGGTCGCGCGCGCGCTCGGGCGTCGTTAATACGACCGCCAAGGCACCATCGGACTCCAGGCAGCAGTCGAACAGCCGCAGCGGCTCGGACACGAAGCGCGCGTCGAAGTAGTCCTCGCGCGTCATCGGTTTGTGCATCATCGCGTATGGGTTGTTCAGCGCGTGCTCGCGGAACGCCATCGCGACGGCAGCGAGATGCTCTTCGGTCGAGCCGTACTCGATCATGTGACGGCGCGCGAGCATCGCGATCTGGTCGACGGGGCGCGACAGGCCCCACGGCAGGTACCACTGCAGCTCGCCGCCGATGCGGTTCGACTTCGACGCCCACGGCCGTCCGCCGGAACCACGGTTGCGCGCGCGCCACACCACTACGGTTTCGGCCGTCCCGGTTGCGATCGCCATCGCCGCGTGCCCGACCGCGCCGCACCCGGCGCCGCCACCGTACGCGACGTCGCCGAAGTAGCGGAGGTTCGGGATCCCGAGGTTGCGCGCGATGTCGTGCTCGAACGTGTTCTCGAGCGAGTACTTCACCGTGCCGTCGACGTCCTTGGGCGAAACGCCGGCGTCGTCCAGCGCGGCTTTGATCGCCTCGAGCGCGATGGTTTGCTCGGGTCGTCCGATGTTCTTGCTGAACTCGGTGTGCCCGATGCCGACGATGACTGCAGCGTCTCTCAGGGTGATCCCTTCGGGTCGTTTCTTGCGTGGAGGGCGGTAACGCGGGCATTCTCTCGGGCACCTGACGCGAGAGTCAACATGTAAGGAGGACCGAACGATGGCCGACGAAAGGCCCAACACGCTGCCGCCGCTCGACGAGAAGGGCTTCCCATACGACACCAATTGGGTTTCGATCCTTCAGTTCTTCGTCACGGAGTCCGACCAGGCCGAGTTCGAGCGAGACATGGAGTCGATGTACGAGCTCGCGAAGAAGCAGCCGGGCTACATCTGGGCGCACTACGGCCGCTCGATGATCGACGGGCGCTGGTTCGTGATAAGCGAGTGGGAGTCGTACGACGAGATGAAGGCCTGGGAGCACGAGCCGACACACGATCAGCTCGGAGACGCGTGGAAGCCGCGGTACGACCACGGCCGGGACATGCAGAACCGAAAGCTGATCCCCTGGTACCGGCCGGACAAGCCTCGCAAGGCCTGGACGAAGTAAAAACGGAACCGCGGCAGGGGCGTGGGGGGCGCATGACGAACGTGTCACCCGTGAGCCTTCGCCGAGCAGCTGCACGACACTGAACACTGCGAACGCCGCCCTCATGATCCCGAAGTGGTACCTGCACGCGCCGGAGTCGATGTCGGCTTCGACTACGGTTTCAGATGGGATCGTCTACGAAGGCGACTGGGGCGGCTTCTTCTACGCGATCGACGCCGCCACCGGAAAGACGTTGTGGACGTTCAAGGTCGACGACACCCACCAGATCGGCTTCGGCAAGATCGTGTCGACCGCGGCCGTCGACACCGTTCGCATCCCGGGCGTCGGCCCGGTGAAAGTTGTTCTGTTCGGTGGGGGCGGCACGCTGTACGCCTTGGCCGCCGGGCGGGTCGGGCCGAAGCTGCTCGCGAAGATCGACGTAGACCCGCGCACGCCGGACTATCAAGCGCAACAAACCAAAGCAGGGATCGACCCCGAGATCGAGATCGAGTCCTCGCCGCTCGTCGGTCACTTCGCCGACGGCGACCACGTCTACGTCGGTTTCGACGTTCACAACAACGCACACGTCGGGCGGGCGGGCATGCTCGCGTTCACGCTTCAGAAGCACACCGGTCTCCGCGTGATAGCGGTCAACCCGAGTGCTCCTGCTTCACCCACGCCGCCTTACGAATTCAATCTGGAATACAAGTTCGATCCCGAACGGCAGGTTGTCCTCCACTCGCTGACGGAAGGCTCCGGGACGGGGTGGGGCTGTGGCGACGTGTGGTCGTCGCCCGCGCTGCAGCCAACGTCGAACAACGACGGCATCCTCGTGTTCGGTACCGGCAACTGCGATCACCCCGCGGAATCCGCTAAGGCGGGCGAGGTCGGACGCGAAGGCATCTTCGCGATCGACGCCCGCACCGGCGGGATGGTGTGGCCGCATCCCTTCCAGCCGCGCGGTGTGCAAGACCTCGACGACGACTTCGGCGCGTCGCCGAACATCCTCGACAACGGAACCGCGGTCGGCGAAGGCGGCAAGGACGGCTGGTACTACAAGCTCGACATCAAGACCGGCAAGGAGATCTGGCGGGCGCACGGTGGTCAGTCGGGTCACGTGCAGACCGGTTTCGCGATCGGCGGATTCATTGGAACCACCGCCGTCGGCGTCGCGAACGGAAAGCCGGCGATCTTCGGCGCGATCGCGATCTCGACGCCGATCGCGAACACACTCGACGATCCTGGCGGCCCGACACTCGACGCGAGCTTGCTTACCGACCCCACGCGACTATTCTTCCTCGTTGCGATCGACGCGCAGAACGGCAAGATCCTGTGGCGGAGCCCATTCGCGCTCCCGTCGTACGGAGCCGTGACCTACGCGAACGGCGTCGTGCTGATGGCCGATACGGTCACGTTCTCGCTCAACGCGTACGACGCCGGTACCGGCGCACTGCTGGCCATCCGCCCGATCCCGGGTCCGCCGTCGAGCGCTCCGGTCATCGTCGGCGACTCGATCTACGTTGCGATCGGGACCAGCGAGACCGACCTCGAGTTCAAGGCATTCAGCCACGACCTGGAGAACGCGTTCAAAGACTCCATCGGGCAGAGCCCTCTCAGCCCGCTCAGCGGCATCTTCGCCTTCAAGCTTCCGCTCTAGGCCGGATAGACTCCCGGCCGTGCTGACTATCCTCTCCCTCGCGCCGCTCGCCGGCCCCGGCGTCGACCTGTTGCGCGCGCTCGGCGATCTGAAGATCGACCCGTGGAACGCGCACGTCCCGATCCAGCTCCATTCCGCCGAGCAGCTGGTCGAGCGGCTCGCCGGTGTGGACGCGCTGATCGTCGAAGCCGACCACATCTCCGCGGAGGTCCTCGAGAAGACCGAGCTCAAATATCTCGGCGTGTGCCGGGGCGACCCCAACAACGTCGACGTGCCGGCGGCGACCAAGAAGGGCGTCCTCGTCATCCGCACCCCGGGGCGGAACGCGAACGCCGTCGCCGAGCTGACGATCGGCCTCATGTTCACGCTGCTCCGATGGATCGTCGAAGCGGACGACGATATCCGCGCCGGCCGGTGGGTGATCGACGGTCGCATCGCGCAGCAGCGCTACCAAGGGCGCGAGATGACGAGCCTTGAGGTCGGTCTGGTCGGCGCCGGCGCCGTCGGGCGCGCGGTCGCCGAACGCCTGCGCGCGCTGGGTGCGGCGAACGTCATGGCGTACGACCCCGTCGTCGATCCGGAAGCGTTGATCGCGAGCGGCATCGAGCCCGTGCCGGTCCTCGGCGACCTGATAGCGCGCGCGGACATCATCAGCGTGCACGCGCCGTTGACGCCGGCGACTAGAGGGCTGCTCGGCGAGAAAGAGTTCGCGCGCGTGAAGCCCGGTGCGTTCTTCGTGAACACCGCGCGCTTCGGGATCGCGGCCGAGGAACCGCTGCTCGCGGCGCTGCGCGACGGCCGGTTGGCCGCGGCGGCGTTCGATCATTTCGAGAACGAGTTCCTTTCGCCCGAGCATCCTTTGGCGTCGATGCCGAACGTCGTGCTGACGCCGCACATCGGCGGCTCGACGATCGAGACGATCGAGAACCACACGCTGACGATCGCGCAAGGGATCCACGACGTGCTCGAGGGGAAGATCCCGGGCTCGGTCGTGAACCCCGAAGTGCTGTAGATCGTGGCCCTGTACGCGGGCATCGATGTCGGCACGAGCGGCGGCAGGTGTCTCATCGTCGACGAGCACGGCCGCCGGGCCGGATACGGCGAGCATCCCTGGCGTTACACGCCCGACGAGAGCGGCTTCCCGACGCTGGAGCCGGCGACCGCGATCGACGCGTTGCATGCGGCTATCGCCGAGGCACTGAAGACGTGCGACGCGCGCGAGCTGCGCGCGGCCGGCGTGACCTCCCAGCGCACCGGCGTGGTTTTCCTCGATGCCGACGGACGCGAGCTGTACGTCGGTCCGAACACCGACGGCCGCGGCGCGCAAGAGGGGATCGCGCAAGAGAAAGCGCACGGCGATCTCATCTATCGCGTGGCCGGGCGCCTTCCCGCGATGATCTATTTCCCCGCGCGCCTCGCGTGGTTCCGCGCGAACCATCCCGACGCAGAGCCGGCCGTCGCCCTCTCGTTCGGCGATTGGATCGTTGCGCGCGCGACGGGCGTGTGGGCCACGGATCCGACGCAGGCGGCCGAGATGCTCGTGTACGACGTCGCGCTGGGGCGCTGGTCGCCGGACCTGCTCGGGGCGCTCTCGGTGCCCGAAACGATCTTGCCTTCTTTGCGACCGGCCGGCGAGCCGGCAGGGGTCGCCGAGGAGGGGAACCCGCTCGGGCTTCCGGCCGGCGTCGGCGTCTTCGGTGCGGGCGCGGATACGCAGTGCGCGGCGCTGGGGTTGGGGGTCGTCGAGAGCGGGTCGGCCTTCGTCGTCTCGGGGACGACGATGATCGCGCAGCAGCTGTTGGGGGATTACGCGCTGGATCCGAAAGGTCGCACGTGGACCTCTCCTCATCTCGTGGCGGGTGTGCTTAGCCAGGAATCTCACTGTGGCGAGGCCGGTTCCGCGCTCGTTTGGCTCTCGGGCCTCTTGAAGGAAACTCCTTCTTCCTTGGTAACCGAGAGTGATCTCTCGGAACCAGGAGCAGGTGGCGTTCGGTTCTACGACGCGTACCCGAGCACCGCGCGCGACTTCGCGTTGGTTCGCTCCGGTGGGTTCGAGTTCCCCGTCCCGGTGCTCGCCCTGGGACGCTCGCGTGGGGACCTTGCGCGAGGGCTGCTCGAAGGGATCGCGTTCGGCGCGCGCGCGGGGCTGGACGTCTTGGAAGAGATCAACGGGCCGCCGTCGGAGATCGCCGTCGCCGGCGGCGTTGCACGCGCGCGCGCGTTCCGCGAGGCGCTGGCGGGCTCCTCGCAACGG
>VAWS01000129.1 GCA_005884515.1 Actinomycetota bacterium
TTCGGAGGTGTTCAGCCGACGGCGGTGATGGTGCTCGACCTCAGCCCCGGGCTCGACAAGGTGCTCGAAGGATTCAAGTCCAAGTGGCGCTACAACATCCGGCTCGCCGAGCGGAGGGGCGTCTCCGTTCGCGAAGCGCGCCGCGAAGACATCGGCCCGTTCTACGCGATCTTGCAAGAGACGGCCCGCCGTGACGGCTTCGTCGTGCGCGAGCGCTGGTACTTCGAGAAGCTGTGGGACGAGCTCGAGCCGCGAGGGCTGCTCAAGATGTTCATGGCCGACTACGAAGGCGGACCGATCGCCGGCATCCTGCTGACGGCGATGGGCGAGCGCGTCATCTACACCTACGGCGCTTCGTCGAACGAGCACCGCAACGTGATGCCGAACCACCTCATCCAGTGGACGGCGATCCGATGGGCGGCCGAGAACGGATACCGCATCTACGACTTCCGAGGCGTCTCGCCGATGCAGGAAGGGCGGGCGGTCGAAGGGCACATCGCAGGGCTGAACCGATTCAAAGAAGGCTTCGGCGCACGCTATGTCGAGTACGCCGGTGAGTTCGATCTTCCGTTCCGCTCCGGCTGGTACACGCTGTGGCGGAAGGCGGCGCCGGCCGCGATCTCGCTTCGACGGAAGCTCAAAGGCGGAGCCGCGGAGGCCGATTAGATGGACCGCTCGACGTGGGTCGAGGTCGACGTCTCGGCGCTGAAGCACAACTTCGGTTTGGTGTCCGAGCACGCCGGCGTCCCCGTCTGCGCGGTCGTCAAGGCGAACGGCTACGGCCACGGGTTGGTCATCGCTGCCCGCGCGTTCGCGCGCACGGCCGCCATGCTCGCGGTGACGCGCATCGAAGAGGCCACGGCGCTTAGAGAGGCCGGTGTCGACGTGCGCATCTTCATCCTGGCGCCGGTCACCGATCCGAGGAAGGCGACGAAGCTCGACTGCGAGATCAGCGTCGGTTCCCCCGCTCAGGTCGCGGACGTCCCTGCCGGCGCGCGCGCTCATCTCATCGTCGACACCGGTATGGGACGGCTCGGCGTCTCGGAAGACGACGTCGTAGACGCTGCTCGGGCGGTCGGCGCGCGCGCAACGCTCGGCTCGGTGTGGACGCACTTCGCCGATGCTGCCGGGCACTCGGGTCCCGGACAGCTCGCGCGGTTCGAAAGCGTTGTGCGCGCGCTGCGGACGGCGGGGATCTCCGCCCCGGTTCACGCGGCGAACTCCGCCGCGACGCTCGCACTTCCGCGCGCCCGGTTCGACATGGTCCGCGTCGGCACGCTGCTCTACGGGCAGGACCCGCCGGGCGCGCACGCGCCGTGGACGCCGCGCGATCCATTCGCGTGGTACGCGCGCGTGGTCGCCGTGCGCACGATCCCCGCAGGGGCGACGGTCGGCTACGGGTCGGAATGGCGCGCGAATCGCGCGACGCGCGCCGCAACGCTCCCGGTCGGATACGTCGACGGCTTCCTGCTCGAGCCGGCCGCGCGCACGGAGTCGGTCAAGGAGTCTGCTCGCGCCGCCGCGCGCGTGGCTGCGCGCGCAACCGGCGTGCGGGAGTCTCCGCGTGCCGTTTTCTTCGGCGAGCGGCGCGCGCCGGTCATCGGGCGGATCGGGATGCAGCTTGTAACAGTCGACGTCACGTCGATCCGCGACGTGGAGGAGGGCTCGATCGCGCGCGTGCCGGGACGAAGGCTGCTCGTCGATCCGTCGATCGAGCGCGTCGCCGTCGCCGACGGGTAGCTCGCGATGGCCGACTCAGAGGATCGTGAGCTCGTCGAGCAGTTCGCGCGCGGCGACTCGCATGCGTTCGACGCGATCGTCCAGCGGTACGAGCAGCGTGTCTACGCGATCGCGCTTCGAATGACCGGGAACATCGAGGACGCGCGCGACGCGATGCAGGACGTCTTCATCAGCGCGTTGCGCGCACTCCGTTCTTTCCGAGGTGACGCACAGCTGTCGACGTGGTTCCACCGTGTCGCGGTAAACGCATCGCTCGACGTATTGCGGAAACGCAAGCGACACGTCGCCGAGCCGATCGAGGAAGCCGGCGAGCGTCCGAGCGATGACATCGGGCCGGAGGATGCAGCAGCGCGCGCGGCCCGCGCGGCGGAGGTCCAACGCGCGTTGCTACACGTCAGCGACGATCATCGCGCGGTCCTCGTCCTCCATGATCTGCAAGATCTGGACTACGCGCAGACTGCGGCCGCGCTGGACATCCCGGTCGGAACGGTCAAGAGCCGCCTGCATCGCGCGCGCATAGAGATGGCAGAGCTGCTCGGACATCTTCGTGAGACGGAACCGACCGAGGGTCCGGAGCCTCTAAAGGAAGGACGATGAGCACGCATCCTGATCCCGAGCAGCTTTCCGCGTACGTCGACGGTGAGCTGACCGGCGCCGACCGGGACGATCTCGAGCAGCATCTCACAGGCTGCTCGCAGTGTTCGGCGACCTTGCGTGCGCTGCGCGCAACGCTCGCGGATATGCGCGCGCTCCCGTCGCCCGCTCCTTCGGAGCAAGAGTCGTGGGCGTTGCGCGCGGCGATCACGAAGGCGCGAAAGAAGCCGGCCGAACGGTACCGGCGCTGGGTGATCGCGGCGAGCGGCGTTGCGGCGGTCGCGATCGCGGTCGTCGTGATCTCGACGACCGGTACGAGCCCGAAGAAGACGGAAGCAGGCACGGCGAACAGTTCGGCCGCTCCGCCGGTATTGGGCGGTCAGAGTGGCACGGCGGCCGGAACCACACCGGGGGAGAGGCAGGTCGCTTCGTCCTTCCAGCAGAACACGTACTTCCCCCAGATACAGCGGTGCGAGCGACTCGTCTTATCGAAAGACACCGGCAACGCGCGCGCGATCGCGTACATCATCGGTCGGTACGACAGCACGCCCGCCTTCTTCCTCATCTATTCGCTCTTCGTCGGTGGCAAGAGCAAGACAGAGATGTGGGTCGTTCAGCGGAGCGACTGCTACATCCGCCTGTTCCTCGCACCGCAGTAGCCGGGAAGAGTCGCTCCGTGGGCCTGCGTTAGGATTGACGCAACTCCCCGGCAATTCGGAAGGAACCGCGGATGCCCGAAAAAGTCATCGTCATCGGCTCAGGCCCGGCGGGGCTCACCGCCGCTCTTTACGCTGCGCGCGCCAACCTCAAGCCCCTGGTCATCGAAGGGACCGCCCCGTACGGGCAGCTCATGCTGACGACCGATGTCGAGAACTACCCCGGCTTCCCCGACGGGATCCTCGGTCCCGAGCTCATGGAGAGCTTCCGGAAGCAAGCAGAGCGATTCGGCAGCCGGTTCCTCACCGCCGACACGACCCGAGTGGACTTCTCGCGCACGCCGTTCGTGGTCGAGGTTGGCGACGAACGCCACGAGGCCGACAGCGTGATCGTGTCCACCGGGGCGACGGCACGGATGCTCGACATACCCGGCGAGCGCGAGCTGCTGGGCCGCGGAGTTTCGACGTGCGCCACCTGCGATGGGTTCTTCTTCCGCGGACGCGAGCTCGTCGTCGTCGGCGGCGGTGACTCCGCGGTCGAGGAAGCCATCTTCCTAACAAAGTTCGCCACGAAGGTCACGATCATCCACCGGCGTGACTCGTTGCGCGCGTCGAAGATCATGCAAGACCGCGCGCACGCGAACGAGAAGATCACGTTCCTGTGGGACACCGTCGTCGAGGAAGTCGGCGGCGGGGACGGCGCGGTCACCGGGTTGAAGGTCAGGAACGTCAAGACCGACGAGGTCTCGGACTTCCGGACCGACGGGCTCTTCATCGCGATCGGACACGACCCAAACACGCAGCTCTTCAAAGGGCAGCTCGACCTGGACGACAACGGGTACATCATCGTGGGTCACCCGAAGACGGAGACGTCGGTGTCGGGTGTGTTCGCGTGCGGAGACGTCGTCGATCACATCTACCGTCAGGCGATCACGGCTGCCGGTACGGGGTGCGCGGCCGCGATCGACGCAGAGAAATACCTAGAAGCGCTTCCTCACTGATCGCTTGGTTCCGAGGCGCGCTGCGATTCTTCCACACGCTCTTGCGGGCGTGAGCGCACGACCGTGAACCCGTAACGCTTCGTAAGGTAATCCTCGGTTGCGAGAACCGCGCCCATCGTGAAGATCCACGCTCCTAGGGCGAGCAGCCCTCCGGCAGCGCCGTGGATCGTGCGCACACCTTGCGCGCGCGCGATGCCCAAGCTGACCATGTTGAAGACGAAGAAGGCCGTGACTCCGGCGGTCATCGCGGCGATCCAGCGCAGGTAACGGGGCACGGACGCATCCTAGCGTCGGCCGGAAACCGGCGCGAAGCTGGAGCCCAGGCTCGCGCGCGCGCGCAACCTCATGACAGAATCAGCCGCCGAGCCGTTGTCAGGGGTTGAGACATGAAGATAGAGCGCATCGACGCCTGGATCTGCCACTTCCCGTTCCCCGAGCCGTTCAAGCCCTCGTGGGTCCCGGGTCTCGCCAGCCCGGCGAACTCGTGCGTCATCTACCGGCTGGTCACGGACGAAGGGCTCGAGGGGTACACCGCGTTCATCGCGTTTGCCGATGAGGCGAAGGGGCCCGTGAACCTGATGCGCGCGTTCCTGAGCCGGGCTGCCGTTGTACCGGTACCTCGGCGGCGCGCGCGACAAGATCCCGGCGTACGCATCGTTCGGAGAGGTGCGCGAGCCCAAACAGCGCGCCGACGACGCGCTCGCAGCTCTCGAGGCGGGGTTCACCGCGATCAAGCTCCGCCCGCGGCACGACACGTTCGCCGAAGACGTCGAAGAGGTGCGCGTCGTTCGAGACGCCGTCGGCGACCGCTTGCAGATCGCGTGCGACGCGAACCAAGGCTGGCGCGTGGACACGTTCAAGCCCGACTCGCCGCGTTGGGACTTCAAGCGCGCGCTCGCAACCGCGAAGGCATACGAGGAATTCGACGTCATGTGGCTCGAGGAGCCGCTCGACCAGTTCGACTTCGAGGGGTACCGCGCGTTGCGCACGCAAACCACGACCCGCCTTGCCGGCGGTGAGCTCGCCGGTGACATCTGGGCCGTCCGCGAGCTGATCGAACGCCGATGCCTCGACATCATCCAGCCCGATGCGATGTTCACCGGCGGCATCACAGGCGCCGTACAGATCGCCCATATGGCACGCATCGCCGGGCTCGAGTTCGCGCCGCATACGTGGTCCGGGAACGGGATCGGGCTGGTCGCGAACCTGCACGTGCTCGGCGCGACCCACGGCGCCTACCTCGAATATCCCTATGATCCGCCGAGTTTCGTAGTCGAAAGCAGAGACGCCATGCTGGTCGAGCCGATAAGAATAGGGCCGGATGGTACGGTCGCATTACCGCAGTCCCCGGGGCTGGGTATCCAGCTCGACTTCGACCGCATCGAGTCGGTCGGCACGCCCATCTGACGCCTCGCCGCAACAGGCACGAACACGAAGAAGGAGCACTGAATGGACCCAGCGCAACAGCTCGGACCTGAAGCCCTGACGCGAGACGAGGCCAAGGTCCGTGCCGCGCTCATCAGCGATCCTGAGTACACGGTCGCCCTCGATCTCACGAAAGGCGAGGAGACCTTCGCGAGCGAAACGACGGTCACGTTCCGGTGCTCGAAACCGGGCACATCCACGTTCATCGATCTCACTGCGCCATCGGTCGCGTCGATCGAGCTCAACGGTGCGCCCGTTCCCCTCGATGCACACAACGGCCATCGGATCCGGCTCGACGGGCTCACGGCAGAGAACACGCTGCACGTCGTTGCGACGTGCGCGTTCTCGAACTCCGGGACGGGGCTACATTTCTTCCGCGACCCCGTCGACGGGCTGCCGTACCTCCACACGCAGTTCGAGTCGCGCGAGGCGCATAAGGCGTATGCGAACTTCGATCAGCCCAACATCAAGGGCACGTTCGAGTTCTCAGTCACCGCGCCGGAGGGGTGGCTCGTCGTCAGCAACACGGAAGCGTTCGAGCAGCCCTCGAGCGGCGCCGGCACGTGGCGCTTCGCGCGCACCCAGCGCATGTCGAGCTACATCACCGCGATCGTCGCGGGTCCGTACCACGTCGTCCGCGACCGCCACAACGACATCGACCTCGGCATCTACTGCCGCCGATCGCTGGCGCAGTACCTCGACCCCGATGAGATCTTCTTGGTCACGAAGCAAGGGTTCGACTTCTTCGAGAAGTACTTCGGCTACCCGTACGTCTTCGGCAAATACGACCAGCTCTTCGTTCCGGAGTTCAACGCCGGAGCGATGGAGAACGCAGGATGCATCACGTTCGCCGAGGCGTACATCTTCCGTTCCCGTACGACCGACGCCGCACGCGAGAACCGCGCCGGCACCATCCTGCACGAGATGGCGCATATGTGGTTCGGCGATCTCGTCACGATGGACTGGTGGGACGACCTGTGGTTGAACGAGAGCTTCGCCACGTACATGGGAACGCTCGCGCAGGCGCGCGCAACACGATTCACTAACGCGTGGACGCGGTTCTCGCAGGGCCAGAAGCTGTGGGCGATGGTCCAAGATCAGCAACCGACGACGCACCCGATCGTCGCCGACGCTCCGGACACCGAGACGGCGCGCACGAACTTCGACGGGATTAGCTATGCGAAGGGCGCGTCCGTGCTGAAGCAGCTCGTCGCGTGGGTCGGCGAGGAACCGTTCATCGAAGGCATCCGCGGTTACTTCCGGCGCTACGAGTACGGGAACGCGGACCTCGACGCGTTCCTCGGCGCGCTCGAGGGGTCGTCTGGTCGCGACCTCGGCGCGTGGTCGAAGGAATGGCTCGAGACCGCAGGGGTCAACACGTTCCACGTTGCCCTAGAAGTGAAGGACGGCGCGTACACGGCGATGACTCTGGAGCAGAGCGCGCCACCGGATTGGCCGACGCTTCGATCGCACCGGATCGGAGTCGGGCTGTACGACCTCGTCGACGGTTCCTTGCAACGCCGACGTCACGTCGAGCTTGACGCCGTCGGATCGAGCACCGCCGTCACCGAGCTCGTCGGTGAAGCGCAGGCCGACCTGGTCCTGCCGAACGACGACGACCTCTCCTACACGAAGATCCGTCTCGACAAGCGCTCGCTCGAAACCCTCACCGACCATCTCGCCGATCTCGCCGACCCGCTCGCGCGCGCGCTGTGCTGGACGGCGGCGATCGACCAGCTCCGCGACGCCGAGCTTGCTGCGCGCGACTACGTCCGCCTGGTCGTCAACAACATCCATACCGAGACCGACCCCGGCGCAGTTCAGCAGCTGCTCGGCGGTGCCGCACAAGCGATCACGCTCTACGGCGACCCCGCCAACCGTGACGCGGCGCGGTTGCAGCTCGCGATGCGCGCGCTCGAATCGTTGAAGGCGGCCGAGCCCGGAAGCGACCTACAGCTGGTGTGGGCGCGCGCCTTCATCTCCAACGCGCGCACCGACGAGCACGTGGCGATCGCGAGGGGGCTACTCGCGGGGAAGACGACCTTCGAAGGCTTGTCGGTCGACACCGACCTTCGGTGGCTGATCGTCCAGGGCCTCGCCGGACTCGGCGCGATCGAGGATCGTGTGATCGACGCGGAGCTCGATCGCGATCCCACCGACCAGGGACAGCGGTACGCAGCCGGGGCGCGCGCGGCGCAGCCCACCGCCGAAGCCAAGGCCGAGGCGTGGTCGCGCATCGTCGACGACCCCCACACCCCGCTCGCGACGATCCGCTCGCTGATCGCCAACTTCGGACGGTTCGACCAGGCCGAGCTCATCGAGCCCTATCGGCGCCGGTACTTCGACTCGATCGAGGCTATGTGGAACAGCCGCCCCGTTGAAGTGGCGGTGACCGTCGTGGACGGGATGTACCCCCTGGCCCTCATGAGCCCGGACCTCATCGCCGAGACCGACGCCTACCTCGAGGCGCACACGGACGCGGCCCCCCCGATCCGCCGCTACCTGATCGAGAACCGCGACGACGCGGAGCGGGCCCTCAAGGCCCGGGCTCTCGACGCTGCGGCCGGAGCGGCCACGGAATAGCCGGCCGGAGGGCCCGCGTTCTTGAAAGCGCCCCGACGGGGTAGATTGCCAAAAGGACATTCTGGAATTGGAGGTTGCGAGGATGGGCAGCACGACCGCTACGGTGACGGACTCTGACTTCGAGCAGGAAGTCTTAAAGAGCGAGACCCCCGTTCTCGTCGACTTCTGGGCGGAGTGGTGTGGTCCCTGCCACATGGTCGCTCCCGTCATCGACGAGATCGCGACCGAGAACTCCGGCAAGCTCGTCGTCCGCAAACTCGACGTCGACAACAACCCCGAAACGACGCGCCGTTACGGTGTCCTTTCGATCCCCTCTATGCTGCTGTTCGTCGACGGAGTCGAGAAAGCCCGCATCGTCGGCGCCCGCGGGAAAGCCCAGATCCTGTCTGAGCTTTCCCAGTATCTGGTCTAACACCGCCCGTTCGGACTTGGCGTCGACACGGAAGCGTGCGACAAAGAAGCATGCGCGTCATCCGAGAAGGTGATCGGGGTCGGCAAGTTGCCGACGTCCAGCGCCGGCTCGCGGCGCTCGGCCACCCGGCGTCCGACAAGGAGCTGAACGGCGTTTTCGGACCCGAGACCAGATTGCGGGTCATGGCGTTCCAGCAGGAGCGCGGCCTGAGCGTCGACGGCATCGTGGGCGACGACACCTGGCGACAGCTCGTCGA
>VAWS01000130.1 GCA_005884515.1 Actinomycetota bacterium
TGGTCCGGGGCTGTTCCTCGTTCACGGACCGGTACGGGGCTCGTCGTACCCTTCGCGGAAGATGGGCCCCTCGGGATCATCAAACGGACATCATTTGCTTCCGAGCGTCGTTGAAGAGGGTAAGGAGTTGCAAGGAGAGCGATGAAGCTCGGCCGCTACGTTCGCCCGTTGCGCACCGTCCGCGCGCGCAAGCGTCCGCATGTCGCCTTCGTTCTGTCGGGGGGCGGCGTTCTGGGCGCGGTCCAGGTCGGCCAGCTGCGCGCGCTGATCGAAGCTGGCATCGTCCCCGACGTGCTCATCGGCACGAGCGTGGGCGCGCTCAACGCTGCCGCGGTCGCCGCCGATCCGACCCCGGCCGGCGTCGATCTGCTCGCCGACGTGTGGCTCTCGCTCCACGGTGACGATCTCTTCCCGGGCACGCGCGTTCAGCGCGCGCTGCACTTCGTGCGCAAAGGCGACCACCTCTACTCCAACGAAGGGATCCGCGCGCTCGTCCGCAAGCTACCCGTTCGGTCGTTCGAAGAGATGCAGAAGCCGCTCAGCATCGTCGCGGCAAATCTGCGCACCGGCGCGGAGCACGTCTTCGAGTCCGGGCCGATCGCACCTCCGCTCATCGCCACGACGGCGCTGCCCGGCATCTTCCCCCCTGTTCTCATCGACGGTGAGCTCTACGTCGACGGCGGTATCGTCAATAACGTTCCGATCTCGGTCGCCGTTGAGCTCGGCTCTCGCCGCATCTACGTGTTGACGTGCGGGGCGCCGAAGCCGACGACCCTGGAGATCCGACGGCCGCTCGACGTGCTGCTTCAAGCGTTCGCGCACTCGCGCGCGGCCAGGGTCGACCTCGATCTCCTGCGTTTCGCCGACGCCGCCGACCTCCGCTTCGTGCCGCCGCCGAGCCCGCGTCCGATCCGCTTCAACGACACGTCGCATACCCAGCAGCTGATGAGCGAGGGATACGAGCTGACACGCGCGTTCCTCGGTCAAGGTGAGCGCGCCGCCGCGCGCGCCTAAGGCGAAAACGTACGCAGAGAACGCAACGGCTTGTAGCGCGCGCGCACCACACCGACGAGATCCGCGCGAGCAGCCGGCCCCGTCGTTTTGCTGTCGGTGGACGCGGCAGCGTTGTCCCCCGTGAGCCAGATCTCATCGGCGGCCGCCCTCTGCCCTAGGCCCGTCGCCGATACGCGTTTCACGATCTCGATCTCTTCACGACGGACGACGGGCGAAGGCTGCGACGGCAACACCGAGGATGGCGAGGCCGGATCGCTTCTTCATGCTGAGATGCTAGCCCTTCGTTCAGGGTGGTATACCTCCGAGTGAGGAGATCTCGAGGGGAGGAATCGCATGGATATCAAGAACTGGCTGTCGCCGGCACGCGTCGTTCATGCGCACTGCGACCTGCCGTGCGGTGTCTACGATCCGGCGCAGGCGAGGATCGAAGCCGAGTCGGTAAAGGCATGCCAAGAGAAGTACAACGGGTCGGACGATCCGATCTTCAAAGAGCGCGCCGTCACGATCAAGGAGCAGCGCGCCGAGCTCGTGAAGCACCACTTGTGGGTTTTGTGGACCGACTATTTCAAGCCGGAGCACCTCGAGAAGTACCCGGAGCTCCACACACTGTTCTGGAACGCAACGAAGGAAGCCGGCGCGGCCAAGAAGTCGAACGACCCGAACCAGGGCCAGAAGCTGCTCGATCAGATCAACGAGATCGACAAGATCTTCTGGGACACGAAGAAGTAAAGGCTGCACACGAAGAGAGGGCCGCGCGCGGCCCTCTCTTTTCGTAGCGCACAGTTATTGCTTGTACGAGTACACCCCGCAAAACGTTCCCTGCGGATCGGCGAACATCGCGATCTTGAGGCCGCCGCTCATCTCGGTCGGCGGCATGATCGCCGTGCCGCCGAGTTCGACCGCGCGATCCAGGTACCCCTGCTGGTCTTCGGACTCGGCCCAGATCGCGATGCCGGGCTGCTTCATCGGATTCGCAGTGATGCCGCCGTTGATCCCCTGCCCGGCGCCCGTATCCACTTCGCCGTACACGAAGCCCTCGCCCGTTTGCTCTTTGATGGTCCAGCCGAACAGCTCGCGGTAGAACTGCCACAGTGGCTCGGGCTCTTTCCCATAGATCTCGAACCACGTCACCGGAGGGTTCGAGCCGGTAGATACGCCGGGCTGCTCGCCTCCCCCCGGCTTGAACAAGCCGATCAAGTTTCCGTCTGGGTCGGCGAACTGAGCGAACGCTCCTACGTTCGGGATATCCGTCACGGGCACCGTCGTGCTCGCGCCGAGCGCTCCGGCCCGGTCGAGCCTTCCTTGAAGATCGTCGCTACCGACGTAGATAGTGGAGTACGGGCGATCGGCCTTGGCGATGCCGCCGTTGATCCCGGCGCCGCCGTGCGTGTCGATCGTCGTATACGGCGGTTCAGGCATCGACTCCGTGTGCCAGCCGAACAGCTCCGAGTAGAACTTCGCGACGAGCTCGTCGTCCGGCCCGTTGATCTCGAAATGAACGACGGGGTCTCCCATGGCGATACCTCCTCGGTCCGGTTCGGCCCGAGCCTACGCCGCGCGCGGAAACGCTGTCGAGATTCGACCGGGAACGTTCACGTCTATGCCGACGCCATCAGATCGGGTCCCGGATCGCCGCCGGAAGCAGCGATCTCGAGGCGCGGCAGGTAGTGCCCCCATCCCTTGGTGTGGGACGCAACTTCTTCTTCGGTCCGCAAGCCGGAGTGCACGAAATGGAGCAGCGTGTAGTCACCGTCTTGCTCGAGCGTTATTTCGATCGTCGTCGCACCCGGCGGGACGACCCCGTGGTTCTCCCAACCGAACGTGTATACGAGCTTCCGCGGCGGATCGATCTCGGTGAACGAGCCGCGCGCGATATGGCCGCTGGCGACATCCATCGTGTATTCGCCCCCGACGCGCAGATCGACTGAAGCCGACGATGCTTGCCACTTCGACAGCTTGTCCGGATCGGTCAGATACGCGAAGACTTGCTCCGGTGGTGCGGCTATCTTGAGGTCACGCTCGATCCGGTCCACGACTTCCTCCTTCTTTTTCGACCTCGACGCGCAGGCGCTCGAACGCCTCGTCCCAGAAGTTCTCGAGGTACGAACGGATCTCTTGCATCGACTCCTTGCGCGCGCGATACAAACGCCGTCGCCCTTCCCGGCGCTCGGACACGAGGCCTGCCTCCTTCAGGACCCGAAGGTGCTGCGAGATGGCGGCGTGGCTTACGTCGAACCGCGATGCGATGTCGCCGGCGGCACGCTCCGAGTCCCAGACGAGCGTCAGGATCGCGCGGCGACGCGGTTCGGAGAATGCCTTGAGCGCTGCTTCCACGATAGGCGTCATTTAAGCATAGACTTAAATATTACGCAAGTCCGAGAAACTGGCCGATCCATCGGGTGTCTACGGCTTCTGGATGCCCTGCGCGCTGGCCCAGTCGTCCAACAGAGCGAACGCCTCTTCCTTCGAGTACTCGCCGCGCTCGAGCCTGATCTCCAGGAGGTGATCGAGGGCATCGCCGACGACCGGCCCCGGTTTCACTCCGAGATGCTTCATCACCTCGTGCCCGTCGATCGGCGGACGGATCCGTTTCAGGTCTTCTTCGGCGGCCAGGCGTGCGATCCGCTCCTCCAGCGTGTCCATCGCGACGGACAGCTCGCGCGCGCGCATCTTGTTCCGCGTCGTCGAGTCGCTTCGGACGAGACGGTTCAGGCGGTCCAGCATCGGGCCTGCATCTCGTACGTATCGCCGGACGGCGGAGTCCGACCATCCGGAACGGAACGTGTGGAACCGGAGGTGAAGCGCGATGAGCTCGGCGACCTCTTCGATGAAGTCGGAGGGATAGCGGAGCGCTTGCAGCCTTTTGCGCGCCATCTGCGCGCCGACGACTTCGTGATGATGGAACGAAACGCCATCCGGTCCGATCTTGCGCGTGGCCGGCTTTCCGACGTCGTGCAACAAGCCGGCCATGCGCAGAGCCGTGTCGGGCCCGGTTCCCGGCGGCTCGCTCGCGACGATCTTGTCGACGACCGCGAGCGTGTGCCTGTACACGTCCTTGTGCCGGTGGACGGGGTCTTGCTCAAGCTGTAGTGCAGGCAGCTCGGGAAGGAAGAGATCGCATAGGCCGGTCTGCGTCGCAAGGTCGAGCCCTTTAGATGGGCGGTCGGTGTTCAAGATCTTCGTCAGCTCATCGCGGATCCGCTCCGCAGAGACGATCCGAAGCCGCTCGCGCATCTCCGACATCGCGCGCACGACGGCCGGGTCGGGCTCGACATCGAGCAACGCGACGAATCTCGCCGCGCGCAGCATGCGCAGCGGATCGTCGCTGAACGAGTCCGCTGGTTCGCCCGGGGTGCGAAGGACCTTGCGCGCGAGGTCTGCCGCCCCCTCGTACGGGTCGATGACGGTCCGCTCGGGCAGGCGAACGGCCATCGCGTTGATCGTGAAGTCCCGCCGGGCGAGATCGGCTTCGATACTCGGAAGTGGCGTCACCGCCGGCTTGCGCGAGCCTTCCGCGTACCGTTCCTCCCGGAACGTCGTGATCTCGAGCCGGTGTCCTTGCTTCGCAACGCCGACGGTGCCGAACTCGACGCCCTGGAGCCACTTGCCTTCGTGCCACCCGGACACCAGCTGCAAGACCTCGTCCGGTTTGGCGTCGGTCGCGAAGTCGTAGTCCCAATGCGCGCGCTCGAGCAACGCGTCGCGGACGCTGCCGCCGACGAGATAGAGCTCGTGACCGGCCGACCGGAAGCGTTTGGCCAGGTCGTCCACGAAGCCGGGGAGCTTCAGCAGATCGCGCAAGCGCGCGCTCAGCTCCGGCGGGTTCCGACCCATCGCCGTCAGGATAGCCGCGGCACGCGCGCGAAGCGGTGAACTTTCGAGCGGCCTGGAGTTAGCCCAGGCCGGCCTGGCGCACCAGCACGGAGAAGTCGTGCGGACTTGTTGCGGCAGCGGTCGCCTCTTCGATCGTGACGAGCCCGGCCTTGAACAGCGCCATCAGGTGCTGATCGAACGTCTGCATACCGTAGTAGTCGCCTTCCTCGATCACGCGCTCGATCTGGCTCGTGAGGTCCGGGTTCACGCCTGCATCTGCTGGTACGGTGGGAAGAAGTCGATTATGCGGTTCACCGTTTCCGTCGCGTCGATCGTGTGCAGCGTCGAGATGACGAGGTGGCCCGTCTCCGCGGCGTGCAGCGCAGCCGAGACCGTTTCCTGATCGCGCATCTCTCCGATGAAGATGACGTCGGGGTCTTGGCGGCTCACGTACTTCAGCGCGGTGTGGAAGTCTGAGGTGTCGATACCGATCTCGCGCTGATCGATGATCGAAAGCAGATCC
>VAWS01000041.1 GCA_005884515.1 Actinomycetota bacterium
GCCGGGGCGGCGAGTCGACCAGCTGGGCCATGCCCTCGCGGGTGGGGTCCATGACGTCGGGGTCGTAGTTCTCCTTGAGGAAGTCCCGAACTTCCTGCTGAAAGGCCTTCTGTTCGTCGGTGTATTCGAAGTCCACGGGATGCCCCCAGACCAGCGGAAATGGAGGGTTTCAGAATATCTGACGGTCCGTCAGATTTCCACGCGAGGCCGCCCGGTCCGGGATAACCCTCATATCTGAGGGTAGATCCGGACCAGCTCGAGCAGCCCTCCGACAGGTCTGCTGAAATCCACGGCCGTGAATCGAGATCGCGTTGCAGCTGCGCTCCTCGCCCCGGCCATCGCGTTCGCCTTCGTCGTCGGCGCGATCGGCCTTCACCGTTGGTTCGGCATCGCGCGCGTGGCGATCACGCGGGCCGTCGTCATCTGGATCGTGGCCTTCGACACGACCAGACGAGAGTGGCTCCCGGGTGCGCCGCGCGCGACTCGAGGGTGGTTGCGCCTGGGCGCGACGGGGCTGCTCGGCGTCGAGATCGGCCGCATCTGCGTCCTCATCGCGAAGGACGGCTTCGCTGCCGGGGACGCGGTCGCCATCCTGATCGACCTCGTCGTGTTCGGCTACCTGCTGCAGGGCGCACTCGTCGAGCTCGGCCGGACGCCGGGCGGTGCGATCTACCAGGCCGCGTGGCGCGCGCGCGCGACGGACCCGGCCAAAGCGCTCCGCCTCGCGACGCGCGCGACGAAGCTGTACCGCAAGTGGGATGACGCGTGGCTCCTGCGCGCGCTGATCGCAGGACAGCAGGCCGGGCAGCCCGAGCAGGTGCTGGTTCTGCGGCAAGGTCTTCGCTACTGCCCGCGGAGCAAGGACCTCCGCGATCTGTTGATCTCGAGCTTGTACGCGACCGGCGCAACCGATGAAGCGGAAGGGGCGCTCGCCGAGTACCGCGACATGTTCCCGCGCTCCGCGCGCCCGGTGCTGCTCGACGCGGCGAACGCCGTCAGCGCCGGCAACTGGGAGGCCGCTCGCGCGCACCTCACCGATGCGATCGAGCGTTCGCGAAAGGAACGCGACAACGATGCGCTGATCAAGGTCGCGCGCATCTCGAGGTTGATGCCGGACGCAGACACGCTCGCGCGCGACGCGATCCAAACCGCGTGGCGCCTTGACCCGAGCGACCGGCGGCTCCAAGTGCTGCTGGCGATCCTGATCGAAAACGACGAGCCGGCGCGCGCAGTCTCGCTGCTCGACCAGGCGCGGGAATCCTGGCGCTCCACCGGCCGCACGGAGACCTTCGACGAGCTGGTTGCAGCCGAGCGCCGCTACCTAGACCCGAACGCTCCGGCCTGAGAACAAATAGTGCATTTGCCGCCCGAGATGGGCTATCGGCGCCATTGTCCCTCCCTGCCCAAAAGAACAGAGTTAGAGCAGCCGAAGTGGGAGGGTGCATGGCGGATCAGTACGCGTCGGGAAACTGGCACGTGAAGACAGGCAAGGAGAAAGAGTTCGTCGAGCGCTGGACGGAGTTCCTTCAGTGGACGCGCAAGGACCACCCAGCGCTCGTGAACGCGACCCTGATCCAGGACGAGGCCGACAAGGGCCACTTCGTTTCGACCTCCGAGTGGGAGAACGCCGACGCGCGCACAGCGTGGAAGCAGTCGCCGGCGTTCGCCGAGAAGTTCCAGGCCGCTCGCGCCCTGTGCGACGAGATGTCGAGCATCGACGCTGAGCGCCGCGTCACGATCTGATCAAAGAACGTACGAGGGAGCCGGGTTGGGAGCCGGCTCCCTCGATGCTTTTCTAGCCGAGCTTCCAGCCGACGAACTGCATCACTTCTTGCGCCACTGTCTCCAGCTGGAACCGCGCGCGCTCATCGCTCGGCTCGCCGCTCGCATCGAACAGAGGCGTCGTCGTGTTCAGCGCAGCGCCGAGCGGCGTCGGCCAGCCGCGCAAGGCGTGCACCATGGCGCGAAGGTGCTCGAGGGTCGTCACCACGCCTTGCCAGCCGAGGCCGGTGACGATGCATCCGACCGGCATTCCGCTGAAATACACGCGGTCGTCCTCGCGCAAGTCTTCGGTGTAGTCCAACGCGTTCTTCACGATGCCGGCGATCGTGCCGTGGTAGCCGGGCGATGCGACGATCACGCCGTTCGCTTTACGCAGCTCCCCGATCATCGCCGTCGCCACGTCGTGCCGCTGAGGATGCTCCGGCGCGTACATCGGCAACACGGAAAGATCGCGCCCCGTGAAGATGGCCGTCGTCGCGCCGAGCTTCTCGCAGATCGCGAGCGAATAGCGCAGCGCCTTCTCGGTCGAGGAGCCTTCCCGCGTCGTACCGCCGATCCCAACGATGTGCGGGGTCTCCCCCATGGAAACCTCCTCTGCGCCTACCTCTTAGGCAAGCGACAGCTCGAGCAGCTCGTGGTCGAACTTGTCGCGCTTGGTCTGAAGGTATCGCAGGTTCTCTTCCGTGGGCACGGTGACCAATGGGATGCGCGTGTCGACGGTGATCCCGTACTGCTCTAGACCGGTGCGCTTCGCGGGGTTGTTCGTCAGCAGCCGCACGTTGTCGATGTCGAGCGCTGCAAGGATCTTCGCCGCCGCCATGTAGTCGCGCGCGTCGGCCGGGTGCCCGAGCATCAGGTTCGCTTCGACGGTGTCCGCGCCGGCGTCTTGCAGCCGGTACGCGAGCAGCTTCTCCATGATCCCGATGCCGCGTCCTTCGTGGCCCTTCACGTAGACAACGACCCCGGACCCTTCTTGCGCGATCAAGCGCATCGACTCACGCAGCTGGGCGCCGCAGTCGCAGCGCAAGCTGCCGAACGCGTCGCCGGTCAGACACTCCGAATGGACGCGCACGAGCGTGCCACGCCCGCCCTCGGGATCCCCGTACACCAGCGCGATGTGCTCACGTCCGTCGGCTTGCGACTGGAATCCGACGGCGGTGAACTCGCCGTACGGAGTCGGGATGCGCGCGTCGGCCATCCGGCGCACCATCGCCTCGGTGCGCGCGCGGTACGCGATGAGGTCTTCGATCGTGATCATGAGCAGCCCATGCGTGCGCGCCACTTCGATCAGATCGGGCACGCGCGCCATCGTCCCGTCGTCGTTCATGATCTCGCAGATCGCGCCGGCGGGCTTGCACCCTGCCAGCCGTGCCAGGTCGACCGCAGCCTCGGTGTGACCGGCACGCTCGAGCACACCTCCCTCGCGCGCGCGCAGCGGGAACACATGGCCCGGCGTGCGGAACTCGTCGACGCTTGCATCCGCATCGAGAGCCCGGCGGATCGTGCGCGCGCGGTCGTACGCAGAGATCCCGGTGTTGCGCGGTGCGCGCATGTCGATGGAGATGGTGAACGCGGTCTCGGCGCCGGCCTCGTTCTCCGGCACCATCGCGCGAAGCCTCAGCGCGTCGAGCCGCTCGGCCGACATCGGCATGCAGAGCAGCCCTCGCCCGTGTGTGATCATGAAGTTCACGGCTTCGGGAGTGACTTTGTCGGCCGCCATGACGAAGTCGCCTTCGTTCTCGCGGTCGGGCGCGTCGACGACGATGACGATCTCGCCGCGCGCGATGGCCTCGACGGCTTGCTCGATCGAGGCGAACATCTCCGGTACGGGCTTCAGCGTCGCTTCGGTGACTGCCATGCCCTTCTCCTCGTGCTGTTCGCTATAGCGAACTGGTGGTTACAATCGCAAAAGCAAGGTATCCTCTTGCCGAGCAGCCGTCAAGTCCAGTTCCCGCAGGTCATTCCCCGGCCCGGGCTATCCTCCAGGAGCGCAGATGAACCCACTAGACGTGTTCCGCCTCGAGGGCCGCTCGGCCGCGATCACCGGCGCCGCCAGCGGCATCGGGCGCGCGACCGCCGAAGTCCTGGCCGGGGCCGGAGCGTCGGTCGTCGTGGGCGACCTCGACGACGCCGGAGCGGAAGCCGTGGCAAAAGGCATCACCGAGAACGGCGGGCGCGCCGTCGCACAGAAGATCGACATCTCCAAGCGCGCCGAGCTTGATGCCTTGGTCGATCGTGCGGTGTCGGAGTTCGGGCGGCTCGACGTGATGGCGAACGTCGCCGGCATCGCCGCCGACGGCCTGATCGCAGAAGCAACGGAAGAGCAGCTGGACAAGGCGATCGCCGTGAACTTGAAAGGC
>VAWS01000042.1 GCA_005884515.1 Actinomycetota bacterium
CGGAGGAAATCTAGGCGCCGACCGGCTGCTCGGCCAGCTGCGAGTCGATCCAACGTTCGAGGTCGGGCCCGCTCTCGAACGACACGATCAGCGCGTACCGAGGCCCGGGGCCCGGGTGCCAGACCGCGTGCCACAGCCGCTGCGAGTCGACGACGAACTGCGCGCCCTTCGGCAGGGCGATGCGGCTCTCGGTCGACGGATCGTCCTTGTCCTCACGCACGATCATGTAGCTGTCGGGATTGTCCGTCAGCTGCAGCCACGCACGAACGACCCACCCTTCCTCTTCTGGGTTCAGGCGGTTGTTGTCGTCGGGGTGGAGGTTCTTGATCGCGTCCTGCTCGGTGTTGGGCTCGAGCTTGATCGTCCGGACGCGGCCGTAACGGGCGCCGACCCGCTCGGTCCACTCGACCAGGGTCGGGCAGACCTCCGCGTTCTTCGTCCAGATCCCGTCCTTGTCCGGCTTGCCGTGGTCCCAGAAGCCGGCGCACTCCATGTCTCCGAAGGCGGATGCGATCGGGGCAAAGTTCGTGTCACCGCCCGACTTCCAGTCGACGTATTCCATGTGCCGGAATTCGGAGTCGGGAACCGGCTTGTCGAACTTCTTCAGGACGACGAACCCCTTCTCTTCGAGGATGGGGAGCTTGTGATTCGGCATCGAAAAGCCTCCTGCGGCTGTGGATTTGGGGCACATTCTACCCGGCGCGGCGCGCGTCGAAGCGCAGCCCGAATCGTCCGACTGACGCGCGCGTCGGGTGTACCGTACGGCCACATGGCGGTCGCGTTGATCATCGTGATCGGGGTGCTCGTGGTCGGGGGCGCCATCGTCTTCGGCTATTACGCGCGGAAGCGCCGCATCCAAGAGTGGCAGCAAACCGCGGGGCATCTGGGATTCCAATACTCGACCGAAGACCCCTTCGATCTCCTCGGCCTCCCGTTCGATCTCTTCCGGCGCGGCGACGGCCGCGGCGTCGAGAACGTCGTGTGGGGGCAGAGGGACGGTCTCGACATCAAAGACTTCGAGTACTGGTACTACCAGCACTCGAGCGACGCCCAGGGCCATACCAACCTCGACTACTCGCATGTCTCGTGCACGGTCGTCCCCACCGCGGTGTCGCAGTTCGCCACCTATCTGGTGGATGCTCGCATGATGCAGTGGCTCCTGGACAACAAAGGCTGGCATTTCGAACTGTGTGGCCGTTGGGTGCTGGCGTACGGCGGTCGCACGAAGCCGAAGCTGATATGGGGCGTGATCGAGGCCGCCCGCGAGTTCCATCAGCACATCCCGAAGGTGATCGACGAGACGTACAGGGAGGGCTCATGATCGGGGTCTATATCGCGGCCGGCGTCGTGGGCCTGCTGCTGATCGCGTTCGCTGTTTCGTACGACCGGTTCGTTCGGCAGCGCAACCTCATCAAGAACTCCTGGGCGAACGTCGACACCGAGCTCCGCAGGCGCTACGACCTGATCCCCAACCTCGTCGAAGCCGTGAAGGGCTACGCGGCGCACGAGAAGGAGATCTTCGAGAAGCTTGCCCAGGCGCGCGCCGACGCCATCGCGCAAGCGGGGCCGCCCGAGGCGCAGGCACGCGCCGAGAACGGTGTGGTTTCGGGCCTCCGTCAGCTGCTCGCCGTAGCCGAGAACTACCCGCAGCTGAAGGCGAGCCAGAACTTCCTGTCCTTGCAGAACGAGCTCACGAACACGGAGGACCGGATACAGGCTGCTCGACGCTTCTACAACAACAACGTGCGCGCCTATAACACACGCGTGCAGTCGTTCCCTTCCAACGCCATCGCGGGGATGTTCCACTTCCAAGAGCAGCAGTACTTCGAGATCGACGAGGCGGTCGCGCGCGCCGGCGCCCCGCAGGTGGATCTCGCTCCGGACACCGGCACGCCGTAGCCGCTTTGCCCGGGCGATAGACGCGTGTCAGGATAGCCCGGCTTCGGCGCCTGATTATGCGAACCCTCATCCTCTCTTGGGAATATCCGCCTCGGATCGTCGGGGGCTTGGGTAGGCACGTT
Organism: Actinomycetota bacterium; assembly: GCA_005884515.1. Taxonomy (GTDB): domain Bacteria; phylum Actinomycetota; class AC-67; order AC-67; family AC-67; genus AC-67. Next base: position 2,022 of record VAWS01000042.1, read on the forward strand.
CATCGGCTGTCGACCGGACTCGCCGAGGCGGGACACGAGGTCCACGTCGTCACGCGCGATCACCCCGACGCGCCGCACGAGGAGACGGTCGACGGCGTCCACATCGTGCGCGCCGGCGAGTACCCGCCGATGATCTCTTTCGACCAACTGGTCCCGTGGGTGCTGCAGTTCAACATCGCGGTGCAAGAAGCGGCGACGAAGCTCCTGCTCGACACCGAGGTCGACGTCGTGCACGCGCACGACTGGCTCGTCGCGTACGCGGCGGCCGCGGTGAAGAACTGCTTCGATCTCCCGCTCGTCTCTACCGTGCACGCGACCGAGTACGGCCGTCATCAGGGGTACCTCCCGGGTCCGATGAACAAGCTCATCCACCAGGTCGAGTGGTGGCTGACGTACGAAGCGCGCCGCGTGATCACCTGCTCGGAGTACATGCGCGACCAGGTGCACGAGATCTTCCAGTTGCCGTCGCCGAAGCAGGACGTGATCCCGAACGGCGTCGACGTGCACGAGTTCGACCGGCCGGCCGACGTCGAAGAGTTTCGCGCGCGCATCGCGAGCGGCCGCGAGAAGATCATCTTCTACGCGGGACGCCTGGAGTACGAGAAGGGCGTGCAGACGGTGCTCGAGGCGCTGCCCTTGCTCCTGGAGCACGAAGAGTTTCGGTTCTACATCGCGGGCGTGGGAACGCACGCCGACGAATTGAAGGCCCACGCCGAGCGGGCCGGCCTCGCCGACCGCGTGCACTTCCTCGGCTTCATCGACGAGCCGGAGCTCCGTATGTACTACGCGGCGGCCGACCTCGCCGTCGTGCCGTCGCTCTACGAACCGTTCGGGATGGTTGCGCTGGAGACGTTCGCGAGCGGCACGCCGTGCATCGCCGCCGACATCGGCGGCCTGCGCGAGCTGGTCGTCCACGAAGCGACCGGCTTGCGCTTCACGCCCGGCGACCCCGACTCGCTCGCAGGCATGATCCGCCGGCTGCTCACCGACAAGCGCCTCGACCGCCGGCTCACGCTGGACGCGCGAAGGATGCTCGACGAGCAGTTCAGCTGGCGCACGATCGCGCGCCGGACGGTCGATGTGTACGAGCGCGCGATCGCAGAAGAGCACGCGCTGAAGCGGCCGGAGGAGCGGGTGCCCTTGCGGGTGCTGCTGGGCCGCTCCGAGATCCTCGGCTTGGCGGAAGGAACCGGCGCCTAGCCGAACTCTCCACGTCGAGAAGGCACCCTTGACGGCGGTTCGCCTTACGTAGTCGAGTACGGCCATGGACGGGCGGGGGACGTTCCACTCGGTGCTGCGCCGACGAGATTTCCGGCGGGTCCTTGTGGGACTTGCAGTGTCCGAAGCCGGAGATTGGCTCTACAACGTTGCGCTGCTTGTGTTCATCTTGAACCGCACACACTCCGGTTCCTGGGTCGCTGCTGCCACGGTCGCGCGCCTGTCGCCGTATGTGATCGTCGGACCACTCGGCGGCCTGCTGGCGGAACGGCACGATTACCGTCGCGTGATGATCGGATCGGATCTCATCCGAGCAGCCCTCATGGGCGCTCTCGCGCTGCTTGCCGCCGTCCACGGTCCTCCCGTGGGGGCGCTCGCCCTCGTTTTCTTTTCGACGTCCGCGGGGTGTGCATACGTTCCGGCGGTCACTGCGATGACGCCGTCGATCGTGAGCGAGTCGGAGTTCGCGGCCGCGAACGCCTTGATCCAAACCGTCGCCAATATCGCGATCGTGGTGGGGCCGGCGTTCGGAGCGCTGCTGTTGCTGCTCGGTTCACCGTGGGCCGCGTTCTTGACCAACGCAGGCAGCTTCCTGATGGCCGCAGCAGCCGTTGCCTCCGTTCCGCCCCGCAAGGCCCGACGCTTCGTCGCGCCGGCTGATACTCAGAATGTCGTCGAGCGCGTAGTCGAAGGCGCACGCGCGCTCACAGGTACGGGCGGCCTCGGAGCCGCGGCGACGATCTACACGGCATCCGGCCTGATCTACGGCGCGGAGACGGTTCTGCTCCTGCTGGTCGCACAATCGCGACTCGGGTTGAGCGAGAACGGCGTCGGTTGGCTGTATGCAGGACTCGGGGCGGGCGGCGTTGTGGCCGCTCGCGCGGCGAGCTGGTTGGCGGACCGAAGGAACATCACGTTCGTCATTGCCATCGCAATCATTGGGACGGGCATCCCTCTGGCTGCGCTTGGCTTGGTGCAAGAGCCGTACTCCGCGGTCGCGATCGTCGCCGTTGGAGGCGCATGCAGCGTCGTCGTCGATGTGCTCGTGACCACGCTGGTACAGCGCACGCTTCCGCCACACATCGTCGCGCGGGCCTTCGGATTGCTGGATTCTGCCGCGCTGGGGAGCATGCTTATCGGCTCGGTTATCGCTGTGCCGCTTGCATCCGGTCTCGGCACACGTAACGCGCTGATCGTCGCCGGAGGTGCAGTACCTCTGGCGACGATCTTGCTCCTTCCTCGTTTGCGACGTGCGCAAGGCAAGTGGGAAGCACGCAAAGAGGAGCTCCGTCCAGCGGTCGAACTCTTCTCGGGTCTGGGCGTATTCGATGGCGCCTCTCGCCAGAGTCTCGAGTGGCTCGCGGCGCACGTAGATGAGCAGCACGTGGTACCCGGAGAGTTCGTCGTGAGAGAGGGAGACCCCGCCGACTCGTTTTACGTGGTTCGGTCTGGAAGTCTCGGAGTACTAGCGTACGGTGAGTCGAAGGAACCCTCGCTGATCAGAGTTATCGGCGAGGGCGACTACTTCGGTGAGATCGGGCTGCTCGAATGCATCCCGCGGACGGCGACGGTGCGCGCCTTCTCAGATGCGAATCTTCTCCACGTCAAAGGAGAAGATTTTCTCGCGGCGATCAATGATCAGACGTCCCTTTCAGGAACGCTGATCAACACGGTTTCACGAAGGCTCAGCCAAACGCATCCGTCGTACCGGCCACAGACGACCGAAGTTGTGGACGCCGAAGGCGCTCCGGCCTAGGACCCGCGCTGCGGGTCGGCCCCGCGCGTCTTGAGGACGCGCGCGGGCACTCCGCCGACGATCGAGTTCCTCGTCATGTCCTCGTATCGGTGGTCGAAGTCGCACATGTAGATCCAATCGGCAAAGATGCAGTCGTTGCCGATCTCGATGTCCATGTAGCAATTGATCGTGTTCTTCGCCCCGAAGACGACTTTGTCCCCGATCCGGAGGTTGCCTTCATGGCACCGGATCGCGTTCCCCTTTCCGATGAAAACCCAGCGACCCAGGGTGAGCCGGCCGTAGCCCTTGCGCGCATACAGCTCGACCTTCGGCCCCAGGAACACGAACCCCTCGGTCACGATGTGGGGGTGCAAGATCTTCAAGCGGATGAAGCGGAACGCACAGACCCAGTACCGCCACGTGTAGAGCCGGTGCGAGATGATGAACCGGATCGTGCGCACGACCCGCTTCGGGAAGCTGCGTGGGATCTCGTCGCGCGCGAGCGGCGCAGGGACCGGCCTCGCGCCTATCTCGGGCTTTGTTTGCGCTCCCACGTGATCACTCGCTCTTCGGCTTCTCCGCGTACAACAGCAGATTGTAGAAGAGCGGCTTCGGCAAGATGCGCCGAGTGACGAGATTGTCCAGTCGGTACAACCGCATGTAGTTCCGGTAGGCGAACCAGGCCCACTGCTCGCCGAGCAGGCCGGGACGCGCGAGCGCTTCGATCGTACGGACCGACCATCCGAAGATGCCGCTGACGAACTCTTCCGTCTCGATGCGAACCGGGTCGAAGCCCGTGTCGCGCGCCCACTGCTCGACCATGTGCGGGTGGAACTCGTGGAGGTCGACGTGCGCCTCCAGCGCCGCTTCCGGATCCCCCTCGCCTTTCTTCGCCGGCGCGCGCGTCAGGCCGAGGCGCGCGCCCACGGTCTTCATCGCGGTCGCCGTCGCCCGTTTGGCCAGGCCGACGATCGCGTAGCCGATCCGCGTTGGCTCGCCGGCGATCACGAGCGCGCCGCCGGGCTTCAGGACGCGGAACGCTTCGCGGAACGAGGCCTCGACGTCGGGCAGGTGATGCAGAACGGCGTGGCCGACGACCAGATCGAAGAACTCGTCGTCGAACGGCAGCTTCTCGGCGTCGACTGCGCGCGCCTTCATGTTGTGGATCCCGACGTTCTGCGCGTTCCGGAGGCAGACCTCGACCATCCCGGGCGAGATGTCGGTCGCGTAGGGCTCGTTCACCAAGCCGGCTTGCGTGAGGTTGATGATGAAGAATCCGGTCCCCGAGCCGATCTCGAGCACCTTCCCATAGTGCTTCTCCGGTGCGATCTTCAGGAACTTCTCGCGCGCGTACGAGATGCAACGCTCGTCGAAGCTGATCGACCACTTGTCGTCGTACGACCGCGCTTCCCAGTCGTGGTAGACGATGTTGGCCGTCTTCGGGTCGAGCTCGCCCCGGTCGATGTTCTCGTGATCGAGCACAACGTGCGCCTCGCTCTCTTTCGCTTCTCCAAGCTGGTCGATCTTCATCTGCTCGGTCATAGGCGCCCAAGGATATCGGCCGGGGGCACGCGCGCCTAACCGCCCGCGACCCGGCCGGTTTTCGGGTCGCCCGTCGCTGCCGGCGAGCAGTGCTCTCCGCGCGGCGAGCCCCGGTCGGTCAGCCCTCGATCGGGCCCGATCGCCCGTCGAGACGGGTCCACCATCAGCATCCCGTGATCGACCTTCACGGGTACCCGGTCGAGGCCGCGCGGCGCGCTCCCCGAGCGGTAGAAGCCGTGATGGTCGAAAACAGAACCAGAATCGGTCTGGAACCAGCCGCTCGAATCGCAATAGAACACCTGAGTCCCGAGCTGCGGCTCCCGGCCGTAGAGGCCGATCGGCTCGGGGTCGTCGGCGACGACGAAAACGTCGAAGCGCTGTGCGAACGCAACGCCCTGGCTTCGGACCTCCGAGATTGGTCCGACGGCGACCCAACCACCCCCGAAGCCGAGCCCGCCGAAGACCGCATACGCGGCGGCGGCAAGCGCGACGAGCCCGATGATCGCACCGGCGAAGACGTACAGCCGGACGAGCGCCTTCCGCCGTGGTTGCCCGTGACCCGACGCCGGGCCCGCGCCTCGGTGGCCGTTGCCTTCCACCTCAGTGGCCGACGAACTCCGCCTTGCCGGGACCCTGCTCCATGAAGGATTTCATCCCGATCTTCTGGTCGTCGGTAGCGAAGAGGTTGACGAATACTTCGCGCTCGAAAGCCAGCCCGTCGCCGAGGTCCATCTCGAGCCCGCGATTGATCGCCATCTTCGCCGCGCGCAACGCGACGGTCGGCCCGCGCGCGAACTGCGCGGCCATCTCCGCCGCAGTCGAGTACGTCTCG
>VAWS01000149.1 GCA_005884515.1 Actinomycetota bacterium
CGACGCCCACTCGGACGCCGTCGACGAGACCGTCTTGACCAAGCCGAACGAATACGTGATCAGCTTGGGCCCGTACGGGTTCAGGAATGTAGCCAGGAGGCAGCCGAGCGAGACCGTGTCCAAGCGGCGGGCCCATGCGTGGTCGCCGGAGCCGCGAGATGCCTTGATCGTCTCCGTCGCGGTAAGCAAGAACATGTAACCGATCCCCAGGATCACCAGGCCGTGCAGGTTGGCCCAGAGGGCGAAGAGCGGGATGCACAACCACACACGCCGTGACTGCCGAAGGGTGAGCGCCAGCACGATCGCGAAGATCAAGAACGAGAACAAGATCGGCCGCTCGATCCACGCGGGAACACCCGCGTACGCCGCGAGAGCGATGAGCGCCCACGTCGACAGGTTGTTCCCTCCGAGCTTGACGAACAGCCAGGCGATGACGGAGTACGTCGCAACGAGCATGACCGATCGCCACACGATGACCCCGCGAAGACCAAGCAGGACTTGGATCCCTCTCACGAGAACTTCGGACAACCACTGCGACAAGACCCAGTGTTTCCCGACGACGGTGAACGAATACGGATCCGTCGACGGCAGATGATGGGTTGAGACGATCAGCTGACCGGTTTTGAGGTGCCACCACATATCGTGCTCGGCGAGCTTCTCGGCCATCGACTTCGCGAAGATCGAACCGACGACAGCGAAGCCGACGACATGGGCCGGAGTGAACGAGAAACGGCGGTCCGTATCTGCAGCCGGGGATGCGGTTGTCACGAGCCCGATGGTACCCAAGGACCTCGTCGTGTCCGCGCACCGGAGGTGTCTTACAGCCGCTCGCTCGTCCGGTAGAGTGAGCGGGACGTGGCTGCCGAAACCCAGATTCCGCTGAGAGCGCTCTCAGATCAACCTGTTCAGATGGGCGCCGCTCGCTTTGGCGCTCCTCGTCATCTTCGTCCGGGCTTTCCCCGCACGCATCGTTCGGACCGGCGCGCAGCTGATCTTCTTCGGTTCGGGCCCGTCGCACGGGCTCCCGACGTGGCTTTCGCTTCCGATCGTCTTCGTGGCGGTCGCCGCGGCGATGGCGATGATCGCCGAAGGCGTCGCGCGCACGTTCATCCAATTCGAAGCACTCGAGGCGTACCGATACGACATCCTCGGGAGCATCCTTGGAATCGGCTTTTTTTCTCTCCTTTCATTACTGCGCGCGCCCTCGGTCGTGTGGGGGATCGTCGTCGCGATCGTCTTCGTCGTGCTGAGCGGGAGATCGACGACCCTTCTCCAAGCGGTGGCCGCCCTCGCGATCGTTTTCCTCTTGCTTGCCGAGTCGCTGAACCCCAACGACAGCTGGTCCCCCTATTACAAGGTCACGTTGCTTCGAGACCCGACCCATAACGTCATCGGGATCCAGGTGAACGGCATCCCTCACCAGACCATCCAACCGCTAAAGCAACGGCTCGCGAGCGAACCCGTCTACTTCCTTGCGTATCACCACCTCAAACAGACGCCGAAGAGTGTCCTGATCGTGGGAGCGGGGAACGGCGCCGACGTCGCGATCGCTTTGTCGATGGGTGTGCAGCACGTCGATGCGGTTGAGATCGATCCGCGCCTCTATCAGATCGGGAAGGAGCTCAACCCGGACCACCCCTACCAGGACCCACGCGTCACGGTTCACATCAACGACGGGCGCGCGTACCTCGAGCAGACCAACAAGAAGTACGACCTGATCATCTTCGCTCTTCCTGACTCGCTGACCCTCGTCGCCGGGCAATCGTCCCTTCGGCTGGAGAGCTACCTGTTCACGCTCGACGCGATGAAGACTGCGCGCGCGCATCTGGAACCCCACGGCGCGTTCACGATGTACAACTACTATCGCGAGCAATGGCTGATCGACCGATTGGCCGACACCCTGGATCAGTCGTACGGATACGCTCCGTGCGTCGATGCGATCGGTGTGTACGGGCGCCTCGCGGCGCTCACGATCGCGAACCAGCCCAGCGACCTCAGCTACACCACGACGTGGAAAGCCGCCTCCTCGTTCCCGCCGCCTGCGCGCGACGACTACCCGTTCCTCTATCTCCGCACCCGGACGATCCCCGGCTTCTACTTGTGGACATTGCTTTTGATCCTGATCGCCTCGTTGCTCATCACAAGGATCTTTGCCGGCGGCTTAGGTCAGATGCGCCCGTACGTGGATTTGTTCTTCATGGGTTCTGCCTTCCTATTGCTCGAGACGAAGAATGTGGTGCAGTTCGCCTTACTCTTCGGTACGACCTGGCTGGTGAACGCCTTGGTGTTCGCCGGGATCTTGCTGGCCGTGTATGCGGCGGTCGAGGTGGCCAGGAGGGTCAAGCTGCCGTCGCCATCCGTCCTGTACGCGCTGCTCCTGATCGCGTTGGTCGTCGCGTGGGTCGTTCCGCCGCACGACCTTCTTTCCCTTTCGTTCGCGCCACGGTTCTTACTCGCGGTCGCGATCGCGTTCGCGCCCGTCTTCCTCGCGAACCTCGTATTCGCGCAGCGGTTCCGTGAGGTCGGATCGTCGAACATCGCGTTCGGGGCGAACCTTCTGGGTGCGATGGTGGGAGGCGTACTCGAATACACCTCTCTTATCGTCGGCTACCGCGCGCTTCTGATCCTGGTCGCAGTGCTGTACGGGCTCGCGTTCGTGACGGCACCCAGGCGCGCGAATGTCCCCGCCTGATCAGACCTCCACCACCAAGACGGTTCTGGGCGTCGCCGCCCTGGGAGCGCTCGCTACCGGCGTCATCCTGGTCCTTCTGGTGATCCGCGTCTCCGCACTTCACGTGAGCGGAAACGGCTCGCTGGTCCACGGGTTCGAGCATCCGAAAGGCGCCGTGCAAACGATCCTCGCGACCAGCGACGGGCAAATAGTGGCCGCGCTCGCGCGCGACCCGTCGCTGTCGCATCTCGAGGCGATCAACGGCGGCCCGAGAGAGTTCGCGTACCGCGCGATGCGTCCTGTGCCCGCCTACCTCGCCTGGCTCCTCTCCGTTGGTCAACGAGGGTGGGTTCCCGGCGCGCTCATCGCGCTGGCCATCTTGGGGGGAGGGGCCATCGCTGCCGTGGGTGCGGTGTTGTTCGTCCGCCACGGTGTCCCGGCTCGGTTCGGGATCGTCGCCGCGCTGCTCCCCGGCGCGCTTACTTCCTTGCGCGGCCTTATCCCCGAAGCGGGAGGCGTTGCCGTGGTGATCGGGGGCTGGATCTTTGCGAAGCAAGGGAGGCTCTGGCTCGGCGTGCTGCTGCTCTCGCTCGGGGGATTATGGCGGGAGACGCTGTTGGTCGTGCCTGCGGTTCTCGTGCTTACGACGCTGTGGGAGACGCGCTCGGTACGCGCGGCTGCACCGTTCCTGGTGCCGTTCGCAGTGTTCGCCGGGTGGGCCGCGTTCGTCCGCGAGCGGGCCGGCGCGTGGCCGTGGTCGGCGAGCGCCGGGCGGCTCGCCGCACCCTTCGTCGGCATCGTGAAGGATGTTTCCTACTGGAAGAACACCGCGGCGTTGGAGATCCTTGCGATCGTCGCGACGGCCGCGCTCATCGTGCTCGCGGTCCGGCGCCGGGACGAGCTGGCGCCGCTCATGGTCGGGTACGGCGTGCTCGGTACCATCCTCGGCCCGGTTGTCTGGCACACGTGGGCTGACTGGGGCCGCGTGCTCTTGCCGCTTCACCTCATGGGCTTGGTCGTGCTCGTGCGCGCGCGGTACGTCGTCAGGGATACAGCGCGAGCTGGATAGCGATCGACGCCCAGACCACCACCCAGAACCACAGTCTGTGCGTCGCTGCCCGCTTGCTCCCAAGGACGATCAACACACCGAGGACTAGGAACTCGCTGAGCGCGCGCATGTACCCCCAGTGGTGGAACCAGATCCCGCCGGAATAGAACGGCATCGCAACCGCCGTGAAGACCCATGCGACGCGCTCGTGAAGAGGGCTCAGCGAGTGACGCAGCTCGCGCGCCACCATGACGGTGAAGAAGACGATGGTGATGAGCAGAACGAGGTGGAACACATTCAACGCGGTCTTGAACCGAAGGGCATCACGGACCGCGCGGTAGAAGCCGAGGAACGGCGCTCCCTGGTCGACGAGCTTGGCTTGGGAAAGGGGTATCTTGCCCCAGCGCGCCCACAGCACGATCTCCCACGCGCCCTGCACGATCATCGGAACGAGGAAGGTCCAGGGCGGTGCCGTGTCTTTCTTCTCGCTGTGCCGGACGCGATTCCAGAGCCATACGAGCACGCCGGCGATCGAGACGACGAGCGTCGTTTCTCGTGTCAGGGCCGCGACCGTCAGTGCAGCCGAGGCCCATACGTATCGTCGTCGTCGCAGGAAGAGAAGACCGCTGAGAAGGAAGACACCAGCGATGATCTCGGCCGTATCGAGTCCGAGGCTCAGCGCGAACGGCGGTAAGAGAGAAAGCGTCAATCCCCAGATCGGATCGCGTCCGGAATCGCGCGCGAGCAGCGCGCCGAGGAGCCCCAGTCCGACCATCCCGGCCAGGTTCCATGCGATCAAGCCCCACGCGACCGCTTTCGGATTCTTGTCGGTCACCGCGCGCACCAACAGCGGGTACACGATCCGTTGGAGACGGAAGGCCGGCAGGTCGAACGTGATCCCGTATCCGGTCTTCTTGTTGGTGAACGGCTCGAGCGAAATGCGATAGAAGCCGACGCCGTCGAAGCCGTACGAGTTGTGGCGGATGTACAGAGACGGAGGCGCTTGCGCGGCGTTCACGAACTTGTCGCCGGCGAACGCGAACCACGACGGGTTCCCGTCCGCTCGAGCAAGCCTCCCGGCGACGAACGCGCCGCTTAAGGCCGTGGTGATGAGGACGACGGCGGAGCTGCCGGATCCGCTCGCGCGTCAGGCCGAACCGCTTGCCGACCTCTTCGAGCGTCAGCGGCTCTTCGCCGGTCAGCCCGAACCGCAGCGCAAGGATCGTGCGCTCACGCTCGGTCAGCGTTTCGAGCACCTTCTCGAGCTCTTCGCGGCCGATGCCACTGAGCACGTCCTCGAACTGAACGTTGGCCGCTTCGTCGGGTACGAACTCGCCGAGCGTCGCCTCGCCGGCTTCGCCGACCGGGGTCTCGAGCGACAGCAAGTTCGCCGCCAGCCCCCGCAGCTCGCGTACGCGCGCGAGCGGCAAGCGCGCGGCGCGCGCAACCTCCTCGTCGGTCGCTTCACGACCGAGCTGTGCCTCCAGCTCGCTGCGCGCGCGCCGGACGCGAACCAGCAGCTCGTGCACGTGGACCGGCAGCCGGATCGCGCGCCCGCGGTCGGCGATCCCTCGCTGGATCGCCTGGCGGATCCACCACGTTGCGTAGGTCGAGAACTTGAAGCCCTTGCGCCACTCGAACTTGTCGACCGCGCGCATCAAGCCGATGTTGCCTTCCTGGACCAAGTCCAAGAGCGGGATGCCGGTGGCGCGGTAGCGGCGGGCGATCGACACGACCAACCGAAGGTTCGCCTGGACCATGTCGTGCTTGGCCGCCGCGCCGTCGCGCCGGAGGGCTTCCAGTTGACGCCTCTTCGTCGGCGTCATGCTCTCGCCCTTCTGGAGCTTCTTCTCGGCCTTGGTCCCGTTCTCGATCCGCTTGGCCAGCTCGACCTCTTGGGCGGCGGTCAGGAGCGGATAGCGTCCGATCTCGCGGAGATAGGTGCCGAGTGCGTCGAGGTCGCCCAGCCGCTCGGCCTCTTCGGGCCGGAGGGGGGTCTCTTCTTCTACCTCGAGGTTCTCGGCGGCTTCGGCGAGCAGCTCGGCATCGTCCAGGTCGAGATCATCGTCGACCGCTGACTGGGGAAGACCGTCCTCGCTTTGCGCCACGTCTGTGCTCGTCCTTCCTTTTAGGGGCTGAACCCACGTCCAACGTGGGCCGCCCTCTCCTTATTCCCTTTGTGAACTGCGCGCCCCTTGTTCAGGGAGCCGCACGATACTAAAGAGGCGGCCGGAAGGATGCGATTCACGCAGGTCATGGCAGGCAGAGAACCATATTCACGAAGTCACGAGAAGCCTGAGCAGGCGCCCTTGGGGACGGGGATGCCGGCCCGTAAGATGCCGAGATGGCGACGGCGCGCGATGAGGCTGCGGCAGGGACCCCAGCTCCAGCTCATCCATGAAGCTCCTGGTGATCATCGGGCCGTCGGGCAGCGGCAAGTCAGCCGCTATGCGAGCGCTTCAGGCCCGCGGGCGGATCGCGGTGACCCCTTCTTGGACCACGAGGCCTCGACGAGCAGATGAGTCCGAAGAAACGGTGGAGCATCGTTTCGTGGACGATCTGGAGTTCGACCGACGGCTTAAGGACGGCTTCTTCCTCGAAACGATCGCCTTGTTCGGCCATCGCTATGGAATGCCGCCGGTCGAGCAGCCGCCGGCCGGCGTGATCCCAACCATCATGATGCGCGCGCCCCGCTTGAATCTTGTCGAGGAGCATTATCCGGAGCACGTCGTCTATCAGATCGAGGCACCGTTCGAGGAGGCGAGCGCGCGCATCCATGCCGCCGGTGGGATCGCGGACGACGATATCCGCGTCACGGGATGGA
>VAWS01000007.1 GCA_005884515.1 Actinomycetota bacterium
TTCAATTACGTGACCGACCTCGTCGACGGTTTCGTTCGAGCAGCCGTCACCCCCGGCATCGAAGGGGAGGTCATCAACATCGGGTGCGGCGAAGACATCTCGATGCGCGAGCTGGCGACGATGCTCCTGGATCTGATGGGGAACCCGATCACCCCCAAGTTCGGGGCTCTGCCGGAGCGCCCGGCCGAGATCATGGAGATGCGGTGCGACAACACCAAGGCCAAGACGCTGCTCGGCTGGAAGCCCGCGCACACGATGTCGGAGGGTCTCGCAGAGACGATCGAGTGGTACCGCTCCGAGCTGGCGAGCCCGCGCTCCCCGTTCAATCTCTGAGCGGGGTTCCGGCCTTGCGAGCGCTCATCTATTTCTGGCTGCCCACGAACCCTGCGCGCAGAGCCCTCGCACAACAGACTTCATGCTTGAACCGTGTGAAACGGGAAAGGCTAGGCGTCGACGCGCGTCGCCAGGACGGCCATGCGATCGTGGAAGTCCGGCGATACGAGCCGATCCAGCTTGCCGAACGTTCGCAGTCCGCGCAACGCGACCCGTTCGATCGAGGAAGAGTAGCCGCCGAGTCGTTCCGCGTAATAGCGCGCGCTGAACGACTTAGCGTGCGTCTTGATCCACCTGATCCGAAAACCGTGACGCTGCAGAAGCAGCGAGAGCGACCCGCGCGTGAAGTACTGTAGGTGCATCGGTAGGACCGACCACCATCTCCGCCCGAGCAAGCGTGCCACCGCGCTACCCGCATCCGGCGTGGCCATGAATACGGCGCCTCCCGGCTCGAGCAAGCCGGCGATGATCTGAACAGATGCCGCGGGATCCGTGACGTGCTCGATCACGTCGTTGAGAACGATCAAGCTGAAGCTGCTCCGCTCGAGCCCGTGCGCATCGAGCGTCGTCGTCCGCACATCGAGGCCGTCACTGCGCGCTTGCTCCGTCGCCCACTTCGACGGTTCGATGCCGACCGGCTCCCACCCTCGCTCGCGAGCAGCGAGAAGGAACGAGCCGGTCCAGCATCCGACGTCGAGGATGCGGCCCGGCCCGACGATCCGTTCGATCTCGGCGAGGTCGCGCCGCGCCGTGGCAACACGCCCACGTTCCTCGCGGATGGTGACGGGGTCTTCGGTGTTTTCGTACTCCTCGACTGCAGGAGGCTGCTCGACGAAGCTGTGCCCGCACGTACGACACCGGAGGATGGGGCCGGCGGTCTGTCCGTATAGCTCTGAGCTTGGACGGAGCGCATCGGCCGTCACGTCGCTGACCGCTCGGCGACGGCGCGCGAAGCGTTCGTCGTGCGACATCCCCCCGCAGACGGGGCATTTACGATTCGAGATCACGATGCGTCGGTGACGGACTCGCGGCGTTTGAGCACGATGCGCGCGGCCCGGTTTCCCATCCGCACGCCCTCGCTCATCCCGCGATCTTCCGGATAGATCTGTGCCGTCGTGGCCACGTACAGCCCCGCGACGTGACTCTCGATCGGAGGGATCTGTGCTTGGTAGTTGAGTGTAACGAGTGGCGCGGCATACGACGCGCGGAACCCATGCACGCCGAGCAGCATGTCTCGCGTAAAGCCCGGCACCTTCGCTTCGAGGATGCCGACCCAACGGTGCGCCTCCTCGGTCGGATCGACCTTCGCGATCGGCTCTTCCGGCAAGAAGTAGCGGCTGAGATAGACGATGTGCCGGCCCTGGTAGTCGGACGCAGGAACGAGATCTGTGAGCTCGATGATGCCGCCGAATGGGATCTCGGAGTCGCACACGTTGGTCCAAAACGCATGGGTGAGTGCCCTGTTCAGCTCGAGCACCGCGCAGATCACGCCGAGTCCTCGTGCGCGCGTCCACCGCTCGTCGTGCAGCTCTTCGGGGAGCAGACGCGGCAGCGCGGGGAGCTGCCCCGCGAACAGAACGGCGTCCGCGGCAACGAACTGTCCTCCGATCGTAACGCCGGTCACTCGCTCGGATTCGGTCACGATCTGGTCGACGCCGGATCCGGTGCGCACTTCGGCGCCGCGCGCCACGAGCTCCTTCTCGATCGCTTGGAACATCTGCTTGAACCCGCCGCGAAGGTAGCCGAGCACCTCCTTCCCCCGCTTGCGGCCGAGCGCGCGCTGCTTCATGCGTGCCCACATCCATGCAGCCGGCACTTGCCCGGCCGCAGGTCCGAACTTCGCCTGTAGCAGCGGCGTCCAGATCTCGCGGGAGGCGCGCTTGCTGGTGATATCGGCAAGCCACTTCACGGCAGGGACCTGGTCGAGTGGCCGCCAGTCTCGTTTCGGGCCGAAGCGCAAGGCCCCGAGGCCGGTGCGGATCCGGTCGATGAGAGGGAGAGGCTTGAACCGAAGCAGATCCAATGGCCCGGTGAATCCCCACATCCGGCCTTGCGTGAAGACCGCAACGCGGCTGTCGAACCATGAGACCTTGCCGTCCAGTCCGAGCTCGCGCAAAAGCTCGAGGATGTCGAGCTCATTCGGGATCAAGTGATGGTAGAAGATCTCCACCGGCGTTCCGCCGACCGAAAAGCTCGTTACCAAGCCGCCGAGGCTGTCGGAGCGCTCGACGATCATGACGTCCTGCCCCGAGCGAGCGAGTGTAAGTGCGGCGGCGGCTCCGCAGATCCCGCCGCCGATGACGACGACGCGGCTCATGAAGCTTGTTGTGTGGGTGTTTCGGCAGTTCCTTTTTGCGTGTGGACGTCCATCTCACGCAGCCGGTGACGCATCCTTCTGAGCTCACGGATCGCCATAAAAACGACTTTCGGTGTCGCGCCGCGTGCTTTGCCGCTCGTTCGAGGGAAGTGCGTCACGCCGACTTCGGCGACGCCGTGCCCCGAGCGCCCCAGCTTCACCATCAATTCGGTGTTGACCATCGCTCCGACACTTTCGATATCGATCTCTTCGAGCACGGAGCGCCGGAATATCTTGAATGCACAGTCGATGTCTCTCACCGGAACATAGAAGAGCGCGCGCACGACGACATTCCAAACCCGCGCCGTGAACCGACGGCGCCACGGGTCTTGACGCACCTTGCGATATCCCGCGACGACGCCCACACGATCGCTCAGGGGAAGGACCTTTTCGAGTTCTTCGAAGTCGAATTGGTTGTCCGCATCGGTGAAGAAGACAAGATCCATCGTCGCCGCTCGGAATCCCGTGTGCAGCGCTTCGCCGTAGCCACGATTCTTGTCGTGAGAAACGAGACGGACATGCGGGTTTTCAGCGGCTTCGGCCCGCACAACGTCGGCCGTTGCGTCGGTCGAGCCGTCGTCCACGATCACGATTTCATAGTCGCTACACAAACGAGAGGCCGCCTCGGCGGCCCGCTCGATCGCCGTGGCTACGTTCGACTCCTCGTTATGAGCCGGAAGAACGATCGAAAGGCGATAGTTGTCGCTCACTCGCTCATCCTCCTTGATTGGTGCCTTTGTGTAAAACGTGGATCCCGAGTCCCGCCAACGACCCGCCATCCGGTCGGATGTCCGCGCTTTCCGCCCCTCCAGGGTTCCCATCCTGGGGTTGAGACGAGGCCCGAGGAGACTCCGGACGTCGGTAACCCGATAACGACGATCGGATCCCCCAGGTTTCGAGCGCGCGACGAGGGCCGTTCCCACGGGGCCCGGTCGCCTTCAATCCCTAGCTGCTCCGGGCCGCCGCGCGGGCACTTTGTCTGGCATGTCTGGGATTGCAGCCCAGGCGATTCGTCCCACTGCGGATTGGTCCATCGGCGGCTACAGGAACGGGCTGGGGAGCGTCGAAAATATCGGCGTGACGCTCGCCCTCAGCAGGCCCCGCCACCGGATGGATCTCGTCCGGGAACTGGTGGCGCGCGACATCAAGCTGCGTTACCGACGAAGCGTCCTCGGCATCGTATGGTCGCAGATCGCCCCCTTGAGTTTGATCGCCGTGCTCAGCTTCGTCTTCGGGCACATCTTGCCGCTGCAGATCGCCCACTATCCGGCGTTCCTCTTCGTCGGGTTGCTCCCGTGGGTCTGGTTCCAAGGCTCGATGGTCGCTGCAACTCAGAGCGTGGTCGGCGGCCGCGACCTCGTCCGCCAGCCTGGGTTCCCGGTTGCCATGCTCCCCGTCGTTTCGATCTCGACAACGCTTATCAACTATGTACTTGCACTCCCGGTGATGTTCTTGTGGGTCGGCGTGAGTCTCGGTCAGATTCCGGTCACGAGCCTCGCGCTGCCGCTGATCGTCGCCACCCAGTTCCTCCTCATGATCGGCCCGTGCTTGATGCTTTCTGCGATCAACGTCACGTTCCGAGACGTGGCTCACATCGTTGAGATCGCGATGCTGCCACTGTTTTACGCCACTCCCGTCTTCTACAAAGAGCCCGCAACGCGATTCCATCTGCTGTATCAGCTCAACCCTCTCGCTTATCTGATGACTGCATATCGCGCTGCCCTGTTCGACGGTCACTGGCCGCAGATGCTGCCGCTCGCCGTCATCGCGATCGTCGCCGTTGCACTCATCGTTCTCGGATATCGGCTCTTCGATCGTTTGTCCTATCGCTTCCCCGAGGAGCTGTAATGACGACCGCGATCACCCTTCGGTCGGTGGGGAAGCACTACGGGCGCGCGGGCGCCGATCGACCGCAAACGCTGAAAGAGACCACGCTCCGAGGATTCAAGACCGGGCGCAAGGAGCGATTCTGGGCCGTCCAGGACGTGTCCTTGGATGTAACGGCCGGGCGCACGGTCGGGATCATCGGTCCCAACGGAGCCGGAAAGTCGACGCTCTTGCGACTTATCGCTGGAGTCGAACGCCCCGACAGTGGGACCGTCGAAGTGCAGGGCCGGATCGGCGCGTTGCTGGAACTCGGCGCCTCGTTCCACCTCGAATTGACCGGTGTCGAGAACATCATGCTTTCGTCGGTCGTGGCCGGCCTCACCCGTCGCGAGGCGCGCGCGCGACTACCCGACATTGTGGAGTTCGCTCAGCTCGAGGACTTCATAGGCAGTCCGCTGCGCACGTACAGCACAGGGGTGGTGATGGCCGGTGTCACCATCATGTTCGTCTCCCACGATCCCGCCCGGATCCGAGAATTGTGCGACGAAGTCGTGTGGCTTCGGGGCGGTCGAGTCGCCGCGGCGGGACCTCCGATGGAAGTCACCGCGCGCTACGTACAGTCGCAAGCGGAGGCTGCTCGACGGCTTACCCCGCGCGATGTACCGGACGCGTACACACCTGCCGGCGTGAAGCTGGAAGCGCATCGCAACCGGTTCGGTTCCTTGGAAGCGCAGATCGGCGCTGTGCGGATCCTCAACGCGTGGAACGAACCCTGTTCAACGATGGAAAGCGGCTCGCCGGTGCGGCTCGAGATGGACGTCGCGATCCCCGACAACGCAGCCCCAGCGATCGCGAGTGCGACCGTTCGACGGGCGGACGAACTGATCTGCCTCGATACGTACAGCGAGGTACGCGCACAGCCTCAAGGGGGACGCGTGACCCTGCATATCGAGCGGCTGGACCTTGCCGCGGGGGAGTACGTGTTCGACGTCGGGCTCTACAGCGGCGATTGGACACGGACCTACGACTACCACTTCGGCGCGTACCCGTTCTCGGTGACCGGACGCGCGGCCGGCGCCGGGATGATGGCGCCGCCGCTGTCGTGGAGCGTTGGTGCGGGGGTGTCGACCCGATGACGACGCGTGTTCTGCAGATGGACCTTGCCCTCGCGCCGTCGGACATCGGCGGCTTGAGCGGGTACGACAGCGCACGCGTCCTGCTCCGATACGGCAGGCGAGTGGTCTCCGAGGTGTCGGTACCCATCGAAGACGGCGTGGTTACGCGGGCGGCCGTCACAGCGGCCCTCAACGAGGACCGGGCGGCGCGCGCCCGCCTGTCCGAGCGGATCGTCGAGGAGCACTTGATCCGGCCCGTGCCGGCTTCTTCGCCGTCGTGGTCGGTCGTCGTTTGCACGCGCGACCGTCCCGAGTTGCTTCGTCGTTGCGTCGAGTCGTTGATCGGTGAGAACGATGGCTCGGGAGAGATCATCGTCGTAGACAACGCTCCGACAACCGACGCGACCGCGCGAATCGCCGAGCGCTACCCCGTTCGATACGTGCGCGAGGATCGGCCCGGACTCAACCGTGCGCGCGCCCTCGGTGCCCAACTGGCCTTGGGCGAGATAGTTATCTACACGGACGACGACACTGTCGCCGATCCGGGGTGGGTGAAGGCGCTTCTGTCTGAGTTCGCCGGCGCGCGCGTGGGCGCCTGCACCGGTCTCACGATGCCGTTCGAGCTAGAGACCGAGGCTCAAGAATTGTTCGAGCGGTACGGCGGATTCGCGAAGGGCTTCTCGCGGCAGGTATTCGACCTCACGGCGATCTCCCCCGCCGCCGCCGGCGCGGTCGGTTCGGGGGCAAGCATGGCCTTCCGCCGGGACCTCATCCTGTCGCTTGGGTTGTTCGACGCAGAGCTCGACCTCGGAACACCGTCGCGAACCGGAGGAGATACGTACGCCCTGTACCGGGTTCTCGCAGAGGGTTATCGGATCGCCTACGTACCCGACGCCCTGAACTGGCATCAGCACCGGCGCGAGCACGACGAGCTCCATCGCACGATGTCGGGTTACGGCACGGGTTTATACGCGTTCCTGACGAAGGCGCTCGTCGAAGACCGTGAGATGTCTGCTCTTCGCGTTGGCATCCGTTGGTTCCGAAAACATCATCTTCGACAGCTCGCGCGCGCGATAACCCGGCGTCCGAACCACCTGTCCGTCGGCATGGTGATGGCCGAGATCAAGGGGACGCTCGTGGCGCCGCTGGCCTATGTGGCTAGCCGCCGCGCCGAGCGCGCGCGCGAGCACGAGAACGTGCGCGGGGTGGGGAAGGGCGCGGCATGAACGAGTTCGCGTGCAGCGTCGTCATCCCAAGCTGCAACCGAGCAGCGAAGCTCGAGCTTCTCCTAGCCGCGCTGGCCACGCAGGACACGGCGGCTCCATTCGAGGTGATCGTGGTCCTGGACGGGTCGACGGACGACTCTAAGGCTGTGCTCTCCACCTGGGAGCAGCTGGGCGCGTTCGCGTCGTTGCGGTGGTGCGAGCAAACACGCCAGGGCCAAGCCATCGCGCGCAACACCGGTTCCTTCCTCGCGCGCGCGCCCATCCTTCTGTTCCTCGACGACGACGTCATCCCGGATCCCGATCTGATCACCGTCCATCTCGCACATCACGCCACCGGAGACCGCATCGTCGTCCTCGGGGACTGCGAAGTCGTTCGGACCAGCTCAAAGTCACTGGCAGAGCTCGCGATGTGGATGTGGTGGGAAGACACCAATCACCGCCGCTCCGCCGCGTGGCAGCCACCGTCATATCGCGACTTCTGCACCGGGAACCTGTCTCTCCGTCGTGAGGACTTCGCGCTCGTCGGCGGTTTCGACCAGGACTTCACAGGATACGGCCGGGAGGACTACGAGCTCGGATACAGGCTTCTGCGCTCCGGCGTCCGCTTCGTCGCCGACCGCGGCGCACGCGCGCGCCACTACAACACGGCGACCTTGCGGGGCATGTGCGCTGCAGCTCGACAGGAGGCGCACGGCGACGTCCTGATCGCGATGAAGCACCCGGAGCTGGTATCAGGACTGCGACTCAGCGCGACCGAAGGCCTGCGGACTCGGATCGCGGCCGGGCTCGCCATGTTCGCGCCGTGGCTCGGCGTGACGGTGTGCTTCTTCATGCGGGGAAAGACCCACATCGCAGAGAAGCTCCGCCTCCGTCGCCGCTGGCGCGCCGGCGTCGATTTCCTGTGGGCGTACTCGTACTATCGCGGTCTCCACGACCGGCTTGGTAATCCTGTTCGACGGCAGGCCGGTCGGGCGACTCGATCTAAAGCCGAACCTCATGGAGCCGATGCTCGCGTGGCTCTTGCGTGAGATCTGCGCGCACCTTTCGCCTGAGATCCTCGCCGAGGTCGCGCGCGCGGCCCTTTCGGAGGTTCCAGACGTCCTTCAACTGCCGACGTTCCTCGATCCCCGCTGAGCGGGAAGAACGCATCCCCTGGAGAGCGCTCGGGCTAGGTGAAGCGCCGAGGATAGTGTGCTGATTACCACGGCCCGCGACGATGGATGAGCGCCGCGGGAGTTCTGAGCAGTAGCCATACGTCCAAGAGCAGCGACCGGTTCTGGATGTATGCGAGATCGAGCTTGATCATCTCGTCGTAGGTCAAGTCGTTGCAGCCCGCGATCTGCCAGTAGCCGGTGATGCCCGGCGGGACGCTGTGTCGTTTGTTTTCGATCGCGCCGAAGTCTTCCGGCTCGAGAGCGAGCGGCCGGGGTCCGACGAGGCTCATCTCTCCCCGCACGACATTCCACAGCTGCGGTAGCTCGTCTATCGACCAACGGCGGATCAAGCGGCCGAGCCGCGTGGTACGAGGGTCGTCGTACACCTTGAAGAGAAGCCCGGTGCTGGCGTTCCGGTCGCGCAGATCGATGAGCAATCGCTCTGCCCCGACAACCATCGAGCGGAATTTGATGAGCTCGAATATCTTCCCGTCCCGCCCAACCCTGCGCTGGCGATAAAGGATCGGGCCCTTATCGAAGATCTTGATCGACAACGCGGTCAATGCAAGGAGAGGCGATGCGAGAAGAAGCAGGAAGGATGCCAAACAGAGATCGAATACGCGCTTTCCCGGAAGCGTCGCGCGATGCTGAGCGATGCGACCGAGCGAGATCAGGGGCAGACCACCGACCTGGGTAACCAACCCGGGGTGTAGGAATACCTCCGAGAGTGGCAACAAGATGGAGAAGTTTGTGTCGAGCCCATCTGCGCTCTTGACGCAGCGAAGGATTTCCTCTCCGTCGCTTCCTTCAGGAGCGAGCACCACCTCGCGGATCCCTTGCGTGCGCACGATCCGTGCGAGCCGCATCCCTGTATTGGGCAGGCTCACGCCCCCCTCGGCGCGATCCTCAGTGAAGCCGAACGATGCGACGGGAGCAAGACCCGCTTCGGGATAGGACTTGAGCTTTTTGATCACGAGCGCCGCGGACGGGCCGTCGCCGACGACGAGGGTCCGTCGAAGACCGAGCCCTCGACGGCGAGAAAGGACGATCACGAGCCAGGTGACGCAACGCGCCCCGAAGAGCCCGGCCGTCACGGCCACAGACGTCTGAAGGAAATGCGTGACCGGATGATGCATCCACGCTTCGACCGCTACGCCGATCAGCGTTGCGATCGCGAGGGGCATTGCCACCTGTCCGACGTACCAGGCGACGCCTTGAGTCTCCAACGATCCTCTGTCTGCGTACCGCCCGGCGATGTAGAGCGCGAAGATCAGACCCGCCGCAAACGGACCCGCGAGCCGCAATCTAGCCCCGACGGCCACTCCGCATGCGATCGCCAGCACCAGGTCTGCTCCCACGACGAACGGTGAGCGAGACGCTCGGTGGAGGGCATCGAAGGCGCGGAGCCAGGAGGGAAACGGCCGGGTCGTTCGAGCGGGGGAGAGGATCGATGGGCCGGCGGCCGCGGGTGCTTGATCTGCGACCCAAGGTCCCGGTTGTGTAGCCTCGCTCAGGTCGAGTTCCACAGTGACGTCCTCTATGCCGGCTGCCGGGCGAGCGTCCGGGAAAACAGGAACGATCCCGCTCCACGGGATGCTCTGGCTGGCCTCTTCTGCATCAATTGGGCTAATCCTCCCGAGAATACCTTTTTTGGGGAAAATCCAGGTCGTGGGCTTGCCCGATCCGATGGATCACGTACCGAGTTCCCGCCCCCCGCGATCTCTAGTGCTTTCTAACCATCAACGGGCGAGCGGCCGCTGAGGACGCGCCTGGCACAAGAAGTCCTCAGGCGAAGGAAGGCGCACCCGCTCTTGGCCCGCATGCCGGATCTGATCCGGGTCCATGCCCGTAGACCCTTCGAATTGCCACCAAGGGATCCCTTTGACCAGCCCAACCGGACTGCTACCCTTCCGACGTGTCCCGCTGGGGCGCGGGACCGTCATCGTCCTCCTCCGCTCCAGACCTGACCTATCGAAGGAGGGAGCTTGGCGATCGCCGGTGGCGCATCGACCTGGGTTGTCATTGCCGCAGCAAGCCTCGCCGCTGTCGTGGTCGGTGCTGAGCTGATGGTCAGGGCAGCGGCGCCGAGGGTCAGCGATCTGCTCGAATGGCGCGACTGGGAATGTCAGCACAAAGTTGCGGCGATCGATGCCTTGGCGGAGCGAGGGGGAGCGTCTGTGGTCATGATCGGCCCCTCAATTACGAACGCGGCCTTCGACGCGCATCAGTTCACCGAGACGAACAGACTGGCGCGGCCGGCGTTCAATGCTTCTCTGAACGCGACCACTGTGCGCACCCTTGAGCTTTGGACGCGAGACGTGGTCCTTCCGAGGCTTCGACCTGATCTCTTGATCTTGGGAATCAACTCGAGCGAGCTGAGCGATCACAGCCTTCTCGCGGAGCGTGTTTACCGGCAGTTCGTAGAGTCGAGAGCGTGGCGAGCCTTGCACCCGCGAGCGTCGCGCGGCCGTCGAATGCTTCTGTGGGCCGAGGAGCGTTCGTTCCTCGTTCGCTACCGGCACTTCCTCCGCGAACCCGGTGACTGGGGGATGCGAGCGCCGATGCACGTCCGCATCGGACGATCGATGCGGCACCCAAAGCGTCTTTTCGGGAAGAGTCGCGGGCGTCGGGCCGCGGTCACTCCACTGGGTATGCTGCACGCCCTTTGGGTCTTCCGAGACGTGCCGTACCAACTCAGGGAACGAGTGCTGGCCATCTGGAAGACGGCCATTGTTCCCTACGAGGTTGGGGGCCAGGAGCTCGCCGCGCTCGGGCGCCTCGCGGACGCGACCCGCGATGCCGGCGTCTCGTTCGCCATAGTAGTGATGCCGGTTACCGATGACTACATCAACATCCACCCACATGGTCGACAAGACTACGATCGCTTCAGGCATGTGCTGGACACGTTCGTGCGGGAACGCGCCATCCCGCTCATCGATCTGATGGCCGAGATCCCCTCTCACGAGGGGTACGCGGACCCCGTTCACCGTAACGACGAGGGGCGACGTTCTTTCACCGAGATCCTTTCGGGTTGCGCCGCGGGCCTTATCCAACCGGACGCCCGTTCGAGGAGCGACGCATGAAGGATCGTCCGCAAGAATCGATGCGGACCTACTGGGACGACGCGGCGCGCAAGAACGCCGCATGGTACGTCGACACGACGCTCGACTTCGATACTCCAGACATGGGTCGTTTCTTCGAAACCGGTCGCTCCATCGTGGCCGAGGCGCTTTCGGATCCTTCAGTCGTTGCGTCGGGTCGCGAGCTTGCCATCGAGATCGGCTCAGGACTGGGTCGTGTCTGCCTCGCTCTTGCCGATCGCTTCGACCGAGTGATCGGTATCGATATCTCGCCCGAGATGGTACGGCGCGCGCGCGAGCTCGTGACGGACGAACGCGTCTCGTTCGAGATCGGGAACGGGTCTAGTCTTGCGCCGGTCCCTGATAGGGGAGCGGACCTCGTCCTGTCGTTCACCGTGTTCCAACACATCCCCGATCCCCGGGTGATCGACGGATATCTCAGAGAAGCCGCGCGGGTTCTGAAGAAGGGAGGCCTGTTCGTCTTCCAATGGAACAATACGCCAGGCGCGCGCGGGTGGGCGGCGCGCAGACGTTTGCTCGGTTTCCTTCAGCGCACGGGCCTGCGCCCGGAGCGTTTCGGGCGGAACGCACCGGAATTCCTAGGAAGCCGTGTTCCGCTGGGACGGATCCGGGCCGGTCTTGAGGCAGGGAACCTTGAACTGGTGAGAACGCAGGGCCTCGGGACGCTTTTCGCGTGGGCATGGGCGGTCAAGCGAGCATGAATCTCCGGGAGCAGGTGAAGTGGTTAAAGCCCGCCGTTCGCGCGGGGATCCCGGCGGCTTTCATCGCATGGTTGGCTTGGCCGCGCGTTCCGCGGGGACAACGTGAGGCAGCGGCCGCTCTGCTGGTCAGCTACTGGACGTTCATATACGCGCGCTATCGCATCGGCGGTCAGATGAGAACGAGGGAGGAGCGAGAGCTACTCCGCAACGTTTCGTGGGACGCGTTCTGGCGTCACTACAACGAATGCGATCCGACCGTGGAAGAAGAATTCGATCTGTGGGGTCCGTATCACCAGCAGCGTCACGAAATGAGATACGACCTCGTGGCAGCGGAAGTGCGTCGTCATCTTCCAAGCACGGGGCGGGTGTTGGACCTCGGCTGCGGCGGCGCGCTCGTCGCCGACCGTATCCGCGACGCAGACGCCACCTACATCGGTTTCGATTTCGGCGGCCCGCACATCGAGTACGCGTCGAAGAAATACAAAGACATAACCGATCGGCGGCTCGAGACGATCTTCCTCCGAGGCGATGGACAAAAGCTCCCACTCGCCGATTCGTCCGTCGACGTCGTCGCGTTCTCGGAAGTTATCGAGCATCTGCTCCAGCCGGAGCTGGCGGTATGGGAGATCGCGAGAGTCCTCAAGCCGAACGGCGTCCTCATAATGACCACCAACAACGCGTCCGAGGTCCCAACGCGATCGCCGTTGTCGCACCTGTTCGCTTGGATCGAGAAAGGGTTGGGGGCAGACCATCCCCGTTTGATCTCGTGGCGCCCCTGGGTGTGGCCGCAACCGGTCGATCCCGCGCTCGTGCCGGAAGGATCGCCTGAGGTCCACCTTCCGCATACGCACCACATCCAAGCGGAGACTCGGCGGATGTTCGCGGGGGCCGGCCTCGAGACGTTCCAGTGGTCCACGTTCGAATTTCCTCCGCCGCAGTCCGTCACCGCGCAGCTGCTCGACAAGCGAGGCCCTACCGGCAGACGCGTGGTCGACCTGATCGAATGGGTCGCCCAACGAACCCCGGGTATCCGCCGCCTTGGCGCGCACTTGTTCATGGTCGCTCGGAAGACCCGGGAGCCCGTGAGCCCGACAACACCTTGAGCCGCGCTCTCCCCGTGTGTCGGTCGTCGTCCCCGTGCGAGACAGGCGCGATCTGCTTCGCGAACTCCTCGATGCGCTCGTGCAACAGACGTACAGCGACTTCGAAGTGGTCATCGTCGACGACGGGTCGACCGATGGATCCGGCGACGAAGCGAGAGCGGCCGAAGCGCGCGGACTACGGGTACGCGTCGAGCGAACTCGCGGAGTTGGGGCAGTCGAGGCTCGCAGGATAGGCGTGGCCTCGAGTAGCGGTTCCGTCCTTGCGTTCACGGACAGCGACTGCGCCCCCGACCCCGTGTGGCTGGCGGAAGGGGTCGCTGCCCTCGACGCAGGTGCCGACCTGGTCGTGGGGCCGACGATGCCTGCCGGTCCCGTTCGGGCTCTCGAGCGCTCGGTCGAAGCGAGATCGGACGATGGACTTTGCGCGACGTGCAACGTCTTCTACCGCCGAGCGGCCTACGAGCAGGCAGGTGGGTTCTCCGAAGCCGGCCGAACGCTTGGATTCCGATGGAGCAGCCGCGCGAAACAGCTTGGCTTCGGCGAAGACACGATCCTGGCTTGGCGCATCCGGCGATCGGGACGTTTCTCCTTCGTGCCGTCTGCCGTCGTCCGGCACGCCGTGCTTCGCCCGAAGATCCGCGAGATCTTATGGCGAACGTGGGTTGCCGGGGCGTTCCCGGCGCTGATCAAGAGCGTTCCCGAGCTGCGGCGTACTCTCGTCATCGGGGGGATCTGGTTGGGCTCGCCGCGACGCGCTCCCGTTTATGCGTTGATCGTCGGAGCCGCACTGCCCTGGCGCCTGTGGCTGGCGCCGCTGGCCGCCGTGTGGTGGGTTTTCGAGCGCGCGCGGGCGGTTCGGCGGACTCCGGGATCTCGGCTCCGACGGCTCATCGCCGTCCCCGTCGAGATGACGACCGATGTGCTGACGGCTGCCGCTCTGATTGGGGGAAGCATCCGATCCCGAACGATCCTGTTATAGGCGGTCGAGCGGCCCCTAGAGCATCGGGGTGCGCTGGCGAACGGCCCCAACGGCGATCGATCCCATGACCAACACGTCGAATACGACTTCCGCGGCTCGACCCAAGAACTCGTCCTTCTTGAGTCTCCACGGCAGATAGTGGGCCAGGAACGGAACCGTCAGGACGAACCCCGGCGGCCACACAACACCGACCGCCGTACCGGCTCCGGCCAAAAGGATGGCCGCGTGACGGGGCCACAGGAAGAATCGGAACCAGAGCGACTCTCGCATCTCGGGGAACCGGCGTACGAGCAACGGCCAGTTCCTGTGGAGAAGCGCCCAGCGCAGGTACCACCGGATCCCGCGCGTCCTTATTTCGTGGTGCATGAGCGCGTCGGCAGCAAACCGATCGCCTGCACCGAGTCGCCGCGCGGCCCACGCCGCGCCCGAATCGTCGCCGAAGAAATAGCTTCTGCCTCCCGATATCAACGATACGGCGAGCGTTTCGTCGAAGCCGCCGACTTCCTCGAGGACTGCGCGCCGATAGAAGATGTTGCACCCCTCGTATCGGTTGGTCAGCCCTCGGATGCTTTGGGTCACCGTCTTGTACCCGAGGGTGCTGTAGGGATCGAGCGGGCTCGACGGGTCCGGTATCGTTCGCCCCTGGACTATCCCCACGTCCAGTTCGTTGAAGAAGGCGATCCCCGCCTCGAGCCAACGCGGCGTCGGCAAGCAGTCGTCATCGAAGAACGCCAGTAATGAGGCTTGCGTCGAACGCCATCCGATGTTCCGTGCGACCGCCGGACCGCTGTTTCGGTCGGTGCGCACCACGCGAAGATTCAAGGGGGAGCGCGATGCGAGCTCTGCGAGCACGTCGGCCGTTCGATCGGCGGAACAATCGTCGCTGATGATCACCTCGAACTCGCTGTATGGCAGCGTTTGCGTTTCGAGGGCCGCGATCAGATGCGGAAGGCGGTCGGCACGTTGATACGTGGGAACGATGACGGCGACGCGAGGAGCAGCCACGATAGATCAGGATTGTATAGGGCCCGTCCTGCCCCGATAGATCTCTTCGATGCGCGGGACCACTGAGGTGCGCCAGTCGTGAGGACTGGCGGTCGCGCGGCAGGCTTCAACGATGTCGGGACGCATCGACATCTCGATCGCACGGTCGCAGGCGTCAGCGAGAGCTTCGGGTGTCGGTTCGCACGCAACACCTACGTCGGGTCCGAACAACTCGGCGGGTGCGGTGTGTGACAGTGTGACGACCGGAGTCCCGCAGGCGAGTGACTCAAGCACGACGAGGCCAAAGGCTTCCAACTGCGACGGCAGAACGGTCACCCACGCCCGGCCGTACAGGTCTGTCAAGCTTTGCAACGAGCCCGCGCCGAGCTGAACGACCGCGTCTCTCGTGGCGCGCGGTGCGGACGACAGCACGTCGGCCGGATCTCCGGGGCCGGCCAGCCAAAGTTCCAACTGCGGCCGGCGTTCGCGAAGCAGCGCGACGGCCTTGAAAAGCAGGGCAGCATTCTTGCGCGCTTCGGACACATCCGAGGCGAATAAGAGGGCAGGTGTTGGGTGTCTCCGTTCGGCGGGGTGAAAGGTTCGGATATCTACGCCTCCACCGAGGACGACAGGTTCGCGGCCGAATCCGCGTCGAAGCTCATCGCCTGCCGTGTGTGACAGACAGATGTAGTCGTCGATCCGTCGCACGACGAACTCGTGAAGCCTCCAGTCGCTACGGCTTCCCCGATAGGGACGATCGGGGATCCCGAGATCCGTGTACACGGAACGGACCCGTCGGACCGACGAGAGGAGTGCAGCAGCCGCTGCATCGGCCGTCCCGAGCGCGTGCCATATGTCGAACCGATGCGATCCAAGCCGGAGCAGGGCTTGCGCAGCGAAGGCGATCTCGTGCCCCTGACCCGGAAACCACCGGTGCAGTGCTGATCGGCGTGGGAGATAACGGACCTCGGCTCCGGCGATCCGCGCCCGCCCGGGCTGGGAGCCGGTAGCCAGGATCGAAACGTGGTGGCCTGCCTCTACAAGTGCGCCGGCAAGCTCGTGGAGATACCGCTCACCGCCCCTGCGGACCTCGGGCCACGCGAAGACGTGCGTGAGCGCTACGCGGAGCCCGGTTGAGCGCTCGTCGATGGATCTCAGGTTGGTGCCCACGTCGACCCGGCCTTGGCGGTGGACGCCATCCAGTCCGTGATGGCTCGCTCCAGCAGGAGAGACAGCGTTTTCGCAACCACAAGGCCCTGCGAGTTCCCCAGCACGACGATCCGGAGAGGAGGTGCGAGCGGGGAGGATCCGTGTTCAGTGAAAGTCGTATCCAACGCAGCGTGAGTCTAACATGTCGTTCGAAACGTCCTGGGCGAATGTCGAGCCTCGCCACGTACATGACCCTCAACCGTGTTGATTGCGACTCGCCCATGCGTACGGCATGCTGACAGGCCCCACCGCGGGCAACGGAGAGGTCCGCTTGGCTCGAGTATCTGTGGTGATTCCGACGTACGAAAGGGCCGCTCGATTGCCCGGACTTGTCGCCGCTCTCGAAGCGCAGTCGTTACCTCGAGGGGACTTCGAGGTGATCGTTGCCGACGACGGTTCACGCGATGAAACCCAGGCCGTGCTCGCCGATCTGGTGGCACGCACACGGTTGGATCTGCGGGTTGTGCGCAACCCCAGCAATCGCGGGCCCGGGAGAGCTCGGAACCTGGCCTGGCGGTCGAGCGCCGCTCCGGTCATCGCGTTCACGGACGATGACTGCTTGCCCGACCCCGGATGGTTGGAGGCAGGTCTTGCTCGACTCGAGAACACATCGGTCGGCATCGTCCAGGGACGTACCCTTCCCGATCCGTCCGCGGCTCTCGGACACTGGGCGGTCACGCAACGCTTGGAGAAATTCAGCGATCGTTACGAGACGTGCAACATCTTCTACCAGCGCGCGGTGCTCGAGGAAGTGGGCGGGTTCGATGAGGAGATCATCTTCTTCGGAGAAGATGCCGTGCCCGGGTGGAAAGCCCGCCGGCTTGGGATCACCGCTGAGTTCGCTCCCGACGCGCTCGTCTTTCACGCAGTGACGCACCCGGGCGCACGCTATTTCTTGCGCTGGGCGATGCAACACGGCAACTGGGCAACATTGGTTCGCCGCTTCCCCGAGATGCGTCGCGAGGTTCTGTGGGGCGGTGTATTCGTAAAGCGAAGCCACGTCGGCCTTATAAGCGCGTTGGTTGGCTTGGGAGTTGGTATCGTGTGGCGCCCGGCGCTGCTGCTTTGCATCCCGTACGTGTGGCATCGGCGCCCCCGCGCCTTCTCGCGCGACGCAGTCCTCGACCAGCTTCTCGCTGGTTGGTTCGATGTTGCAGTACTGGTCGGGTTGGCGGCCGGAAGCGTTCGTGAGCGCACGCTCGTTCTCTGAGAGGTCCGCTTGGCTCGAGTATCTGTGGTGATTCCGACCTTCGAAAGGGCTGCTCGATTGCCCGCACTCGTTGCTGCTCTCGAAGCGCAGTCGATACCGCTTGGGGATTTCGAGGTGATCGTCGCCGACGACGGTTCACGCGACGAGACCCAGGCCGTGCTCGCCGATCTGGCGGCACGCACGCGGTTGGCTCTGCGCGTCGTGCGCAACGCCACGAACAGCGGGCCGGGTAGAGCTCGAAACCTCGCGTGGCGGTCGAGCGATGCACCGATCATCGCGTTCACCGACGATGACTGCTTGCCCAACCCCGGATGGCTGGAGGCGGGTCTCGGTTTTCTCGAAGACACATCGGTTGGCATCGTTCAGGGGCGGACACTTCCCGACCCGTCGGTCCCGGACAAGGGCTGGGCGAAGACGGTTCGTATCGTTGGATTCTCGAAGAAGTACGAGACATGCAACATCTTCTATCGGCGCGCGGTCCTCGAAGAAGTGGGCGGGTTCGACGAGGAGATCATCTTTTTCGGAGAAGATGTTGTACCCGGCTGGAAGGCGCGCCGGCTTGGGATCACCGCCGAGTTCGCGACCGAAGCGCTCGTCTATCACGCAGTGACTTACCCCGGACTTCGTTACTGGTGGCGCTTCGCCTCGATCCACGCCAACTGGGCAACCTTGGTTCGCCGCTTTCCCGAGATGCGCCGCGACTTGTTGTGGGCCAACGCATTCCTCGCGCGCAGGCACGCAGCTCTTCTCCTGGGTGTCGTCGGTGCTGTAGTCGGAGGAACCGTGTGGCTCCCGGCGTTACTGCTGGCCGTCCCGTACCTGATCCTGGTGGCTCCACGGCGCTTCCGGCGTCGCGATTTCATCTCTTTCTTCGCATCGATCGCTTTCGATGCCGCAGTAATCGGAGGTATGCTCAGAGGCAGCCTTCGCGAGCGCGCCCTCGTCCTGTAGCGTGCACGCTGCCGCCGAGCAGGTCCGGATCCGATGCATAATCTAAGCCAGCCACAGGTCTTGTGACGACCGAAACCATCGGAGGGTTTGCTGACGTGAGTGCGAGAACCGAGGTTGGATTCGAGCTTAAGGGGGAACGGTCGAAGCTCGGTCCGCTCTTAGCGGATCTGTGGCGATCCCGAGACCTGACCCGCTTGCTGGCGAAGCGAGAATTCCTCGTCAACTACCGTCGCGCATCCTTCGGCGTTCTTTGGGCGATCGGGCTTCCCCTTGCTCAGGCACTGATTGTTGGGCTTACGCTGTCTCGGGTCGTTCGCTTTGAAACGAAGGGCCCGTACGCACTCTTCGTCTTCGCCGGGACTCTGCCGTGGACGTTTTTCAACGGAGCGCTAACCGTCGCAACAAACTCGATCGTTATCGGATCCGAACTGGCGACCCGTGTCTATTTTCCGAGAGCGGTATTGCCGATCGTTACGGTCCTCTCTGCGTTACGCGGGTTCATTCCCTCCGTCGCCGTGTTGATCGGTCTCGCTGCGATCTTCCGAGTACCCTTGGGTTTGGATCTGTTCCTGCTGATACCGGCCACGGTTCTGATGGTCACGCTTACGGCCGGATTCTCGCTCGTACTCGCGGCACTCCAAGTCTATTTCCGTGACATGAAGTTCATCGTTGCGGCGTCGACACTTCCGTGGTTTTGGGCGTCGGGAGCGATCTTTCCCCTAGACAAGCTGGGATCCATGCGGCATTGGCTGGAGCTGAATCCGGTCGTTGGAATGATCGAGTTCTACAGAGCATCGCTTGGAACGGCGTCCGCCGGCTGGGGACGATCGGTGTGGATCTGCGCAGCATGGGCGGTCGGCCTCATCGCGCTATCGCTGCCTCTGTACCGACGGTACGACCGCGTTTTTGTCGATCTTCTATGAGAGCGTGAGGGTCATATGCCATCAGCGGTCAGTCTGACGGACGCTGGGAAACGCTACGTGAAATACGATGACGTTCCGCTGCTCATCACTCGGGCGTGGCGATTCTCCACTGGCCAGCGCCGCAGTCAACTGTGGGCTCTTCGGCACGTTGACATGGAGATCCAACCAGGGGAATCGGTTGGGGTTATCGGTCGCAACGGCGCCGGGAAGTCGACCATGTTGCGGCTGCTGGCGGGCGTGACCGGACCGACGGAAGGGATCGTTCGTGTACGGGGCCGAGTCGCCCCGCTGATCTCGGTCGGCGTCGGCTTCCATCGCGAGCTGACCGGTCGCGAGAACGTGTACGTGAACGGAGTCATCTTGGGCCTTACGACGCGGGAGATCGACGGCCTGTTCGATTCCATCGTCGCCTTCTCTGAGATCGAAGACTTCATCGATACCCCGGTCAAGTTCTATTCCTCGGGGATGTTCGTACGGCTTGGGTTCGCGGTTGCAGTTGCCTCCGATCCGGAGGTGCTGCTCGTCGATGAGGTGCTTGCGGTTGGAGACTTCGCTTTCCAGAAGAAGTGTTTCGACCGCATGGAGCAGATTCGCAGCGGCGGCGCGACCATTGTCGTCGTGAGCCACAATATGGCTGCCGTCCGCAGTCTCTGCTCGCGGACGATCGTCTTGGATGGCGGTGTTCCCGTCTTCGAAGGCGCGACGGATGAGGCGATCTCGATCTTCCACGAGATGCTTGCAAAGCGTGGGATCTCCGCCGAAGAGTTACCGGCAATCAAGATCACAGACTTCACTCTGCAAGATGAACAGGGCAATCCGACCGCGCACTTCGAGGTCGGCGATGAGATGACTTTCTGTGTCGAAGCGCAGTTCGCCGAGCCATCGGAGAATCCCGCCGTGCTGCTTCGGATCTACACCGAGGATGGTCAACTCGTGTATGGAGAAGTTCCGGTTCTGAGCGAGCCGACTCCGGTCGATGCAGGCGGCATGGTGCGGTGGATCGTTCGTCTTCCCGCGTTGTTGCCAACGCGGTCGTATTCAGCTGAAGCCCTGGTCGGGACCAGGCTTGCTGTGGACGCGCCGATGTCGGGTTCGCGGCCGATCTTGTTTTACGTCTCCGGGCGTCCCTTCGTTCTTGGAGCAGCCGATCTGCGCGCTACGTTCGAGGCGCGCGCATACCCGTCGACCGACATCGATCAGGGAGCGAAGCCCAGCGGGGAGACGTCCCCGCGCCCTGTCGAGACGCCGGCGCCCGGTGTCGCCGACGGGAGCGAAAACTTCGGAGAGGCACCC
This sequence comes from Actinomycetota bacterium, assembly GCA_005884515.1. Classification (GTDB taxonomy): domain Bacteria; phylum Actinomycetota; class AC-67; order AC-67; family AC-67; genus AC-67. The sequence goes on from VAWS01000007.1 coordinate 20,466, forward strand.
TCGACGCTGGTTCCGCCGGATGAGCAGTTCGACCACAGTTGAGAGTCCTCTGGGTCACGCGCGAATTTCCGGACGCCCACGGCTCAGGCGCTCAGGTCCATCAATTCGAGCTCTTACGAGCCGTTGCCGCGTCGCACCAGATAAGCATCATCAGCAGTTTTTGGGATATCAGCCGCGAGGCGCTCCTGCGTGTCCAAGAGATGGGTGTGCGCGTGGAGGTCGTTCCGTGGCCTTGGAACCGGATGTCGCGTGGCCGCATCAGGAGAGTTGCGCGGTTACTAAGGGGAGCGGCGCCAAACTTTGTGGCCTCAGCCATGGTCGGCCAAGTGAGACCCTTATCCCAAGCAGTCGCAGCTCATGAGCGATATCGACCCGTCGACCTCGTCTGCATCCTCCAAGGAGACCTAGCCCCAGTCGCCGACGTCGCGAACGCACCGACCGCGCTATTCCTTTTCGATGTCGTGTCGCGCCAGGCCGATCTTGTGCTGTCGCAAGACGGCTTATCGCTCCGATCGGTTCGCCGTCGGTTGGAGCGCCGCACCGCGCTCCGTTGGGAACCCCTCTGGTATCGGAAGGCTGATTCGGTCGCGTGCGTTTCGTCGGTCGACGCCGCGATCGTTGCCAAGATGTTGGATAGAAACGTGACCGTTATCCCCAATCCGATTCCGGACGAGTTCTTCGCACGCGGGTCGAGTCCTCCTTCAACGTCAACGGTGGCCTTCATCGGCTCGCTTTCTTGGGAACCGAATGCGGATAGCGTTCGATGGATCTGCTCCGACATCTGGCCGAGGGTCCGTGCTCGGCGTCCGGACGCTCGTCTCCGGATCGTCGGCCGCTTCCCGACCGATGAGCTCCGCCGCCTCGTTGAGGCCGTGGGAGGGGAATTCCTCGCCGACGTGGGGGATGTTCGGCCCTTCTATTGGGGAGCTGCCGTCGTGATCGCCCCCGTCCGCATGGGCTCGGGCATGCGGAACAAGGTTCTGCACGCTATGGCATGCCGGGCCCCGCTTGTCGCAACACCGAGTGCCCTCGAAGGCATCCCGGCGGTTGCAGGGAAACACCTCCTCGTTGCTGAGGGCGCCGGGGATCTCGCCGACGCCGTCGTGGCCACATTGGATGATCCTGCGTCGGCCGCCGCCCGCGCGGGAACCGCGTTCGAGCTGGCTCGGCACTACACGAGCGCAGCCGCCGGGGCAGCGCTCGAATCGTGGTGGCGAGATACGGCCGCATTGAGACCGGCCGGTTCTGTCGCTGCACCGCAGAAGCGCGCAGCACTTAGGGCCACCGTCGTCGTCTGTACACGCGACCGTCGGGACCTTCTTCGAAGATGCCTTGCAAGTGTTCAAAGGGCGGTCGCGATCGTCCCAGATGCAGACGTTGTCGTCGTGGAACAGGGGGAGCCTTTCGCAGCGCAGATCTGCTCGGACATCGGGCTGGCCGCAACTGTTGTGCCCGTTGACGGTTCGGGGGTTTCTCGAGCACGAAATATCGGACTCCGCAACGCTCGAGGCGACGTCGTGTTGTTCACGGATGACGACTGCGAAGTGCCCACCACCTGGGTTCGCGATCACCTCGAGGCACTTCGGGAGCCGGATGTCGACGCATCGTTCGGTCAGGTGACCGGGTTAAGCAGGTGGGGGGCTGATTCGGCCGACGCTGCTGCGATGCCTAGCCGCCATCGGCACGGCGCTCCGCCGTGGCTCATCGGACATTCGTCGAACCTCGCCGGTCTGAAGAGCCGGCTTCTTTCCGTAGGAGGGTTCGACGAGCGCTTGGGTCCCGGCTCGCCATCGGGAGCTGCCGGTGAGGATGCCGACCTCATCGTCCGACTCCTCAGGAGCGGAGCCGCCCTTGTCTCCGGGACGGGCGAAGCAGTTCGCCACATACCCTGGCGCACCGAGGAAGAGGATCGACGCACGATCGTTTCGTACGAACACGGTGCGGGGGTATGGATCGGAAAGGCTCTCCGAGAGGAACCCCTGATTGCTTTGTCGTTTCTCCGCAGCCGCCTCGGCCAGTTGAAGGGCTATCTCCGGCACTCGCGAGCATCGGAAGGCAAGCCGGTGAGTGGCCTGATCCTGGGACGGGCGTTCCTTAGTGGACTCCTCGCGGGTCTTCGTGTGAAACCGTGGAACGGGCCGGTTGGATCACCTGTGGGTTCCGAGCAGATTCCCTTTCGTTGATATGCTCATCAAGAGATCCGGACCCACGGGAATCACTTCCGCGCATGGCGAGTATCTCGCCGATCAGGATGTAAAGGAAGCAAACCAAAACGCCGGCCACGCCCGCGATAACCAGTTTCTTCGACAGATCCCCGATCTTCTGTTTGTTGACCGTTCCCGCAGGCGAGAGCAACGACACTTCGTCGGGCGGATAGCTTGTGATGTTGGCCAACAATTGCGAGTTGTAGAGGATCTGGGCTGTGCGTGTCTGTAGTGTGACTTTTTGACCAGGCGTCAGCTTGGCCGCTGGGATCGCAGCAAGCTTGGCCACTTCACTCTCGATCGAATCGATGCGGTCCTGCACCGCTTTCACCTTAGCTGCGAGCTGATCTGCGCGATTCTTCTTTATCGAGCTCACGTATTCGTTACACACTGCATTTGCGAGACGGGTCGCCCTCGCAGGGCTGGGATCCATGACCGTCACAAAGAAGGTGCCGAGGCCAGGGGAAGGCGCAGTCGTCGTCTCGCTGGCGATAACGCCCGCCGGCGTCTTTTCGTGCGCGCTCACCCTGCGGTAGAGGCCGGAAGACGCGACGGTGCCCACCTCTTGCAAGGCGAGGCCGCCTATGAACTGCGCGTGCTCGGGCGTGGAGGGATCCTCACGCGAAAGATGGATGAACGCTTGAAACACACAGTTGGTTGAGTAAACGGTTTTCGCTTGCCTCTTGTAGGCCAGGCCTCCGGCACCGATCGAGACAAACAATATGAGCGCGCACGGCAAAACGTAGCGACGTAGCATGACGCCGAGTTTATCAGTCGAATGACGCTATCTCAGCGCTTCGCGCGAGAATCGGGTATCGGCAACCTTAAGCCACGACTGCGTCCGCGCTCGCCTGCGAACGCACCGGTCCCATGGCCGGCACTGCGTTGGGCCATGCAAGTGCGATGCCAGGAATCCCCCATAAAGGTATTTCGACCACCAACTCCTGGACGCCCAGGAAGAGGCCTGCCACTGCGAGCGCAATGATCGCGCCGATCGCGCCGGCAGCGATTGCGACGTGCTCCCCGTCGCCGCGGGCGCGAGCCCGCAGCCGTGTGGATCGTAGTCTCATCATGAGCGCATATAACGCCACAAGGTAAAGGAAGAGACCTTGCACTCCGGTTTCGAGCGCGCGCGCCAAGAAGGTGTTCTCGGTTGCCCCCAATTGTCCTGCTCCAGCTTTCGGCCGGAATCGATATCGATCCGTGGTACCCAAGCCGTACCCGAACGGCCGAGCCGCGAGGAGGTCGATGTCTTGAAACAGGTGCTCGCGATGAGAAGAGTTGCTTTCCGACCGCACGAGATCCTGATTATTCGAGGCGAGGTAGGAGATCGAGATGCTTCCTGCGATCACGACCACAAGGCCAACGATGGAAAGCCGGATGCCCGGGTTGCGAACCGTCAGGGCGAGGACGGCGAGGACTCCTATACCGCCGCCGATGTATCCGCTTCGAGTGATCGTAACGATGAGTCCGCCGGCGCACAGCCCCACAGTGAGCGCCGCGATCCACCGCAATCTCGAGCGGACCGTCACTACCCCTGTGGCGAAGGGAAGCAGTGCGGCAAGATAGAAACCGAGGATGAGTGGATCGGTTATGAATGAACCCGCTCGGTAGCCTCCCGACGGAAGAACGAACGGCTCCCCACTCGGCGGCGGGACGGCTCCATACCAGCGATGGAAGGCTAAGCGCGGCCCGAACCACTCGATCAGCGCGGCCCCTCCCATCACAAGCGCAGCGGTCAGCGCCGCGGCGATCAAGAAACTCAATTGGTCCTTGTTAGGCCGCAGCCATCTGATGGTCAGGAACAAGAGGGGGCCTTCGATGTAGAGGCCGAGTGCAGGCAAGACGGTCGTACGAGCCGGAGACGCCACGGCGAACAAAATGAAGGCGAGAACGTAGAAGAGAACGAAATTGTCGCCGGTGTTTCCGAGCGGAACACGACGGTCCCTCACGATGCGCTCGAGCAATGCGCGCGCGAAAAGCGCCACGATGACGGCATCTTTCCAATACACGAGAGGCCCGGCATTGAGCCCGGCGTGGCTCTTGAGAGCTGTGAAGATCGCGACGTTGAAAGGCTGGATGAAGAAGAGGAAGCCGAGAGCCAGGATCGGATACCGGAAGATCGCAACCACCGCGGCGGCGGCGAGCAGGACTCCGAGCAGTGCGAGAGGATGGCCGACTGCCAGAACGATGACACCACTCAAGAACACGAGGCCGGCGGCGGTCGCCAGAGACTTGATCGCCCACGGCCGTTCCGTGATCGTGCTGCTCAACCGGAAGTCTCCCGTCTCGTTCTCGCAGATCTGATGTTGCACCCGGTCATCGTCACGACTTCGTCTTACTGTCCGCGGTCATGGTAAGCCCCCGCTCGACCTGTTTCGCCGATGCCCTCGGCCACCAGCATCGCGGTCGCTTTCGGGGAGCATCTTTTCGACCACCACTCCAGAGCTGCTTGCAGCGACGCTGCGGCAGCGGCTCGGTTATCGGCACGCAGCCCGATGCGGCCGCCTCGAACAGTCGGTATGTTTCGCGGAATCCTCCTCGAGGGCACGGAGCAAGCCTCGTCTGCATCATCAGCTCTTCATAGCCTTCCACGAGCTTTGCATCGTGAAAGGAGTCGAAAAGTCGGATCTCAACCCGGACGTCCGGTCGTTCACGCGCTATCTCTTCGAGAGCGGCGATGAGCTTCCGCCGCGAGCGGGTTTTCTGGGGCAAGACCCACCTGCGGCGCCCTTCATTGATCATGCTTCCGGCGAAAGACAGGTCGTAACGGCGCGCATCCAAAGGGGCAGCCCGTCCGGTCGGGAACGACCAAGGGGCCAGCGGGATCTCGATGAAGTGGGGTCGCCTCCGATGACGGATCGTGCGAACCATCGAAGCGACGGCGCTGGGGAGACGAAGCAGCTGCGCGCGCAGCTCCTGCAGCACGGCGGCCGGCACGTGGCCCCAGCTCCGGATCGGGCCCAACGCAACGAACGGTCGCCGTGTCCATCCGCCGGTCTTCGCGACGAGGTTTACGTCGTGCGAGTAGTTCGGTTTCCTTCCCAGTTCGTCGCCGAGGCAGAAGACGATCACATCGTCCCCCGTGTACGGCAGCTTGGGCTCCACTCCCCAGAACCAAGCAACGAGCACCCGGAGGTTCGCCGCTCTGCTAGGCCCCAGGATGTCGGCGAGTGCGAGCAAGGTCCTCCCGATGTACTCGGCGTCTCTCGGGATCCATGGATGCTCGCCGACGGGATCAGAGAGGTCCGCCCAAGGGAGCCACGCGTGAGGGTCGGCTCGGTTGAAGTCATAGATATGGACGCTCCGAAAACCTCCCGATGTAGTGTCGACCATCCCTCTAGCCCCCGATCGCCCGGCGGTAGGCGTCGACCGTGCGTGCAGCGTGTTCGCGCCACGTCGGAAGTGAAGGCTGAGGCAGCCGGGGGACCGAACGACCGGCCGCCGAAACGATCGCTTCGACCCACGCGGTCGGATCGTCAGCGGGTATGTGGACCGCGCCACCACGGGCCACCTCGACGAGCGCTTCGTCGTTGCTCGCTATGACAGGTGCTCCGAGCGCAAGTGCCTCTGCAACTGGAAGACCGAACCCTTCCTCGATGGCCGGAGCGAGAACGACCGTCGCGTGCTCGTAGTACCAACGCAACTGCTGGTCCCCAACTCGGTGTGCCCACATCGCGTGCCCCCGCTCTGCGAGCTTTTCGAGCCGGTCGCGCGTCTGGGCGCTTCGCCACCCGTCGGGGCCTACCGCGACAAGTTGCAGCCCATCTGTGGCGGAGGCTACCCGGTCCCAGATGTCGATGAGAAGGGACACGTTCTTCCGAGGCGAAAGGTCGCCGACCACCAATGCGAATCGACCGGCCGGCTTATCGATGGGAAGAAGGGGAGACGCCGACGTGAGCTCTACGGATACCCCGTTCTGTGCGACCATCGTCTTGGATCGAAAAGATCCGTCGACCTGCGCAAGCCGCTTCGCGGTCGCCTCGCTGACCGCCAACAAAACGCTGGCTGCACGAAGCGAAGCGCGGAAATAACGGGGTAGGAGGGCCCTCTTAACGAAGGCGTATTGCTGGGGCCACGTGATCGCCAGCACATCATGCACCGTCAGCACGGTTGGAAGTTTGGTTCGGGGCAGCAGATGCTTCGTTCCGTGGATGACGTCGACACTGCGCTTCTCCAGGATCGGGCCGAGGCGATAACGCTCCCACAGCGCCCGGTCGATCTGGCTGCGTCCACCGACGGTGATGATGTCGTTTACGTTCGGCACATCGATGCTTTCGAGGGCGCCACGAGCTTCCGGCGGGATGATGACCGTCATCTCGACGGCCTGTTCTTGACCAAGAGCCAGGATGAGCTCGCGGATGTATCGCCCCATGCCGCCGCCGCCGGCGAGAGCGGAGGCAAGAAGCCCGATCCGCATTCGAGCCGTCACGTTCGCTTCTGCGCGATCCCGCACGCCGTTTCGTACGCGTCCATGACAAGCTTCAGATGTTCGTCCCAGTCCAACAGCCCGTCGTCTGCGTCGGCTGATGTGCCCACCGGCGCGTTCGCGAAACTCAGCAATCTCTCGGATAGTTCCTTCCGGTCACCGGGGCGGAACAGGAACGGCCGGGATGACGGCGCTATGAGCTCCGGTATTCCGCCGATGGAGGCCCCGATGACCGGTATGTTCCGGGCGCGCGCCTCGTTCACGACGAGCGGAGCGGGATCTTTCCACTCCGACGGCACCACGAGCGCGTCGATCCGTTCGAAGAAGTGGTCCCGCGCGGTGTTATCCAGCCAGCCCAGCAGCTCGATCCGGTTCGATGCGCGCGCGGCGAGCGTTTCGGACAAGGGCCCGCCCCCTCCTATGAGGAGACGAGCCGATTGCGGGAGGTCCGCAGCCTCGAACGCTGCAACCAAGGTCGCGACGCCCTTATCCCTAGTCAGCCGGCCGAGGTAGCCGAAGACCACACCGTTACCGGTGCGGATGTTACGCGACGTTCGTACGACCGGATTGTGTACCACCCGCAGCCGGTCTCGTATCCACGCGATACTTCTGTGCTCCACGGCAACCGCCTCCGAAACAGCGAGGACGACGTCCGGCGGGTGCCGATCGATGATCTTGTTCCTTATCGTGCTGATCGCACGGCAACTAAGGCAGCGTGTGTCGCATGCACCTCCGTTCCGCTTCAAGAGGGATGAGCGTTGGCAGAGCAGCCAGTAGTCGTGGATCGTGTGAACGTGTCCTATGCCCGTGCGGTCGCGTATCGCAAGAGCAGCGCTCGAGAGGCCGGACACGGCGTGTGTGTGCACCACGTCTGGCCGGAATGCGTCGATCGCCTCATGGATGGCCCGAGGTGCCGCCGGCCGGTAAACGTCGAGCAGGTGGAAAGCTGATCGAGAAGCAGCTCCTTTGGATGCGTACGCGTCGAGCCTGTACGGCCATGGAGATAGCGTAGAGACGACGTCGTCTCCGCCGACGCCGAACGTGAGAACGCCTACCTCGCCGCCGCGCGCGCGCAACTGATCGGCCAAAGCCGAAGCATAGGACTCCGCACCTCCGAGGACGACCGGAGGCCAAAGGCTCGAGATCATCAGGATGCGTCGGACGGTCATCGGATCGTTGGACGAGGTGTGACACACACAGGGTGAACGTAGCACGATGGCGTGGCGTCATCCGGTGCATCGTTCGAGCAGCCTCGGATGCTGCCCTCAATTATCATCCTCGGCATGCGCCTCGCCGTGTACTGCCCATGGGTTCACTTGATCGGAGGCATCGAGCGAACGCTGCTCGAACTGATGCAGCGTTCACGACACGAGGTAACCATCTATACCCATCGCTTCCGGGCGGAGCTGACGTACCCGGGGCTGAGCGGCCGTGTCATCGAATTCAAGCCCCCCGTGTCCGTCGAACGGTCTATGACTCCGCTGGTCGGTGCCGCCTGGAGGATCGCTCGCACCGAGCTAAGCGAGCGAGATGCTGACGCCCTATTGGTTTCGTCGAATGATCTCGGCGATCTGATCATGGCGCGGACCCGCCTACCCGCGGCGTGTTACTGCTGGACCCCTCTGAAGATCCTTCACGACCCGGCCTTGCGAGAGGGGCTGCGGCGCCGTGACAAGCGCAAGTCGCAGGCTCTGAGCGTGTTGGGCCCTGCGCTCGATGCCGTGGATCGCCGGATGTGGCGGCGCTATGACCACGCGTTCGTTTGCAGCGGGGAGGTTCTTCGCCGCGTCCAGAACGCGCGCCTTGTACCAAGTGGTCCGGCAGAGGTGCTTCATCCGGGCGTCGATCTGGAGTGGTTCTTCGATGATGGACGATCCAGGGAAGACTTCCTCCTCGTCGCAGGGAGGATCAAGTGGTGGAAGAACGTCGACCTTGCGATCGCAGGATTCGCCGAGGCAGTCCGGCGGGGAGGCCGCCTATCTCTGGTGATAGCGGGCGTGGTCGATCCATATGACGAGAACTACCTTGAGTCGCTCCGTGCGCAGGCGGCGGGTTTGCCGGTGCGATTCGAAACGGGACCTTCTCAGGAGCGTTTGCGCGAGCTCTTGCGCGGGTGCCGCGCATTGGTCTTTCCCACCCTCAACGAGGATTTCGGCATGGTTCCGCTCGAAGCGATGGCCTGCGGCGCGCCCGTCATCGCGGTGGACGCGGGGGGCCCCCGTGAGTCGGTCGTGGACGGTGAGACGGGTTGGCTTGTTCCACCGACTGCACACGCGTTTGCGGACGCGATGCTCGAGGCAACTTCCACGTCGCGCGCCGAAGAGATGCGCACGGCGGCTCGGGCGAGAGCCGCTCAGTTCTCGTGGGATCGCTTCGTTAGACGGGTCGATGACGTGATGGATGAGATCCTGGACCGGCGAAGGGTCGCACAAGCGAATCCTTAATCCATCGTCACCAGCTCATGCACAGCCGCGGTTTCTCGAGCGGCCCGTTCCCACGTGAACATCGCCGCGTGCCGGCGTCCACGTTCGGCGAGGGAATCGGCGAACGCGTGGTCTTGTTGGAGTCGGATCATCGCGGTCGACCATGCCTCGGCATCGATCCCATCCAGCAGCAGCGCCCCGTTCCCCAGCACTTCGGGCAAGGATCCGGCTCGCGACGCGATGGCCGGGGTTCCCAGGGCCATCGCTTCGAGGGGTGTGAAGCCGAACCCTTCGAATCCAGACGGATGAACAAGTGCGCGCGCGCCGGCGATCAATGCGATGAGATCGTTATCCGAGACGTGGCCGGTCAGGGTCACGTCGGCGCCGACACCCCGCTGTTCGATCTCCGCGCCGACCTCCTCTGCGCCGAAGCCTCGAGGGCCCACGACGAGGAGGCGGATGGTGTGCGGCTTGAGCGCAGCCGCTCGTACGAGGGTCGTGACGTTCTTGCGAAGCTCGACCTTGCCGACGCAGACGAAGTATCCGCCTCTTTCCACTCCGAAGCGCGAGCAGACCTCGGCCAGCGTGCTTTCCGGGAGCGTGACTCGGAATCGGTCCGAGATGCCGTGGTGTACGACGGTGATGCGCGCGCGCTCGATCCCGAGCCGGTCTTCCGCCGCGTCGGCGACGGCGCCCGACACGGCGACGATCATCGCTGCACGTTTCGCGGCATCCTTGAGTGCCGCGATCCCGAGCCTGCTCTCGCGACGCCGAAACGCTCCGGCGTCGTCGAGATGCTGCAGGTCGTGAAGCGTGTACACGATCGGCTTACGCGAGGGAACGGGGAACGTGGGGGAGAGCACGTGTACCAGATCGGCGTCGGGGGAGAAGCGTTCGATCTTCGGGTACCGCGCGAGGTACCAGGCCAGGTGCAGGGCACGTCTGGGTCCGGGGAGGCGACGGATGGGTATCGGTGGGTCCGCCGGGGGCAAGCTGTGATGCGTAGAGGGCGATTCTCGTCATCGCTGCTGGTGACGATCCAGATCGTCGAGCCGATCCGTCGGCGACCGGCGCTCTTCGGGACGGCCGTGCTGAAACCGCTCTGCAGCGGCGCGGTGCCATGCCTCGAGGGTCCCGGCCAAAGCATCGATGTCCAACTCTTCCGCGGTCATCAGACCTCCTTCGACAACGCGGTTGCGAAGTTCAACATCGGAAGCGAGCCGACGGACGGCTTTCGCCAGAGCCGTCGCGTCGCCGGGGGGAGAGAGGAGACAGTTAGCTCCGTCGCGGAGGTATTCCCCGGATCCACCCGTTCCCGTTGCGACGACGGGTATACCGCAGGCCATCGCTTCTAGGGGAACAAGTCCGAACGGCTCGGACCAAAGGACGGGGAATACGACGACATCGGCCTCCATATAGGCCTTGTGGAGGTCGGTTCTGCCGGAGTGGTCGCTGAAACGGACACGTCCTTCGACTCCCAAACGCGCGGCCTGTTCCCTCAAGGTCGAGAGGTAGTCGGAATCGCCGCGTCCGCGTATCTCCAAGGTTGCCTCATCCGGAAGAAAGGAGAGGGCATCCAGCGCGACGTGGATGCCTTTTCGCTGATCGAGACGCCCCGCGTAAAGGAGACGCCATCGCCACGCGCGGCGTGGACGACCTCCAGCGAGAGGGGGGAAGAACCTCCGATCGATACCTGAGTACACGACCGAGCCGTTGCGCGCTGCTTCCGGTGTGGTCTTCGTGGCGGCTTGTCGCACGACATCGCTCACGAAGAGGAATGTGCCGCTCATTCCCAGCTCCGGAACGGACGTTGGTACTCCGGTGAGACGGCGTACCGCGCGCGCGATCGCCCGGCGACCGGTGAAGAGCCGAGACCAAGCGTCGAGCTTGGGACCATAGAGGAGCCAGTCGTCGCAAACCATATAAACGAGGGGTATCTGCTTTTCGATGATCGTCGTGAGAAGGCCGAACGACATCGCTCCCATGTTCCAAACGGAAACGACCTCGGGCCGTTCGGCCGAGATCGCATTCTCAAGGGCCAGCTGGTTGGCCCTTTCGATCTTCAGTCTCTCCGGAAGCGACGGACTGAGCAGCCGATGGTCGTCCCAGTAGAAAGCAAGATCCCGTCGGACGCCGCCAGTGCGCTCGTCGCGGCGATCGGCCACGCCGGGCAGGCGCAACGTGGTCGTGAGGACAGTGACTCTATGGCCGTGGGCCCTAAGCCGTTCGACAGTGTCGTAGCAAGAGAGCTCATAACCGCCGTAGTGATGTGGCGGGTACATGTTGGTCAGCACCAGAATCCGCATCAGGATTGGTTGGTCGTGATTAACATGAGCGGGACCTGGTAGATAGACGCGAAGGTTTTCTCAGAATCTTTCCAGGGCCGGGCGGGATTCACCCGGCGGTCTCGCGGCGCAGTATAGCGAGCAGTCCTTTGGACAAGCAGCCGATACGGGGCAACTTGCCCGCTAGTGGGTGTGTCGGGGGACGGGCGCGCGTGAGCGGTGTGGGCACGCTGGCATGTGTGCTCCTCCAGACGTTACCCTTCGTTGGAGTCGTTTTGAACCCTCTGGACAGATCGGGGCGATGATCTTTCGAGGCCTGCGTCCGAGCTTGGGCGGCTGATCCATTGACGCCCTCCGGCCTCTTCCACGGCTTCGTGGAGGTCGGCTCCAACGACGGTGAGAAGTACGACCACCTCAGCTCGATGATCCATGCAGGTGGCTGGGGTGGCATCATGGTTGAACCTGTTCCCTATGTGTTCGAGCGTTTGCGTCAGAACTATGGAGACACACCGGGCGTCATACTCGAGAATGTCGCCATCGCCGACCGCGACTCCCGGTTGCCCTTCTATCATCTCGCTCAACTAGATGAGCAGGAGAAGGGGGCGGTTCCGGATTGGTACGACGGGATCGGGTCGTTCGTCCTCGAAACGATCATGGATCACCGGGATAAGATCCCCGACCTCGAGCGAAGGGTTGTCCGCACAGAAGTCCCCTGTGTGACGTTTCAGACTCTGTGCGCGAAGAACGGAGTCAAGCGGGTCGACCTCATCCTTATCGACACTGAGGGGTTCGACTGGGAAGTCATAAAGAACATCGACTTTGCTCTTCACCGCCCCCGGCTTCTTGTCTATGAGCATTTTCACCTCTCGTCCGAGGTTCGGGGGGAGTGCCGTCGCTACGTTGAGAGTCTCGGGTACGAGACGATGGAAGAAGGGTTCGACACTTTTTGCCTAGACGTGCGGATCGTCGATGATCTGACGAGGTTTTGGCGGCGCCTCCGCCCGGCGGTGGCCGGGCAGTCGGCCGAGACGGAGAACACGGCGGCCCAAGAAAGCGCCTGACGCCACCCAAGTGCCGCGTCTTGCGCATCTTTGGGACGCACTACTTATTCCAAATACTCAGATCCCTATCAAGCCACGCGCCGAGCTTCGCATTGTCCTCGGCGAAATACTCCATGAGATCGTGCCGGAGATCGGGCTCAATGGGGGGAGGTGAGAGACCCTCACGAGTAAAGAGGCGCAGCATCGGGAGCCAGATTTTCAACGGGATCTTTCCACCAAGAGCAGGTCGTATCAGGAGACGAAGCAGAGGAGTTGCACGTGACTCGCGATACGTATTCGTAATCTGCCCGACGTTCGAGGGGATGATCGTTGGGTCGACGCCGATGTGAAGGCAAAGCGTTCGAAATGTTTCGAGAGGATTCGCAGCGAGATCATCGAACAAGAGAACCTTGAGCTGCTCCCGACGAAAATGCTGTGTCAGATTGACGAGTTGGGAAAGGTAGCGGCTGAACGCGAGATAGAACGGCCAGCGTCTACCGTCCGTCGCCTGGCGTTCATCCTCGAAGGCTTGCCGAAAGCTGCGTCGCTCCATGGCGTAATACCGAGCGTGAAGGAAGTGCGAATATGCTCGGTCGACGGGGTTTCTAAGGATGGCTACCAAACGAGCCTTCGGGACAACAGATGCCATGCGAGGCGCGGCCTCGACCGGGAAGAGATATGAGGGTGATGCCTCTCCGATAGCCTTCTTTCCTGCCCCGGACTTGAAGTGGGATGTGTACCAATCCAGCCCACGAGAGAAATTTGCTTCATCGCTGAAGAAGTTGATTTCCTTCCCAGCTGGCACATAGACGTCGGGATGTTCCCGTAGGTAATGCCAGAGCGAGCTGGTTCCAGACTTGGCCGCACCGACGATCAGGAACGTGGGAAGGATCGGGTCCATACCGCTAGCTCGAAGACCGCTGATTGGCCGGCGGGTCTCCCAGCCGGAGATCCTCCGGAACTGAACGATGACAATGGCGGCGTAACGAGAAAGCGGTCGCGGCCCGGAATGATTCTGCGACACAGCGTTGCTCGATGCGATTGCCCCAGACCCCGGATCCGCGGGATAGCCGTAATGGCTCCTGAGCCGAACAAAAGCCTTCGAGACGCATCAGGGACGCATGATCCTTCGCGCTGTTGCGCGCGATCCTAGCCCCCACTCCCGCTTCCTCTGCGATGAAGTTCGTTGACGGACCCGGCGATCGGCACTTCCAGTGACGAGATACCTGATGGCATCCATAAACGTGGTGTAGAAGTACCGAACAGTAGGATCCATGGCCTGATTCTAGCCCGGATTTGCCCCCGTTCACGGCTGCGATCTCAGGTCCGCCATTTCTCGGCTGGTGGCCTTCATCGGAACAGGCAAACAACGGCCAGACATGACGCACTACTGCGAACGAAGGTCAGAATGAGATTCCGGGTCGTACGCGTGAGATGAGACGCGGAGGCTACGATGATGCGAAACTGTTTCGACCAAGTTGGTAAGGCTAATTGGACTCTAGGGATTTACGGATGTGCGGACCTTTCTACCCGTGCTCATGCCCGGGGCATATGTACCCATGAAACCTTCTACCTCGCTGCGCGCCAAGCTTGAGGCGCTCAACGGGGCGCTGGCAGCGCGGCTCCACAGACGCCTCGTTGCGTGGAGCTCGCGAAAGGCCGGCTCGCTGCCGGAGGGCTACCCGTGATGAGCACTTCCATCCAGCTCGCCTGCGCGTCGGACCGCAATTACATGCCGCACTGTGCGGCGATGCTGCATTCTGCGCTGAGTCACGGTGCCGGTCATGGCTTCCGGATCCACTACCTCCACGGGCCCGACGTCCCCGCCAGATCAAGGGAGCTCGTGGCCGGGATGATCGAGCGCCAGGGCGGCACCATCTCGTTCGTTGAGATTCCCGACGAGCGGATCGACGGGCTACCGATCACGCAGCACTTCAGCCGAGCGATGTGGTACAGGATCCATCTGCCCGAACTCCTGCCGAACGTGGAGCGGGTCCTGTACCTGGACGCCGACCTCATCGCTCTTGACTCGCTCGAGCCTCTATGGGAAACCGATCTGAAGGGCAACTACGTTGCGGCCGTTACGAACGTATTTGGACCTTGGGACGTGGACTATCCTGCCAAGCTCGGTTTGCCTTCCCCTGAGAGCTATTTCAACACGGGCGTCCTCCTCATGGACCTTGATGAGATGAGAGCGGACAACTGCACCACCGCTTTGCGAGAGTGCGCGCTGGAACACGGCGAGGCTTTTTGGTTCCCCGATCAGGACGCGATGAACGTAGTGCTTGCAGGCAGGCGCTTGCCTCTGCACCCCCGATGGAACTCCATGAGCGCTCTCTTCACCTTTTCCGCAAGCGTGGGAATCTTCGGATCGGATGCCACCGATGAAGCCCGACGGCGGCCGGCCATCCGCCATTTCGAGGGTGGCGGGGCCAACAAGCCGTGGCATTATTTGTGTGACCAGGAGATGCGTGAGGTGTATTTCGAACATCGTCGCGAAACGCCTTGGCCGAACGTCAGGCTCGAGGGCCTCACACCTGCAAACGTCCTGAGGCGTTTGACTCGCCGCACCCGGCATCGCTTGCCCAGATCGGTCGGTGATCGCTCATCTTGATCGTTGCCTGGGGGCATAGTCCCCATCCGCTATTCAAGGCAAGAACATGATCCGAAGCGTGGTCCGTCGGTTCCGACGACGGCGAGAAACATTGGAGCCTTCTGCGAGCCCGCCCGAGATGGCTACGCTTAGCGCGCTCGAAAGAGAGATCGTCGACAAGGCGCTGCCGTTCTCAATGACGAGCGTTGAGCGGGTTGTTGCATTGATCGACTCAGTTCGTTATTGCGTCAAGCGCGACGTGCCCGGTGCTTTTGCCGAATGCGGCGTCTGGCGAGGCGGCTCGATCATGGCCATGATCTACACGCTGCTGGATCTAGGACGCGACGATCGTGACATCTACCTCTACGACACGTTCGAAGGGATGACCCGGCCGACGGAAGTCGACACATCACGAGTCGACCGGACCGCGCTGGACTGGTGGAAAGACGTTGAGGGTACTGAACACCGGGCCTTCCCGCATTTCTTTGATCCGGACGTCTTCAACGAAGACATCGTGCGGCGCGACGTCATGGCGACCGGATATCCGGCGGAACGTCTGCATTTCGTCCGTGGGCGCGTGGAGGACACCCTGCCGGAGCAGGCGCCCAGTCGTATCGCCCTCCTACGACTCGACACTGATTGGTACGAGTCCACGCGTCACGAGCTAATCCACCTTTACCCGCGTCTATCGCAGGGCGGCGTCCTGATCGTGGATGACTACGGCCACTGGGACGGCTGCAGACTTGCCGTCGACGAATACTTCGCGACGGAAGCCGACCCGGTTCTACTCACCCGGATCGACTACACGGGACGAATCTGCGTCAAGAGTTGAAAGGCCCGCCGCCGAGCCGTCGGATCTGACCC